>JBJYWH010000132.1:0-15299 GCA_046259355.1 Anaerolineales bacterium
TGGTCGTCTTGCCGGTACCGCCCTTTCCGCTCGCCACGGCAATCGTGCTCATCTGCGCTTTCCACCCCGCCCTGACCCCTGACTCTCCGTGACTTCTCGCAGCGTTCCGGCCAGGAATTTTTCCAGCAGGCCGTCGGCCCGGCCATTATCCGCGGTGTAGGGCTTGATGCCCGCCGCCTGGAGAGCACGAAATGCCTTCGGGCCGAAATCGACACTGACGACGGCTTCCACGCCCAGATCGCTGAGAAACTGCACCGCACGAGCCCCGGCGCCGCCGCTGGCTTCGGCAGCCGGGTTGGCCTGCGCCTGCCAGGTCTTGGAGACAGAGTCGAAAACGATGAAGTACGCACAGCGGCCGAAACGGCGCTCGATCGGAGCCTTTGCATCGGGCTCCTTTGCAGTAATGGCAACCTTCATCTCGGTTATCTCCCCGACCGCCCTCTCCAGGAACCTCGGCCCCCGCCACGCTGGGGAGCAGCCGTCGAATCATCGGCGCCAGCCCGCCAACCGCTGCGGAAGCGCCCGCGCCACCCGGCTCCCGTTTCGGTGCGGTGAACAGCTTTGCTCCCACACTGCGGGCAGACCAGGTCGACCCCCCGGCCACCGCTTCCATGTGGAAGTTCCCAGGTGTGTTCACAATCAGAACATCGGAAGACTCGCATCATGAACCTCCTTCCATCTATCGATCAGTCCGCCTTGCCGCTCGATCTAGCACCGGTCGAGCAAAGTACCCGTTCAAGAACTCTGGGGATCCTTTGCCTCCCGGTACTCGTTCAACAACCGGTCGATTTCCGTCCGCGTGCGCCGCAGGTCCTCAACCCAGAGCTGGAGCTGTCGATGACCTTCTTCCAGCAGGCTGTAGACACGCCGGCGGGGACCCATGCTTTCGCTCTCGTCCCAGGAGGATTGGACCCAACCCGCCTGCTCCATCTCGCGCAGAGCACGGTATATGAGCGTTGGATCGACTCGTTCAACGTCGAAGCCGAAGCGTTCCAGTTCGGCTAGCAAGGCGTAGCCGTGCGCTGCGCCATCCTGGAGCAGCAGCAGCAGGCAGGGCTGCAAAAATTGCAGCACACGCCGTCTCCGCCGCCGGCCACGTCCCCGGCCTCGTCCCGTTCCCTGTCCCTGCATCATGGTCTGCCTGCAGGGTACGCCTCTAGTGACTTTGTGTCAATAGTTTTACGGAAGCTGAAGACGAATGGAGGCTCCATTTGTGACGAATTGCATAGGACAGGCTGAGTCGGATCGTAGAGGTAGCCTGGAAACTGCTCTTACCTCGAGCAGGGATGGGACGGCTTCTCGGTCCCGAACGTCAGGTCGCGAAACCCTTGAACTGGCTCATGTAGAGCTGGTAGTACACGCCGCGCGCGGCGAGCAGGCTGGAATGGTCACCGCGTTCAACGATCCGGCCATCCCGGATGACGACCAGCTCATCGGCGCCCCGGATAGTGCTGAGACGGTGGGCGATCACGAAGCTCGTCCGACCCTCCATCAACCGCAGCAGGGCAAACTGGATGCGCGCTTCGGTGCGGGTGTCGACGCTGCTGGTGGCTTCATCCAGGATGAGAATGCGCGGGTCCGCCAGAATGGCACGCGCGATCGTGATCAGCTGGCGCTGACCCTGGCTCAAGTTGCTGCCGCGTTCCAACAGTTTCGTCTGGTAGCCGTTGGGCAGCTGCCGGATGAAATAGTCGGCATCGGCGTTGACCGCCGCCTGAATGCACTCATCGTCCGTCGCGTCCAGCCTGCCGTAGCGGATGTTCTCCATGACGGTATCGGTGAAGAGGAATGAATCCTGGAGCACAATCCCCAACTGGCGGCGCAGGCTGGCCTTGGTCACGCTGCGGATATCGTGACCATCGATGGTTACATGCCCACGGTCGACATCATAGAAGCGTGAGAGCAAGTTGACCATCGTCGTCTTGCCGGCCCCGGTGGGGCCGACCAGCGCGATCGTCTGCCCGGCAGCCGCCTCCAGAGACATATCCTTGATGACCGGAGTTCCGGGATGGTAGCTGAAGTCCACATGGTCGAAGCTCACGTCACCACGAATCGTATCGAGAGCAAGTGCAGACGGTGGATTGGGAAGTTCGGGTTGGGTATCCAGAATTTCAAAGACTCTTTCTGCGCCAGCCAGCGCCGCCTGCACATCGTTATAGATATTGGCCAGCTGGCGCAGCGGTTGAATGAAGCGCTGACCGTAGCTGATGAAGGTTGCGATCATGCCCACCGTCGCCAGCCCGCGCAGCGCCAGCCAGCCGCCGAAACCCGCGAGGACGATGACGAAGAGATTGCCGAGGACATTGGTGAGCGGCATCAGCAGCAGGGCATAGGTGTTGGCGTACAGCCCCGCTTCATAGACAGCCCTGTTGTCGCGCTCAAAGGCTGCCAGCGTCAGATCCGCCCGGCGGAAGGCTTTCACGACGCGCTGCCCCGAGATGGTTTCCTCCATGGTGCCGTTCAGGTTTCCCAGTTCGTGCTGCAAGCGGCGGAAACCGCGGCGGGTGTAGCGCGCCACGAAGCCCGTGAACCAGAACGTGAGCGGTACGACCACGATCGAAGCGAGCGCCAGCCAGTGGTTGAGCAGGAACATCGCCACCAGGATACCGACCAGAGTCAGGCTGCCTGCCAGCAGCGAGGTGACGCTCTGGGATACGGCTTGATTGATCGCATCGATGTCGTTGGTCAGGCGGCTCATCAGCTGGCCGGCCGGATTGTGATCGTAGAAACTCAGCGAGAGGGATTGCAGGTGTTCGAAAAGATCTTGCCGCATCTGCCGCAGTGCACGCTGGGAGATGCGTGCCATCAACGCGTCTCCGAGAGCCTGCATTCCACCATTGGCCAGATAAACGACCAGCATCAAGACGGCGATGCGGGCCAGCCCGGCCGCATCCTTCCGCGAGATAAACCGGTCGATGGCCACGCCCATCAGGTAAGGCCCCAACAGACCCAACAAGGTATAGATGAGAATTATTACGGAAACGACCCCCAGCAGGGGCAGGAACGGGCGCAGGTAGTCGATCAGGCGCAGCATCGCACGGCGTGGGTTGAGCGCCTTCTCAATCGTACCGGGCCGGGCATGCCCGCGGCGCAGGCCCGGTCGCAGCGTTGATCTCGATCCGCCGCGGTTCGCTTCCGTCATGCGCCCCCCTGCATCGGTTCATCCGCCGTCACCGGACCGTCGCCCAGCTGTGAGGCGTAGATTTCCTGGTAGATCGAACTCGAGTTGAGCAGTTCCGTATGGGTTCCGGCAGCCGCGATGCACCCATGCTCAAGCACGAAGATCCGGTCGGCGTTGAGCACCGTGCTGATCCGCTGCGCGACGATGAAGGTGGTGCAGTCGCCCATCTGCTCGTTGAGCGCGTCCTGAATGCGCGTCTCGGTTTCGACGTCGACCGAGCTGGTGCTGTCATCCAGGATCAGAATTTTCGGTTGGACGAGCAGCGCACGGGCGATCGCCAAACGCTGTTTTTGACCCCCAGACAGGTTGACACCACGCTCCTCAACACGCGTATCGTACCCCTGGGGCAGCTCGAGAATGAAATCGTGCGCCTCGGCCCAGCGGGCAGCGCTGACAATCTCATTCTCTTCCGCGCCCGGCCGCCCGTAGGCGATATTCTCGCGAACGGTTCCCGAGAAGAGGACGGTCTCCTGCAGCACGATCCCGACCTGGGCCAGGAGTGAATCCTGCTGCAGCTCGCGCACATCGATCCCGTCAATCGTGATCCGACCTTCGGTCACATCGTAGAAGCGTGGAATCAGGTTGACCAGGGTCGATTTGCCCGATCCCGTCGCGCCGAGGATCGCCACACGCTGGCCTGGTTCCGCCACCAGGTCGATGCCCTCCAGGACCGACTCCGAACATGTCCCATCGTAGTTGAAGCAAACTCCCTCGAAGGCCACCCGCCCTTTCAGATTAACCGGGAGCGGGCGCGCTCCGGGCAAATCCTGCACCGGGACCGGTTCGTCGAGCACGCCCAAAATGCGCCCAGCCGAGGCATCCGCCGCAGCCAGAACCTGGGCCAGATTCGACATGATCACGAGCGGCGTCATCGTTGTGAGCAGATAATTGGTAAACGCCACGATCTCGCCCAGCGTGAGCGAGCCGCGTATGACCTGAAGCCCGCCAGCCCAGATGACGATCATGATGCCCACGTTGATCATCAGCGACAGCACCGGCATCAGGAAGGCCAGGTACTGCATGACGACCACGTTCTGCTCGGTGAAATCCCGGTTGGCTGCCGCGAAGCGCTCGATTTCATGCCCGCCGCGTGTGAACGCTTTTACCACCCGCACACCGGCGATGTTCTCCTGCAGCACGCGGTTCAGGGTGTCGAGCCTGGATTGAATGGCCAGGTAGAGCGGCTGGGTGCGGTTGATGAAGTAACCGATCACGATGCCCGTCACCAGCAGCACCGGCAGAATGCCCAGCGCAAGCCGGGAACTGGTCGAGATCATGAGAATCAGGCTACCGATCATCAGCAGCGGGGCGCGCGTGCCGATACGAATCGAAATGCGGAGCATGCGCTGGAGCATCGCGATATCGCTGGTCAGGCGCACCATCAGCTGGCCAGTGCTCTGCCGGTCGAGATTGGCGAAGGAAAAGCTTTGAATTTTCTCGAAGAGCGCCTCGCGAAGATCCCGCCCGGCCGCTTCGCCGACCCGCACGCTCAGCAGATTGTTACCAACGGCGAAGATCGCGCTCAGGATCGAGATTCCCAGCATGATCAGCGTCGTGTTGACAATCACGGCCTGGTCGTGGTTCGAAATGCCCTGGTCGATGATGCGCTGGACCAGCCGTGGAATGGCCAGGTCCATCAGGACCACGCACGTCAGCAGGATCAAGGCCATTATGCTCTGGGGAATGTAAGGCTTTACGAAGCGTTGAAGACGCAGCAGGCTTTTCACAAGACCGGATTATAGTCCTGAGGGTTGAACGAAGGCGATCAGCGGCAAAGAACTGCCGGAGATTTACCATCCCTCCGACAGGACCGCAAGATTGCGGTCCTTTTCACAAAGATACACTGACTTGTATAATGAATAGCAGCATACAACCATGAATCAATGGAGGCGAGTTATGAAAGGCGACGAGAAACTAATTGGTGTTCTGAATGAACTGCTGGCCGACGAGCTGACCGCCATAAGCCAGTACATGGTCCATTCCGAAATGTGCGACCAGTGGGGCTACGAAGCGCTGCACAAGGCCATCGAAGGCCAGGCGATCGATGAGATGCACCACGCCGAATGGCTGATCGGCCGCATTCTCTTCCTGGAGGGCATGCCGGTTGTCTCCAAGCTGCGCCCGATGAAGATCGGCTCGACGGTGAACGAAATTATCGTTGGTGACGAGGAAGCCGAGCTCGAGGCGGTCAAAGCCTACAACGCGGGGATTGCGCTGGCTGGCGAAGTCGGCGATGAAGCCACGGCGGACCTGCTGGTCACGATCCTGAAGATGGAAGAGGGTCACGTCGACTGGGCCGAGAAACAGCGCGCCCAGATCGCCCAGATGGGCGTTGAGGTGTACCTCGCCAACCAGGTCGAGGCTGAGTAATATCTATTGCCTCCCAAACCGAATGAAAAGAGCAGCACCAACTCGGGTGCTGCTCTTTTTATCCCCCCAGGCGCCCCATCCGGCCAGGCAGGCGGTATCCGGTTCGCTTGGAACCATCCCGGTGCACTCATACCGGTTCGGTCGATCGCTGATGAATACCCACTGCAGTCACTGCCCGCTGCTCTTAACCCCTCTTACTGTCATTGTGTAGATGATGCTGGCAGGGTACACTTCGATATCTGTTTATTGGGACGCGCCAAGTCTACGCCTTTATCTATGTTCCCCTGTCGATTCTTGCAAGCTCTTGCCCTTATTCTCCTTCTCTCATCCTGCTCGCCGGGAGTCACCGACGCGAGCGCGGTGCTCGAAACTGCGAGAGAGTCAACCCCAATCCCAGCTCACGCTTCAGATATCGGTCAATCGCCTCAGACGGCGTTGGAATCCACACCCGCGCCGGGCGAGGGATCCCTTCCAGCGTTGGTATTGCCCGCTCACCCCGAGCCGACACTCCCCCCTTTGCCGGCCGGGCAGGGTGGACCACTCAGCTATCGCTACTGGCGCTGGTGGCCGGTCATCCCGGACGTATCCCGCACCACGTATCAGATTTACCAGCGTGGGCTCGAACTCGGCCTCGACCGCCATGCCTTTTCGATCATCGGGGACTGCCAGAGCATGCCGCCGGTTTTCGGTGGCCGGTACGACCATGCCGGACGGTACCAGCTTCCGGAGGCATATGAGGATTTGCAGCAAACCATCGACCGCTTCAAAGGATCATTCGATCGCTCCAGCGTAACCGTACAGAACGGTTTCAGCGTCACCGCCGCGCTGTCCCCTTTATGGGCGGATCCGGAGATCTGTCAACCCGGTGAGACGCCGCTGGATTGCGAACTGCGCATTCATCGACCAATCTTTGTAATTATCACGCTGGGTACCAATTGGAAGAACGGTGACGCCGTGCGTCACAACCAATACCTGGAGCAAATCATCGATCGGATCATCGCATCGGGTGCGGTCCCGATCCTCTCGACCAAGGGTGATAACGAGGAAGGCGATCATTCCATCAACCTCGGGATTGCGGAAATCGCCGCCGAACGTGATCTGCCGCTCTGGAACTTCTGGCGGGCGATTCAGGAACTGCCCAACCACGGCCTGGATGTCGCCCGTGATGGCAATTACCTCAGTGTCGCCGCCTGGGATGTGCGCAGCTTCACAGGACTCCAGGTGCTGGACAGCCTCTGGCGGATGCTCGACCCCGATGGCGAACCCGATCCCACCCTGCGCCAATAGCGGACCCGGTGTGGTAAACTCAGCGCCGTTTATGAGCCCGATGAGATTGCCGGCATGACCAGACGCCAGATTGCCATTCTCGTCATTCTATTGGGAGCCAACCTGCTCGTTGGCTACGGCGTGGTTCGGCTGCTGATGTCCCGTGATAACCGCCAGGAACCTGCCCCGGTGCCAACGGCAGAGAACACCTCTTCCCCAGAGCTCACCAGCACTCCAATGTCTCCAACACCCAGCCCGGCGCCCTCCCCCACAAACACGCCCCGCCCCGACATTCCTTATCAGGTCCAGGAAGGCGACACGCTCTGGGATGTTGCCGAGCGTTTCGGCATCAGCCTGGAGGTTCTGCTTGCGGCCAATCCCGAGCTCAATGCCGCTGCGCTGCTCTATCCGGGCGACGAGATCATCATCCCCAGCCCGGATGAAATCTTCACCGCAGCCGCCACGCCGGCCTGGCCGGCCACCGGCCAGGTGCGGCTGGCGTACGGCGGGCTGCCGCTGCGCGAGCTTCCGGGCGAAGGAGCGGCGGTGCTGTTCCACCTATCGGCGCTCACGCCGGTAACGCTCGTCGGCCGGACGGCAAATTACGCCTGGCTCCAGGTCGCCACGCAGTACGGCGATCGCGGCTGGGTTCCGGCCGATGCGATCGAAGCCTACATCGACCTGGACCAGATCCCGGTGCTCACCTCCGTTGTCGTCACACCGGTTCCGACCCGCCAGGGCCCCGAGCCGACACAGGCCTCGCCCCAGCAGTACCCATACGTGAGCGGGTTGAATGAAAGTCTGCTGGATGTATTCGAGCGAGGCCAGGCTCTAGGCAACCGGGCCGATGTTTTCTCGAAGGTCGGAGACAGCATCACGGTGTCGGGTGTCTTCCTCTATCCCATCGGAACCGATCGCTACAACCTGGGCGAGTACGCCTATCTCCAGCCGGTGATCGACTACTACGGGAAGACGTATGCCCTGACGAATAATTCGTTCGCGAATTACACCCTTGCTGCAAAAGAAGGCTGGGGGGCAAAGATCGTGCTGACCGATGGGCTGGGTGATGATCGCTACTGCAGCGACTATGAATCCCCGCTGGAGTGCGAGTACCGGCTGGTAAAACCTTCCCTCGCCCTGATCATGCTGGGAACCAATGACGTGCCCGGTGTCTCGCTCGAAAATTATGAAGACTCAATGCGGAAGATCATCCAATACAGCCTGGATCGCGGCATCATCCCGATCATCAGCACCATTCCCCCGATGCACCGGGACACGGTCAGCTGGCGGGTATCGGATTTCAACGACCTCATCAAGAACCTGGCAGCAGAATACCAGGTGCCGCTCTGGGACTTCTGGACCGCGATCGTCAACCTGCCCAACCAGGGCATGTGGTCCGACGGGGTCCACCCCTCCCCGGCTCCCGCCGGTCACAATGCCGACTTCCAGCCAGATTACCTGATCTACGGCTATACCGTGCGCAACCTGACCGCGCTGCAGGCCCTGGATGCTGTATGGCGCTATCTGGGGCTCGATCAACCCTCGCCGTAAGCTTCGGATCCGGCTGATCCCAACCGACTGTCTTCCAAATCCACCAACAAAGCCCGCGCTTCCTCTCCATGCAAAGCACCCGATGGGCACGCATTGCCTGTTCTCGCCCGGATTAATGAAAGGGGGAAAATTCAGACGGAGGAGCGCATTGGCCGGAGTCGATTTGCAGGCCGATGGAGAGATCAGATGACGTGTGAGGATCGCAGCAAGCGGGTCTCAATCAAATCCGCAGCACCTTCGTAATCGTCCAGTCCGAAGACAGGTAGATTGGTTTCAAGCCGGCAGTCGGTCGCGATAGCAAACAATTCATCCGATGCACAGGTCGGTGAACAGCCCGCAGCCTGACGCAGGATCTCGATTCGATTCTGGCCTTCCAGGCGGTAGCCATCGGTCAGGACGACATCCACGCCATGGAACTGCTCTACGACCTGGTCCAGGGAAAGCTCCCGGGGAAGAACCCGCACGCTGACGACCTGGTCCGGGGCGGAGATGATCACTTCGTCCGCTCCTGCTTGCGCGTGATGCCAGCTGTCCTTGCCCTCGCGGTCGATGCTGACGCCCGGGTGCACGTGGTGCTTGACCGTGCCCACGCGGTGGTCGCGTGCTTTCAGCGCTTTCACCAGCCCCACCAGGAAGGTTGTTTTACCGCTGCCCGGGCGACCGACAATCGACACCACAACCGGCTTCTTCATCACGCCGTCATTCCCGGGAACGCGCGGCATTGGCTGAAGACGGAGAGCCCGCTGGAGATCTTGAGAGCAGCTGCGCCTCGCATGTCGATCCAGCAGGGATATGGTCGATGCCTTCCGGGATCGACACGATGGAGTCGGCTTGCGCCATCATTTGAAGCCTGCTGGGCATATCCACTTTACTGAAGACGAGCGGTCCGTCATCCCGGCTCAACCGGCCGTAGACAAACTGCGTCCAATCAATCTGCCCGCGCAGTTCATGCTGGAGACAGACCGGGAGGTGCGGCAGGGAAGGATGGGCGTAGCCGCTCATCTTCAGCAAGCCGGGCAACGCCAGCTGCAGGAAGGCCATCTGGTTGGAAGGCGGTCCGCCGGGCAGGATGAAAACGGGTTTACCGCCCAGCACGCCGAAACCGGCGGCCTTGCCCGGTCCGATACGCACGCGGTGATACATCTTCTGCCACCCCATGCGGTCCAGCGCATGCACGATAAGGTCACGGTCGCCCTTCCATGCGCCGCCGCTGGTAAGGATGGCGTCATGATGCCCCAGCAGCGCTTCCAGGGCTTCCTGCAGCGAGTCAAGCTGGTCGCGCGCCACGGCGCTCGAGACCTGCATACCGTACTGTCGGCACCATGCCGACAGCGCGACCAGATTGCTGGCATAGAGCTGTCCTTCCTGCAGTGAAATTCCAGGAGCAACCACTTCGTCGCCGGTAGCCAGGATCCCGACTCGCACGCGTTCAATGACCGGGACCTTTTGAAAACCTGCCGCTGCCAGCAGCCCGATCCGTTCCGGTTCCAGCACCTGCCCCTGGCCAGCCAGGACCTGGCCGGTGAAGATATCGGAAGCACGCGGCATGATATTGCGGCCGGGTTCCGCCACGGCCCGTGCCAGTACGGCCTCGCCCTGGACGAGGGCGAACTCCTCCGCCAACACCGCCGTCGCCCCGGTCGGAATCGGTGCACCGGTGAGTATGCGCACGGCACTCCCTGGGAGGATCTCCCCGGACCAGGCAGACCCCGCCGCCGCCCGGCCGAGCAATCGCAGACGGACCGGTTGGTCCTCGCTGGCCAAACGGACATCCTGCGAGCGGAGCGCGAAGCCATCCTTGAGCGAGACGTCAACCGAGGGCGAATCCATCGCAGCACATATATCCACGGCCGCCACGCGTCCCACCAGGTCGGCCAGCGAGACCTCACATGCCTCGAGTGGGCTGACGGCAGCCAGCGTACGTTCCAGGGCTTCGGTGTAAGAAATCACACCGGACTCTCCCGCACCTGCCGGCCGGGATTCAAGTAGGTGCTCTCGAGCCAATCGACCAGCCCTTCAACATCCTCCAGGCCGAACACCGGTATCAGCAAATCGAGATCGAGGTCGGTCATCACGGCCGAAAGCTGGCCGGGCTCACAGCGCAGCTCTCGGCTGCGAGCCGAACGGAGGACCTCGATTTTCGGCCTATTTTCCCAGTGATAGCCCTCGGCCAGAATCAGATCGACATTCTTCATACGTCCCGCCAGCTCGTCCAGCGTCGGATCGCCATCGGTGTGTTCAACCGAACCGATCTTTCCGGGGGCGGCGATGATGACATGCTCACTGCCGGCCCTGGCATGGCGCCACGAATCTTTGCCGGGCACATCGAAATCGAAATCCGAATGTGCGTGGTGCTTGATTGTTCCCGTACGGTAGCCGCGGGCGCTCAGACGTGGAATGAGCTTCTCAATCAACGTCGTTTTGCCCGATCGTGATCGGCCGACGATGCAGATCACTTGCGGCCGATTCGGCTTATCCTTTGTATCTGCGCTCATGGTTGTATTTTCATCACACCAGCACAAGCAGGACGATGGCCGTCACACTCGCCAGTCCGATGAGCAGATCGAACCGCCCCTTCTTAATCGGCATGCTGCGCGGCTTTTGGGGCGAGAACGCGCGGGCTTCCGCCACCAGTGTAATTTCGTCCGCCCGCCTTAATGCATTCGCAAAGACCGTCACCATTAAAAGCCGGATGGCACGCAGCCTCAACCGACGGACGCCGCCGCGCATTTGCAGTGTATGCCAGGCGCTGCGGAACGACTGCATCAAGGATGGCAGCAAATTGACCGCCACCCCCATGGAAAAACCCAACCCTTTCAACCCTGCCCGCTCCAGCAGGCCGGCGACCTCGCTGATGTCGACCGAGGCGGTGAACCACATCACGGCTGCCAGCATGATCCCGGCCCGCATCGCCATGGCCAAACCGGTTTGCACGCCCTGGCTGGAATAGGCGATACCGGCCAATGCGGCGTCCACCTCGCCGTTCCAGAGCGCATTCGGCAGGAACAGCACCACGAAGAAGATCAGCCAGCGCCATCGCAGCAGCCGCTTCATGGCGGGTCTGTTGGCGGCCACACCAGCTGCCAGCAGGAAGGCCAGCACGACCGCCAGACCCACTCCGGTCAGCTTGATCGACGCGAAAACAAGGCTGATGAAAACGGCCAGCCGGCCGAAGGTCCCGATTCGCGGTTGAGGCACGGCCTCAGCCCATGCGTTCTCGATCTCGTGCGACCTCACGGATTGACGTGGATCTCGGCAAGCATACGGACGTTCATCTTGCCTTCCTGATCGGGCAGCACCATGCGGAAGGTTCCGTCATCGGCCGAGAGCGGACCATCAGCCTGGGCGTACGCCACGAGCGTATTATCGAGCATGGCCAGGTCCTGACCATATTTCACGCTGTAGCCATCCGAGGCGATCGCCTGGACGGCATTCACTGCAGCTGGATCATAGCCGGCCTGCTCGAGCAGGTCTTTCAAAGCAACCCCAGTGTACTCCACGCCATTAAATGAAGCTTTCTCAGCCGGCATGGCCTGCAGCTGCTCCAGCGTGAAGCTCTTCTCCGGCTGATCGCCGGTGACGAGCAGCGCCGTCGCAGCCGGGGCAGATGTGTTGCTGCAGGCCGTGAGAAGAAAGACCAGCAGAAGAACAGGGATGAAACGTTTGGCGAATGACATGGGAAGACCTCCTATTCCGCTTCAGATCCGTTGATCGCTTCCGGCAGACTGCGGCGGAGACGGCCCTGCAGGGCCCGGGCAACCTCCCATGCCAGCCAGCCCGCCAGGAGTCCGGTCACAAGATGCAGGAGAGCATAAAGTCCAACAACCACCCAGGCCGCGGTCATCGATAAGCCAAAGATCTGCAAGCCGCGCTCCACGAGCAGCTCCCAGACGAAGACCATCCCCTGCCCGGCCAGGAGCCCCTGTGAGAAAAATGGGTGCACCAGGGTGTAGAGCACGCCCAGCGATCCACCGACCAGGAAGCTCACGCGGCTGGGCTTGCCAAAGAGCGTCAGTATGATTTCGGCCACGAGCGCTTCCATCAGGATGGCAATCATTGGCCAGATCACGATTCCGCCCAGGCTCAGCATTTTCAACAGCGCTGCAATCACGCCCAGGAAAAATGTCGAACCGATACGCGGCACATAGTAGCGTCCCACCAGCACGACCATTAGTCCGATCGCGCTCAACAGCATGCCCGTCATCGGAAGGTTTAACGTGTGGAAGAGAGATCCCAGGCTGATCTCAACGCCCCCCCAGAGCGCACCAAAGATTCCAAGCATCACCAGGTCGCGTGTTGTGAAGCGCATCTTCGTATCCTTTTCTGTGGTTGGATTTCAACCATCCATGGGTCTCCGTGCAATCCGTTGATACGTTTGCCGCATGACACTCCCTTCACCGGAATGGAACAGCCGCCCCCCTTCAAATTCGACCTTGAATCCGTCAAAGAGCGTGTCGATCTCCTCCGGGCGCAGGTAATGAAGGCGGTTTCCCTCTCCCTGCTCCAGCAGGCATTCGAAGAACAGCAAACCACCCGGCTTCAAAGCTTGCAGGTAGAGCGGAATGGCACCCCGGTTCAGGTACATCATATTGACGATGATCGAGAAGTAACGCGCCGGTAGATAGAACCTGCCAAGATCGCAGACGACGGCCTGCAAATCGAGACCATCATTTCGAGCCGCCTGGATCGCGATCCGCAGGCCCGTGTGGGCAAAATCCACGGCAATCACAGACAGGCCATGTCGAGCGAGGTAGAGCCCATTTGCCCCCAGTCCGGCGGCTGCGTCGAGCGCCTTCCCGGATTGCGGGATCAGGTCGGCATGCTCGGTGAGCAGATCACCGGCCCGGCCAGCGGGACCTTCGCGCGCACGCCGTGCATGGCGCTGGTTCCAGTACTCGGCCTCTGCCGTGGTGTCGTCTCTAGTCATGCTCCCCCCGCCTCAGGCGTCCATCGAGCCGTATACGGCCCTGCTCCAGAAGGATGACCCGGCTTGCATAGCGGTGGACCACCTTGTAGTCGTGAGTAATCAGCAGGACCGTTGTGCCCTGGGCATTGAGCGACCGCATGAAATCCATCAGCTGCTCCATGTGGGCCCAATCCTGGCCAAGCGTCGGCTCATCCAGAATGACCAGCTTGGGTCGCAGCGCGAGGCAAGCCGCCAGCGCTGTTCGCTGCTGCTGCCCGGCCGAGAGCGTGCACGGCTGGCGCTGGCGCAGTTCGAGCAAATCCATCTCCTCCAGGGTCTGCAGGTGAAGCTCGTCCTGGAACTGGCCGTAATTCAGCGGCCCCAGGGCGACCTCGTCATCGACGCAATCGGTCAGCAGCTGGTCGCTGGGGTTCTGGAAGAGCAGTGCCACATCCAGGCCGCCGCGCGGCGAGCGGCCATTTTCGAAACGGATCCGGCCGGCGCTGGGTTTGAGCAAACCGGCTGCGACAAGCCCGAGCGTCGACTTGCCCGCGCCGTTCTCGCCAACCAGCGCGACAAACTCGCCCGGGTAAAGCTGGATGTCGATATCCTGCAGGATCTCGCCGGCGTCATACCCGGCGTGCACCTGATGCATGGCGAGCACAGGGTCACGCCCGTCAGGTGGCGGACCGTTCGGCTCGAGCAGTGCCTCCCAACCAACCGGCGGCTCCTCGGTCGGCCGGCGCAATCCAAGCATGCGCAGCATGCGCCGATCGGAGAAGACCTGGGACGGCAGACCGTCGGCGATGATGTGGCCGCGATCCAGAATAACGGTGCGATCGGCTATCCGCAGCGCTTCGGCCAGTCGGTGCTCAATCAGCACAATCGTCAGGCCCCACTCCCTGCGGATCTTCTCCAGCGTGGCAATCAACAGCCGAGTTCCGGGCACGTCGAGCGAGGCGGTGGGTTCGTCGAGAATCAAAACAGAAGGCTGCATCGCCAGGGCACAGGCAATCGCGAGGCGCTGCTTCTGGCCCCCGGAGAGGCTGCTCGGTTTGAGGGCGTGCATCCCATTCAGGCCGACGGTATCAAGTGACCAATTCACCCGCTTCTGCACGTCCGCTTCAGGCAGCCCGAGATTGCGCGGGCCGAACGCCACCTCATCATCGACCCGCAGGTGGAAGAGCTGGCTGCTTGGATTCTGGAAGACAATCCCGATTTTGCAGGCGAGTTCCGCGATAGTGCTGGAGGCGACGACAACACCTTCCACCCGCACCTCTCCGCTCATGCGCGCCGGGAGAGCATGCGGAATGAGGCCGGTCAGAACATTCGCCAGCGTGCTCTTCCCGCAGCCGGTTGGGCCGGTGACCAGCACGCACTGCCCGCTGGGGATCTTCAAGCTGACATGCTCGAGAGCCGGGCGCTGGTCAAAGCTCACATTCAGGTCTTCGATTTCGATCATCGGCGTACTTCGCCTGCTTCCTGAATCGGATAATCCCTATCCATCGGTATAAAAAAACTCACCAGATGAGAGCCTGGCGAGTTCCGCATTCCTGTCCAGTCTCTCCTTTCCAAGTCCACCCTGCTCAGCAGGGTTTCGGGAGGCCCGCCTGTTTCCACGGCAGACCCTTTCCCCTGTACCCGGGCGATAACCGCCCAGACTCAGGGGCCTCGTTTTGATCGAGGTTCGTCCGCAGTTTCATGCCGAATCGGTTTAGAAAATGCGGATCGGAGATTCAGTTGGATATTGGTGGGACGATCAGGATAATGTCAAACCTCCAGAGACCGTTTGTGCCTGAAAGCTTGTGAAATCGTTCACGTTATTGATTATAGTACTTTCACGCGGTTCGCGGATCATTCCTTCGAATTATCTCTGCCCCCCCGGAAGGATCATCACCCTCAGGAAGACGGGTGAAAATCAGAGATCTTTTTCGGCGTCCAATTGGTCGGGGTAGCTGAGATCTACTCGTAGCTCACGCAGATATTCGCCGTCTTCTCTTTGCTCCATGATCGATGTGCAAATAG
>JBJYWH010000133.1:0-3093 GCA_046259355.1 Anaerolineales bacterium
GCTTCAAACAGACCACATCGACCTGTACCAGATGCATCACATCGATCGGGAGACTCCCTGGGAGGAAATCTGGGCTGCCATGGAGCAGCTGGTACGGGAGGGCAAGGTGCTGTACGTCGGTTCAAGCAACTTTGCCGGCTGGCACATCGCCAAAGCCCAGGCTGCCGCGCAATCCCGGCATTTCATGGGACTGATCTCCGAACAGAGCCTTTACAATCTGGCGGCCCGCACGGTCGAACTGGAAGTCATCCCGGCCTGCCTGGATTACGGGTTGGGTTTGATCCCATGGAGCCCGCTCGCCCGCGGCATGCTGGCGGGTGCGCTTGAAAAAACCGGTCAGGGACGCCGGGCGGAAAAGCATGTCCAGGAAGAGATCGAGCGGAACCGTCCGGCGCTTGAAGCTTACGATGCGCTCTGCCGGGACCTCGGCCACGAACCGGCAGTCGTGGCGTTGGCCTGGCTGCTTCACCAGCCTGCTGTTACCGCCCCCATTATCGGACCCCGCACGCTCGAGCAGCTGGAAAGCAGCCTGCAAGCCCTTGAGCTGCAGTTCGAATCCGATGTGCTCACGCGTATGGATGAGATCTGGCCCGGACCGGGAGGGCCCGCCCCGGAAGCCTATGCCTGGTAGAGTGGGCCGCGAGAAGAGAGTATCATAGACCCTATCTTGATGAACTGGAGCAGATCATGACCCGTGAATATGATGTGAAAGACATTTCCCTTGCCGAAGGCGGACGAAGAAGGATTCAATGGGCCGAGACAGAAATGCCGGTCCTGCGCGGAATTCAGGAGCGGTTCTCGAAGGAGCGCCCGTTGAAAGGCCTGCGCGTTTCCGCCTGCCTGCATGTCACGACAGAGACGGCGAACCTGATGCGCACGCTGCAGTCGGGCGGAGCAGAGGTAGTGCTTGCCGCTTCCAACCCGCTTTCGACCCAGGATGATGTCGCCGCCTCGCTCGTCGCCCATGATGAAATCCCCGTCCATGCCATCAAAGGCGAAGATAACGAAACGTACTACAAGCACATCCACTCGGCGCTCGACGTCAAACCGCAGTTCACCATGGATGACGGTGCCGACCTGGTCAGCACGCTGCACAAAGACCGCCGAGAACTGCTTGATGGCGTCGTCGGAGGAACGGAAGAGACAACGACCGGCGTGATCCGCCTGCGGGCGATGGCTGCCGACGGGGCGCTGGCTTACCCGGTGATCGCGGTCAATGATGCCATGACCAAGCATTTCTTCGACAACCGCTACGGCACCGGTCAGTCCACAATCGACGGCATCGTGCGCGCCACGAACGTCTTGCTGGCCGGCAAGAACTTCGTCGTTGCGGGTTATGGCTGGTGCGGGCGCGGGCTCGCGATGCGTGCTCGTGGTCTTGGTGCCAACGTGATCGTCACGGAAGTGGAGCCCCTGGCCGCGCTGGAAGCCGTCATGGATGGTTTCCGGGTCATGCCAATGCTTGAAGCCGCCGCCATCGGGGATATCTTCTGCACCCTGACAGGTGATTTGAAAGTCATCGACCAACACCATCTTGAAGTCATGAAGGATGGCGCGATCATCTCCAACTCTGGACATTTCAACGTCGAGATCAACATCCCGGCCCTCGAGAGTATGGCGTCCGAAAAACGCCGACCACGAGAATACGTCGAGCAGTACATCCTGAAGGATGGGCGCAAAATCAATCTGCTCGGCGAAGGACGCCTGATCAACCTGGCTGCAGCCGAAGGCCACCCGGCGAGCGTGATGGACATGTCCTTCGCCAACCAGGCGCTCTCGCTGGAATACCTCCATCAGCACGCCGAGGAGCTCGAGAATAAAGTCTATACGATCCCGGAAGCAATCGATCGCGAGATTGCCAACCTGAAATTAAAGAGCATGAATGTCCGGATCGATAAACTGACCGACGAACAAAAAGCGTATCTTGCTTCCTGGGAAGAGGGGACCTAGAACCCGGCGCAGCTTCAGGAACAACCAAGGGATGCTCAGGCATCCCTTTCTTTATTGAGATGGGCCTGCGGAGCATGCTTTACTTGCTGGATGTCGCTTTTCCGGTCGGCGCAGGTGTGGGCGTTGGGACAATGATGTACAGGAAGACCTCATCACCAAACGGCACGCCATCCGGGTCCTGCGCCTGCCAGCGGCTGATATGCTCGCCGGGCGATTGGGGAGCGGCGAGCACCACCTGCAGCACAGCGGTGGCGCCGGCCCTGGCGGGGTACAGCGCGATATGATCCGGCCCGCTGAATCCCGGTCCGGCGACGTTGACAAGCTGGTATTCCGCATTCCAATCGCAGCTGCCGCTGTTCCGCACCAGCCAGCGTTTATCGAGTTCGCTGCCGGGGCTGACCTCGGTCAAATCCGGGATCGTCAGGTCCTCCATGAATTCGGCATCATTGACACAGGGTCCTGCAGGAGCTTGAACTCCCGGCTCGGGAGCAGTCGCAGTCGGAATGGGACGGAGAGGTGTACTCGCCAGCGGGGTCCAATCGATCGTCGGCTCGAGAGTTGCCTCCGGTCGCGAGGAGCAGCCTGCCAGCAGCAGGATCGAGATCACCAGCACCGGGGTGCGCCATGACCGAAGAAGGTTCACATGCGAATTATAGCTTTCTCCCATTCCCGGGAAAAACAAAGAGTTCGGGACCTGGCAGGTCCCGAACTCCTGTTTGGGGGAAGGAAGTCTCGTTACACGCCGTCGTCCTGCATGCTTAACTCGAGATCCATCGGCGCCTCTTCGACCTCGTCCTCCGATTCGTCAGACGAGCTGCCCGGCAGCAGTCCTGAGTCGTGCCGGATGGCCATTTCGATTTCCATCGCCATGCCGGGATTCTCACGCAGGAAAGTTTTGGCGTTTTCCCGACCCTGCCCGAGCCGGGTCTCTCCGTAGTTGTAGAAAGAACCGCGCTTGTCAATTAACTCCAGCTGCACGCCCAGGTCGAGAATGTCACCTGTCTTCGAGACACCCTCGTTGTACATGACGTCGAATTCGGCCACTTTGAATGGCGGTGCCACCTTGTTCTTCACCACCCGCACCCGCACCCGGTTGCCCACGACCTCCTGGCCAACCTTGATGCTCTCGATGCGCCGTACGTC
>JBJYWH010000134.1:0-57567 GCA_046259355.1 Anaerolineales bacterium
ATGCGCTTGCCCTGGGCGGCGCGTTCGCCGGCACCGCGCTCGCGGTTCATGGCCTCGCCGAGTTCCTGGCTCAAGTCCATCCAGTTCTCGGTAAAAAGCACCAGGCCAAGCTGATCATTGGCCAGCATCCATTTGCTGAAGAACAGCCGCAGCAACCAACGCGGCAATGGCCAATCGGTCAGGTTGATGCCCAGAGCCGTTTCCCCGAGGAAAGGGGCCAGTTCTCGGCGCTGGGCGCGTGAAAGCCCGGAAGGAGGGATGATGTGGGCGACATCGATCGGGCGAGTGGAGCGGATGCGCTGATAGGAGATTTTTAGACGATAGACCGGCGTCTGGATACGCAGGTGATCGGAGCGAGGTTGAACGTAGGCGGTGAGCGGGCCGATGGCGATGAAGAGCCAGTAGGCGCTGGCGACCAACCCTCCGGCCAGCAGCCAGCGTTCGCCCCCTTCGGGCATCCACTTCACTAGCGGCGTCGTGCTGAGCAGCCAGAGGCCCAGCAGCATGATCGCCAGCAGCATCACCACGCGGTATTGAAGTCGGACCACGTGGCGGTAGAGTCGGAGCGGGTAGCGGCGTCCTGCCCGGGGACGATTTCCCGTCCGATCCATCACGAAGCTCCCGTATTGGCTGCTGGAAGATCGATCCAAAAAGTGCTGCCGGCGCCCAGTTCGCTTTCCATGCCGATGGTTCCGCCCATCATCTCGATCAAGCGCCGCGTGACGTAGAGCCCCAAGCCCCACCCAGCCTGCTCGCGCACCTCCGGTTCTTCCGACCGGAAGAACTGGGTGAACAGGCGTTTCTGGTCGGCCTCGCTCAGGCCGATGCCGGTGTCCTGGACGCTTAAACGCACCCCTTCGCCCCGCTTGATGGCGCTGACGGTCACGCGTCCGCCGTCAGGCGTGTACTTGTTCGCATTGCTGAGCAGATTCGAAAGGATCTGCATCAGGCGATTGTAATCGGCCAGCACCATCGGCAGCCCCTGTTCGATGTCGAGGTGGACGTGCTGGTGCCTGGCATCAAACTGCGGCCGCATGCCGGCGGTCGTGTTGCGGACGAGCTCGCTCAGCGGCAGCGCTTCGAGCTGGATTCGCAGGCGGCCCGTGTCGATGCGTGAGATATCGGAAAGGTCCGAGACCAGGTCTGCCATCCGGTCGACGTTGTCGATGATCGTGTTGAGAAACTTGATCTGCTGGGGTGCGACATCACCGGCTGCACCCTGCCGAATGAGGTCGGCGTATCCCCGGATCGAGGTCATGGGGATTTTCAGTTCGTGCGAGACGATCGAAATGAACTGCGACTTCGATTCGTCGGCCTGGCGCACAGCCCGGTAGAGGCGCGTATTCTCGATTGCAACGGCAGCGTGTTCAGCCAGGCGCAGCATAAACGACAGCGCTTCATGAGCATGCGGGCTCTCTTTCCGTTGCAAGCCGATCAACGCAAGCGTCGCACCCTCCCGGCGGGCGGGTACAAGCAGCACATGGGGCGCCGGATCGTCGCCCCATTCGGTTTGCATCGCCCGGCCCTCACGCAGGGCTGCCTCAAGGCCGGGTTGATCCAGTGCGAGGTTGGCCCCTTTGCCCTCTCCAGCCGCAATGGCGAGTGAATGCCCGTCTTCTTCCACCAATCCGATCCAGCCCAGATCCGATTCGGTGCTGCGAAGCGCCCATTCCAGGGTCAGTTCGAGGACGCGTTCGAAATCCAGGCTGGTGTTGAGCTCGCGGTCGATCCGTTCGAAGGTCTCGAGCTCTGCCACGCGGGCAGCCAGTTGGGTGTCGATCTGGGTGTAGAGGCGGGCGTTTTCAAGCGCGACCGCGGCTTGTGCCGCAAAGGCCTCCAGCAGCTCACGATCCCCTTCGTTGAACGCGCCGCTCTTGATGCGGTTGTCGACGTAGATCACGCCGATGGCCTGGCCGCGCGCCAGCAGTGGTTGGCAGAGAATCGAACGCAGAGCGTAATGCTGGATCGATTCCCGATTCGAGTAGCGTTCATCCGTCTGGGCGTTGGTCGTGAGCGCGCCCTGGTTCGTCCGCAGCACTTCCTGGATAATGCTGCGGCTGACCTGCATATCCTCCCGGTCGAGGTTCTCGCGCTGAAAGTTGCGGGCTGCCTGAAGTTCCAGCTGGTCGGTCGCTTCATCCTGCAGCATGAGAAAGCCGCGCTCGGCGCCGGTGAGCTGGATCACGGCGTCCATCGTGTCGCGCAGGACCTGTTCGAGATTGAGGGACGAGCCCAGCGCGCGGGAAACCTGATAGAGCGCCGCCAGGCGCTGATGTTCATCGCTGCGCATCAGCCGGGATTCGATCTCGGACAGCGCCTCGCCCGCCTGTCGGGCGAGCGACGGATCCTCGATCGCCCGGCGGAGCAGATCGAGGTTGCGGTTGACCTCTTCGGGATTGGAAACGGTCATGACTCTACCCCCGGCTGATCACGCACCGTGCGCTCATAGTATGCACATAAATCGCTCAAGAAGCACGCCCCGCACTGGGGATTGCGGGCATGACAGATCTCGCGGCCATGCCGGATGAGGTTCAAATGGACTTCCTCGTAGCTGTCGGGTGGAAAGAGCCCAGCCAAATGCTGATGAGCCGCTTCCACGCTCATTGCTTCTGGACGCAAGCCCAGGCGACCGGTCACGCGGTAGATGTGCGTATCCACCGGGAAGTCGGGCTTCCCCAGCGAGAAGAGCAGCACAATGGCGGCTGTTTTGGGCCCGACGCCCTTGAAGCGCACCAGGTCTGCGCGTGCCGCCTCCAGCGGCATATCCCGCAGATAATCAAGACTCAATTCACCCTGCTCGGCCGTGATCTGCTTCAGCACGTCCTGGATGCGAGGTCCTTTCTGGTTTGCCAGGCCGGCCGGGCGGATCGCCTCGATGACATCGTCCGGACCGGCGTCGCGCACCGCCTCCCAGGATGGAAAACGGCTTGTAAGCGCTTCAAACGCTCGATCTCGATTGGTATCGTTGGTATTTTGCGAAAGGATGGTTGAGACGAGTTCATCGATCGCAGGCAGCGGGTGGCGCCAGCTCGGCTGACCGTAGTGCTCGACCAGACGTTTTCGGACTTCACCGGCAAGCGAGGCGAGGGACTCCACGCGCAGATTATAACCTGACGCTCATCAGGGTCACACAAAGCAAAGAGGAGCGCCTCCCCGTATCGGGGAGGCGCCGGGAGTCAGCCCATATGGGCGATAACCGCGTCACCGAACTCCGAGGTGGTGAGCAGTTCACCCGCCTCCATCAGGCGGTGGAAATCATAGGTGACAGTGCGGGCGCCGATGGCACCTTCCATGCCGCGAATAATCCGATCGGCGGCCTCCGTCCAGCCCATGTAGCGCAGCATCATCTCGCCGCTCAGGATCACCGATCCGGGATTGACCTTGTCCTGATCGGCGTACTTTGGTGCTGTTCCGTGGGTTGCTTCGAAGATGGCGTGGCCGGTGTCATAGTTGATGTTGCCGCCCGGCGCGATTCCAATTCCGCCGACCTGGGCTGCCAAGGCGTCCGAGAGATAATCGCCGTTCAAGTTCATGGTGGCGATGACATCAAACTCGCGGGCGCGAGTGATCGTTTGCTGAAAGGCGATATCGGCGATGGCGTCCTTAACCAGCAGGCGGCCAGCATCGAGTGCCTGGCGCTGCTCGGCATTGGCAGCTTCTTCGCCCTGCTCTTCTTTCGTCCGTTCCCACTGTGCCCAGGTGTACACGTCATCGCTGAACTCGCGCTCGGCCAGTTCGTACCCCCAGTTGCGGAAAGCCCCCTCGGTGTACTTCATGATGTTGCCTTTGTGAACCAGGGTCACCGAGCGGCGCGCGTACTGCAGGGCATAGCGGATCGCCGCCCGCACCAGACGGTCGGTGCCTTCCTGCGAGACGGGCTTGATGCTGAAGCCGGCGCTGTCGGGGAAGCGGATCTTGCCGTACTCATCCGGGAAGCGTTCGCTCAGCCAGGCACGGAATTCACGATTGATCTCTGTGCCGTACTCGAATTCCACCCCGGTGTAGATGTCCTCAGTGTTCTCGCGAAAGATCACCATGTCGACATATTCCGGATGTTTGACCGGCGAAGGGACGCCTTCGAAGTAGCGCACCGGGCGCAGGCAGACGTACAGATCGAGTGCTTTGCGCAGGGCCACGTTCAGTGACCGGATGCCGCCGCCGACCGGCGTGGTGAGCGGGCCCTTGATTCCTACCAGGAATTCGTCAAACGCTTCGACGGTCTCGGAAGGCAGCCATTCACCGAATCGGTCAAAGGCGTCCTGGCCGGCGTGAACCTCCATCCAGGCGATCTTGCGTGCATCGCCGTAAGCATGTTGTACGGCCGAGTCGATCACGCGCACCGAGGCGCGCCAGATATCGGGGCCGGTGCCGTCGCCGATGATGAAAGGGATGATTGGGCGATCCGGAACCTGAAGCGCGCCATGCTCGACAGAAATTTTCTTCCCATCACCGGGCACCACGACGTGCTGATATGGCATACCACTCCTCCTTGGCGGAATACGAGCGGGGCAAGCACCGACTTGCCCCGCCTCAGGCGAGCGGGATTATAGCATGAGCGAACCCGGGATCGAATGGGATGGCGGGATGATCAGGATGCGTAACCCCGGGGGTGGTTTCGATGCCATTCCCAGGCGCTCCCAATGATGCGCTCCAGATCCGGAAATTTCGGTTTCCAGCCAAGTTCAGATCGAATCCGGCTCGAATCAGCCACCAGGCGCGGCGCATCGCCCGGTCGGCGGGGACCCTCGATGACGGGAATGTCGAAGCCAGTGACCCGGCAGGCGGTGTCAATCACCTCCCGCACGGAGTAGCCGGCGCCGTTGCCCAGGTTATATACCAGCTGCTTGCGGTCCCGCAGGGCATCCAGGGCGAGAACATGTGCGGAAATCAAGTCGGCGATGTGGATATAGTCCCGCACGCAGGTGCCGTCCGGCGTGGGATAGTCCGTGCCGTTGATGTGTACTTCAGCCCGCTGGCCGAGCGGAACTTGCAGGACGAGCGGGATCAGGTGTGTCTCCGGCTGATGCGCCTCACCGAGCCCGGGCAGCGAGCCGGCGGCGTTGAAGTAGCGCAGTGCAGCGTAATGCAGGCCGTGGATCTGGCTGTACCACGACAGGGTTTGTTCGATCATAAGCTTCGTCTGCCCGTAGACATTGGAGGGCCCGAGCGGTGAGCTTTCTGAGAGCGGCTCGTCAGCCGAAGCATACACGGCCGCGGTTGACGATAGCACAAAGCGGGGAATGCCAGCGGCAACCACTTCCTCTATCAGGCCGAGCGAGAGTGCGAGGTTGTTGTGGAAATACTTGCCGGGAAGCTGCATGCTTTCGCCGGCCTCAATAAAGGCCGCAAAATGCAGCACCGCCTCGAATGAGCCGGATTGGAGGGCGGCATGCAGTCTCTCCCGGTCGGCAAGATCGGCCTCGATGAATTCAGCTCCCTCGGGCACGGCGGATCGGTATCCCTTGACGAGCGAATCGTACACGGTGACAGCATGCCCGGCCTCCAGCAGTGTGGCGGCCGCGGCGGAGCCGATGTAGCCCGCCCCTCCGGTGATGAAGATATTCATTTCGACCTCTCAGCCTTCAAGGATCTCAAGCGGTGCCAGGGATGCAACCAGGTGCTTTACGCCATCCTGTTCAAATTCAATTTCCAACTCCTCGTCATCGAACTCAAGTCGGGTTTCAACCACGATACCTTCCCCGAACGTGGGGTGCCGCACACGCATGCCCCTGCGGTAGCGGGGCTGAACCGTCGGCTGGACCGGGTTCTCCCAGCGCGTCTGGGCGCGGTACTCCCGCTGTGTCCACGTTTGAATCCCGGGTAGTTCGCCCTGCACCAGATCAGGAGGGATGTCATACAAGAAACGGGATGGCTCGCTCAGCATTGATGGCCCGGCAAGGCGACGGCGAAAAGCGCGCACGAGGAACAGCCGATCCTGCGCGCGCGTGACCCCGACGTAGAAGAGGCGTCGTTCCTCGGCCATTGCCTCCGGGTCGTCGAAGGAGCGCTGATGCGGCAGCACACCGTCGTCCATGCCGATAATCATCACGACGGGAAACTCGAGGCCCTTCGCGGCGTGCAGGGTGAGCAGCGTTGGGGCGTTCTGTTCGTCGCTGAGCGTGTCCTGATCGGAGACGAGCGCGACGTGCTCAAGGAAAGTTGTCAAATCCACCGTGCCGAACTCGTACGCTGCCCGGCGCAGTTCCTGTATATTCTCCCACCGTTCGGCGCCCTCTTCCGTGCCATCTTCGATATACGGTCGATAGCCGCTGCCTTCGAGCACCGAGTCGACCAGCTCGATCAGCGTGAGTTGTTCGCGGACGTCGATCCAGCGCGCAAGCGGTTCGGCGAACGAAAGCAGCGCCGAACGAGCCCGGGTGTCGATCTGGTCGGCATAGGCGTGCTCGGGGTCGGCTGCCAGGTCGAGCAGGACCCGGCTTGGTTCCTGACCGTGCGCTTCGGCAAGCCGCAGCAGCAGTTCAACGGTTTTATCGCCAATGCCGCGCGGCGGCGTGTTCATGACGCGCAGCAGGCTGACCCGGTCCGAAGGGTTGTGGATCAACCGTAAGTACGCGATCAGGTCCTTGATCTCGCGCCGGCCGTAGAAGCGCTGTGCGCCAACGAGTTGATAGGGCAGGCCGGCCTGCAGGAACTTCTCTTCCAGCGCGCGCGATTGAGCATTCGTCCGATACATCACGGCGACGTCCCGCGGCTGGCGGCCTTCGTGCACCAGCCATGCGATGGTCTCGACGACGAAGGCGGCTTCATCACCTTCGTCGTAGCTTTCATGCAGCATCACCGGCTCGCCGCGTCCGCGCTCGGTGAAGAGCTGCTTCTTGCGGCGGTCTGGATTGCGGTCGATCACCGCCATGGCGACGTCGAGGATGGTCTGCTTGGAGCGGTAGTTCTGTTCGAGCAGGATGGTCTGGGCGGCTGGGAAATCCTGCTGAAAGCGGTGGACGTTCCGATAGTCCGCGCCGCGCCAGCGGTAGATGGATTGATCGGGGTCGCCAACGACAAACAAATCCGGTTCAACGCCCGCCAGCAGCCGCAGCAGTGCATACTGGGCGCTATTCGTGTCCTGGAATTCGTCCACCAGTATGTGTTGATAGCGCCGGCGGTAGGCCAACCGAACCTGATCCTGCGCCTGCAGCAGCCTGACTGCCCAGAAGAGCAGATCGTCGAAATCGAGTGCATTGTTGAGCAGCAGCAGCTCCTGGTAACGCGTATAAGCACGCCCGACGATCTCGTTGAAGTAGGTATCGCTGGCCAGGTCCTGGGGCTCAATCAGCTCGTTCTTGGCGCGAGAAATCGCGGCATGGATTCGCGCGGGCGACTGCTGTTTGGAATCGACCTGCAGCTGGCTGAGCACCTCGCGCAGCAGCGATTGCTGGTCAGATTCGTCAAAGATGACGAACTCGCGCGTGAAGGGCAGGCGTTCAGATTCCCGCCGCAGCATGCGGGCGCAGAAAGCATGGAAGGTGCCCAGGCTTATTCCCGACAAACGCTCGGGGCTTTCTTCCAGCAGGGCGGCCACCCGCAGTGCCATCTCGCGGGCGGCCTTGTTGGTGAACGTCACGGCCATGATCGAGGCGGGAATACTGCTGAGTTCCCGCACCAGGTAGGCCACGCGCTGGGTCAGGACGCGCGTTTTGCCCGAGCCCGGGCCGGCCAGGACCAGCACCGGACCCGGTGCTGCAGTAACAGCTGATTGCTGCGCGGGGTTCAATTCAGCAAGCCAATTCATCGCGCGATGATCCGGCCGTCATTCTACCGGGCGCCCGTACCGGCAGCAAGACAGAGAGCATCAGTAGCCACGCGGTCCGATATCAAGCAGATCGGGAGACGCCAGGTATCCTTGCAGCCCCGGGGCGGGAAGCGCCATGATGGCGCTGTCGGCGAAGTAGGGGAAGTCAAAGTGGACCGGGTCGCCGACATCCTTGCCCGGAATCGGCATCAGGCGTGCCGTGAGGGGCTTCAGGTGGCGCAGCCCGACCGCACCCAGATCAACCAGCAGGGCGGTGAGCGCGCTCTGGCTGATCGATCCAGGAAGTGGAATGGTGTCGAGCCCTGTCCCGCAGAGCGTGGAATACAGCAGCAGATCGCTTAAAGTGAGATGTCCTTCCGCTGCCCGCTGTGCAAGGACGCTGTCCTCCAGAACCGGGAGGAAGAGGCCGCAGAAGCCCGCCCGTGGAAAATCGGCCCCATCCAGGCTGTCGGCGAGGAATGCGGCAGCGGCTGCACTGCCCGGGGCCCCGACAGCAGATGCCCCCAGGGCTTCGATGGCTGTACCGATGGATCGTCCGACTTCCGGGTAGGGCGCGAGCGAGAAATCGATGCCGGTGAAGCGCAAATCATTCTCGCGGGCAGCCCGGGAGGCAACTTGCTGGATCGCGGCGGCATGCGCTTCGACGCCCTGGATAAGCTTCTGGCGGATATCGCGCAGCGATCGGCCTTCTTTTGTCGCCTGCACGGCGAGATCAGCGGATTCGACCGCAATCGCAACCGCTGCCGGGCCGCCCCGGTGGTAAGCGGCCGGAAAGAAAGGGGTCCCCGAGGGGACGTGGACCAGGGAGGCAAATCGCAGATTTCCAAATCCATCGACAGAAAGGCCGGATATTCTCTGCACCGCCCGGGCACAGTCAGCCGCCGCCTGCAGCGAAAGGCCAAATGTAGGATCCGCATAGAGTGCCGAGGTGAAAATAACTTCGGTCCCGGCGATAATCTCCGGCAGAACTTCAAAACCCTCGCGATCATCGGGCAGCGCAGGTCCAATCGCGGCGTAATCGATTCCATGGACGAAGGCCTCGGCCTCGAGATTGTGAGCCAGTTCCGGCCGCTTGGTGGCAGGGACGGGATGGTTCATCTCTGCCGGAGGCGGGGTGGCGAGTCGAGTGGTTTGGACCTGGTAGCCGGCTTCCCGGAGCTCTCGGGCGATGGCGTGAAGGCCCTTCGCTGTACGGCTGATGGCCGGGGTATCAAGCGGCCAGCCCGGATCCATAAAGCCGGTTACTGCTCGGATCTGCATTTCTCTCCTCGCTGTCGTGCAATTTCGAAAAGGATAACAGCACCGGCGATGGCGGCATTCAGCGATTCGGTATTGTCCTGCATCGGGATGCGCACATAGCCGGTCGCGAGCCGGTCAAACTGCTGGCGGTGGCCGTGGGCCTCGCTGCCGATGACCAGCGCTGCTGGCGGACCCCAATCGATGCAATCATACCGTTCTCCCCGGTTGGCGTCAGCCACCCAGAGCGGTATGCCAGCACTGACATCCTTCAGGTTTTCGAGTCGGCACTCGACCAGGGGCAGATGGAAATGAGCTCCTGCTGCAGCCCGAATAACCTTCGGGTTGTAGGGGTCGACCGTGCCTTCCAGGAGAAAAACCGTCCCCACCCCGCAGGCGCGTGAGGTGCGCAGAATTGTCCCCAGGTTGCCCGGGTCGGCGATTCGATCCAGCACAAGTCCCAGGTCCAGCTCAGGATCCATGGATGGTGTCGGTCGTTCGACCACGGCCAGCATGCGCTGCGGCGTCTCCGTCGCCGACATGGATTTCAGCACATGCTCACTCACGGTTTCGCGTTCAATTCCGCGTATTACAAGCTCATTGATCAGGGATTGATCGTCGGGGTTGACCTGCTCGAGGTGGAAGATGGTCCGCACGCTTGCGTTCGCTCGGAGTGCCTCTTGCAGCAAGCGCGGCCCCTCGATGATGAATAGATTTTCGTCATCACGCTCAGATTTCTTCGTCTGGAGCACGCGCACCCACTTCACGCGCGGATTGGATGTGGACGTGATCATGGCTGAGCTCCAGCTTCTGGCCAGCGGTGATCAAAGGCCTTGATAAAGCTTTCGAGGGTTGCTTGATCCCAGAGCACAAGCCAGATTTCATGCAGTGCGGGCTCGGGATTCCCGGCGGCAAAATCTTCCATGGCGGTAAGGATCTGAACGGCGGCTCGATCCCTGGGGAAGCCGAAGATCCCGGTGGAGATGGCTGGCAGCGCGATGCCCGTAAAGCCCTGGTCTTCGGCGAGCTGCAGCGCCGAGCGTACGGCTGTGAAGAGCTTGTGATCCTCCTCGCCTTCCCCCCACACGGGACCCACGGCATGGATTACATAGCGACATGGCAGCTGGCCAGCGCCCGTCAATGCGGGCTGGTCGGCGCGAATAGGTCCGTGTTCACGGACCCAGGCATCACTCTCCTGCTGGATTGAATCCCCCCCACTTCGCAGGATGGCTCCCGCCACCCCGCCTCCGTGCCGAAGCCGGGCGTTTGCGGCGTTGACGATCGCATCAAGCGGAACCTTTGTGATATCACCGCGCATCAGCGCCAGCTTTGTGCCGTTCAAGAGCGATGTCTCCCGGATGTGGTCGTCGATGACGCCCTCCTGCAACTGAGGCATGCGGAATGGAGGCTGGTTTGATTGTAACACCGGCCTGGAGCAGGGCTGGATCCGGCATGGCTGTAAAACCACAGTCCTATGGAAGCGAAGGTGCAGAGACTCTAGAATCAGTTTGATACCCTGCCTTGTTTTCCAACGGTTGCCAGCCAGAATGTACAGGAGGATCATCCATGCGCAGAGGCGTCCTGCTGGTCGCGACGCTTTCCACGTTAACCGGCTTCCTGATCGTGCTCCTGGCAGCTGACGCCCTGCCGCTGACGGACCCGCTCAGGAACGGGCCGCGCTGGGTGATCATTCTCTCTGGACTCGCATTCCTGCTGGCCGGGGTACTCACGGTGCTGGTCGAGCTTCAACGCCACGAGGCAGCGACGGGAGCGGTATCGCTGGTGGGGATCCTGAGAACGCTTATCGGGCTGCTGCTGGTTCTGATCTTTCTCACGCTCGGCAATTGGGTAGCGTTTGGCCCGGGCGATCGTGATATCCAGGCCACGCTTTCCACCCCGCTTTTCGGAGCTGCCTCCGGTTCGAGCAGCTTCCTCGGAAGGGCAGCCTTTGGAATCGGCGCGGTGATCCTCGATTTATTCCTGCTGTATGGACTGGTGATGAGTGTCTGGCGGCGAGCGCGGGAGAAGACGTCCGCCAACCAGCTTTAGCATTCCCCCCACAGACCAAAAAGGAACAAGTTGACCCTCTCGCGGCATCCCCCCGCTCGCTCGATTCGGGGACGGATCATGTCAGCCGCTCCCCCCTCCGCAATTTGCAGGAAATTTACATCCCGGTCATGCCCGCCTAATCACAGGATGGGATGCTCTTGATTGAAAATCATCCTGTGATGGAGGTAAATCATGAACACTCGATCAAAACCCACACCGTTTTTCCAGAAGCTGCTCGGGATTTTGCTGGTTGCTGCCCTGGGGTTCGGCACATTCGTCCTTGCGGCTCCGGCCTACGCCGATGAAGGCGAACCGCCGCAGCCGGAAAAATTCGGAACCCGAATCGATGAGCGACTGGAGATCTGCCTCGAGAAGCTCAACGAGTGGTACCGAATCCAGGACGGCAACGTGGCCAAGGCCAACCATGCCATTCAGCGGGTTGAGGATGCGCTGACGAAGGCCGCTGAGCTGGGGCTTGACACCTCCGAAATCGAAGCCTTGATGCCGGGATTGTACGCCGCCGTCGATAACGCAGAGGCCTATCACGCCAGGGCGGAGCAGATTCTATCGGAGCATGACGGATTCAACGGGGGCGGCAAAGTCGTCGATCGTTCGCAGGCGATGGATACCTGCCGCTCGGCTCGCGAAGTTCTGGCTACGGCCAGGGACTCCCTGCTCGCAGCACGCGACAGCGTGCGGGAAATCATCGAGCTGGTCAGGCAGATGCGTCAGGACTACATTCCCTCAACGGAAGGCGTGAGCTGAACGAGACCGGCCATGCACAAGCGGGCATTCCTTCTCGCCATCGTGCTGGGTGCAGTCGCCTTGAGCGGCTGCACCCGCGCCAACGCTCACAAGACAGCAAACAACCCGAACACCGCTGTGGAAACGCCAAGTCCGCTGCAGGCTGGCGAGAATGGACACACGCATGGCATCTCATCCCCGGCTCCACGCGAGAGCCCGCCGCCTGTGAATACCGAAACGCCGGCGATACCCGCGACGGACGCTGAGGATCCGGAAGCGGTGCTCAACGAACTCGAATCAGCCCTGCGCGATTTGGAGGGCCTCCTGGGAGCGACCGCGGACTGGGATATTGATGCTCCATGAAATTCAAAGGGCGAAAAAGACCGGCGGCCGGGGCTGTACCATATGGGCAGCCCCCTGCCGCTTCCAGGGAGGTGGCGAGACGGAAATAGGGACCTCATGCACCCCGAACGGATATCGAAGAACCAGGGGATGCGGACCGTGTATACGGCTATCGGGAAAATGGGCTCGAATCCGCTGCTGAAGCGATTCAAAGGGGGTACGTCAAGTGCGGAGGTTAGGCCTGCCTCTTTCGGATTGCATTTTCCCGGCAGCGCGCCTGTCCACGAGCCGCTTTAATCCAGCTTCTGATGAAATAAAAGCCGCCCTGACCTTCAGGGCGGCTCCCTGTCTCGAATGAATTTCGCACATCCACCGGGTGGAATCACCCGCCTGCAGACTTCACAACCTCGGAGAACGCTTTCGGATCGCGTACGGCCAGGTCAGCGAGCATCTTGCGGTTCAGCCGGATCCCGGCACCCTTCATGTCATGGACCAGGCGGCTGTAGGTGGTGCCGTTCTGGCGCGCAGCGGCATTGATGCGTGCAATCCACAATCGGCGCAGGTCGCGTTTTCGAGTCCGGCGATCGCGGTAGGAGTACCAGAGGCTCTTCAGCATGGCTTCATTTGCACGGCGGAAAAGTTTGCTGCGGGTACCGTACATACCGCTGGTGATCTTGAGAATTTTCTTATGGCGTTTGCGGGTAACAACCCCGCCTTTGACACGAGTCACGTTTCACTCTCCAGTGAACCCCTGGGCGCCAGCGCCGGGCAGGCGCTCGTTGCATGCACCCAACGGCCACAACAATCGGCGGCTACTTCGATGATCCGCCGGAACGGGCATTCGGATTGGCTTTGTATTTCTTCAGGTAGGGCGCCAGGCGCATGACACGTTTGGCGATGCCCTTCGATTCGACCGGCAGCATTTCGGTGTACAGGCGCTTCACGCGCGCCGACTTCTTGCGGCGCAGGTGGCTTTGCGCGCCCTTGGTGCGGACCAGCTTGCCCGACCCCGTCAAGCGGAATCGTTTAGCGGTCGCCTTGTGTGTCTTGAGCTTGTACTTACCCTTTTTTGTTGACTTGCGCGGCACGGTTCGTACCCTCCTGTCCTGCATTTGGTTCTATCTTCGGTCGATCCTGAGAACCAAGCCCGCGGACGGTCCAGCTGTCCGCGGAGACGTCATGCTGAATTGGTGGCGCCAGCTTGTCCTGGCGCTATTTTGATTTCCCCGGCGCGAGCATCATAAGCATCGTCCGGCCTTCCATCATCGGAGCTTGCTCGATCACGCCAACGTCGGATAATTCTTCTGCGATAGACTGCAGATCCTGGAGCGCGATTTCGGGGTAGTGGATCTCCCGGCCTCGAAAACGGATGCGCACCCGGACCTTCTTGCCTTCCGTCAACCAGCGACGGGCATCGCGAACTTTAAATGAGCGGTGGTGATCGGAAGTCTTCGGCCGCAGCCGGACCTCCTTGATTTCTACCTTTGTCTGCGCCTTGCGCGCCTCCCGGTCCTTCTTGGCCTTCTCGTACAGGAATTTGCCATAATCCAGGACTCGGCACACGGGCGGATCAGAGTTGGGTGCGACCTCAACCAGGTCGAGGTCTGCTTCCCGAGCGACTCGCAGCGCTTCCTCAATCGACACTACACCGACGTTGTCGCCGTCTGGGCCGATGAGGCGAACCTCGCGGACACGGATATCCTCATTAATTCGATAATCTGATGCGCTGATTTTCAGCTCCTCCGACACAGACACATAGGCCGCCCGGTCCATTGTCGAGCGGCCCTAGGACGCGCGGATGATACCACGGGTTCGCTTGAATCGTCAAATGATTGCGAGCTCTCCCACGCGTTCTGCGCCTGTGAAGCATTCAGTCGTCGGCCAGTCCACCGGAAGTAAAAATTCGGAGAGAGACAATTGAGCCGGATCTCTACCGATCCGGCTCAACGGAAGCATCGCGAGGCGGCAGAGGAGGGGCGCCGCCGGATGCTTTGCTATGGCCTGCCGCTTCCGCCTCCTGAGTTCGATCCGTTGGGGCCCTGCGGTTCACCGGGGCCTTTCGGGCCGCTGCCCTCACCATTCGATCCGGGTGGAGCGAAATCTGGCTGATCGGGAGCTTCGTCGGATCGCTCTGTCCCCAGGCGCAGGCGAAAGGTGGTTGGATCCTCGATCGCATCCTGCGCCGTATTTCGGATCCGCAGGAGAGCCTGTTCTGTTTGTCGAAGGGCTTCATCCTGGTCTTCGGGTGCATTCGTGCGCAGCTGCTGCATGATTTGAAGCTGCTGTTCGGCCCGGGTCCGGATTTGCTCCATGGTTTGTATCAGCTGTGGATCGTCAAGCTGGGCTGATTGCTGCAGTGCGAGTCTCAGGTGCGTTTCAAGCCGGTTCATCAATTGGAGGTTGATCGGCTCACCCTGACGAACGAGCGCACCAATCTCTTCCAGGCGGGTTTCGACCAGATCCTCCAGCAGCAGCACTTCATGCTGTGGATCACGGGTCAGGCCCAGGCGAAAGTCTTCCAGCGCCAATTTCACTCCGTAGAGTGGATCACCGGGCAGGCTAGATTGCGCGGCGTAGGCTGCGGTGGTGCCGGTGCCTCCAAGGGCCAGGGCGAGTACGATCAGGATGCGGGCAAAACTGAACATGGGTGAACGCTCCTTTCGGAATTTTGACATCCACCCTTTATGACGCCCTGCATCGACTCCGGATACGGGTTCTCTGATTTCTTCAACGGCCTGAAGGTAAGCCTGCCGTCCTTCAGCGGCACGTGTCGCGTCGCGTTCGGGCACTTCCTGCAGCGCGTCCAGCCAGCGCGGGCCGGCATCCTGTGGATCTTTGTTCGACATGAGATCACTCCTCGGCATCAGGCCTCCATCTCGTCCCAGCCGTGATCCCGCTTCAACATCCTTCGCATCGCCGACAGGCCCCGGTGCTGGAGCGCCTTGACGGCGCCGACCGGTTTCTCGAGGGCGGCGGCAACCTCGTCGTTGCTCAGGCCCTGGAAGAATTTGAGCAGGATGACCTGGCGCTGGTCGGGCGTGAGGCGCCAGATCAACCCCCGGGCAATCTCAGCTGAGATCCGATCTTCGGCCTGCCGGGCCGGATCATCACTCAATGGCGCCACCGGAACGTCAGGATCCGGCGCATCAGCATCGGCCGGGCTGCGGCGGTGAACGTCCATCGCCAGGTTGTGCGCAATGCGGTAGAGGTAGGCCCGCAGGTTATCGCGCGGGCCGCCTCCTGCTTCGATCGCACGCAGGAAGCGCAGGAAGGTCTCGCTGACGATATCCTCGGCTGCATCCGCGGCGCCCAGCAGGCGATAGGCATAACGGTAAAGCTCCGGACTGAGCTCGTCATAAATCTCAGCCAGGACCTTCCGATCTCGTCTTCGGGCATCCTGCAGCCATTTCGCGTCCTGCGCCGACATCACTCAACCTTTATGACGCACTGGAGTGGAAATCGATACGGCCCGAGTTCTACCCTGCCCTGCCGCCACAAACGAATCCTGACTTTACCCATTGATTGGGAAGTGACCGAATCTGCTGGGCTGATTATACGTTAAGGCATACCCCCTCCAGCCCAATTTATGGATAAAGATTACCTATATGACCATTTTCCCACAGCCGTGCAAGATTCCATGTGGCATGCTCAATCCATTCATGCGTTAATTGGATCTCGATCCGGGGCTACTTGCGATGCTGGGTGAGTTATTTCAACGCGATGCAAGCCGCAGGCGTGTAATGGCGGCTGCAACAGTCATTCCTGAATCGCGGCGCTGTGTGCAGTGCGGCATCTGCTCCTATAACTGTCCGCTGGGAGTGGATGTTCGACGGTACGCGCGACTGGGCCAATCGATAGCTGAGCAAGCCTGCCTGACATGCGGTGAGTGCGTCGCCCGTTGCCCGCGCGGTGCGCTGCGTTTTGAATCGCACGAAGTCGGGCTGCGGGACTGAGCCGATGGCCCGACGATTCGTGATCGTTGGAAGCGGCGCGGCCGGCATTGCCGCGGCGGAGAGCCTGCGCCAGCGGGATAGCGCGGCGAAGATTGCCCTGGTCACCCACGATCCGGATGGGTACTATTCGCGGCCTGGGCTGGCTTATCTGCTGACAGGGCATCTGCCCGAAAATCAGCTCTTCCCGCTCTCAGCGCGCGAGCTCAGTGATCTCCATATAGAGTTCATTCACGATCGGGCTGTTTCGATCGATTCGGATGCTCATCGCTTGGGGTTGCTGCGGCACGACCCAGTACATTATGACCGATTGCTTCTGGCGGTTGGAGCGCAAGCCAGCATGCCGGTCGTGGAGGGTGTCGAACTGCAGGGCGTGGTAAAGCTCGACACCCTGCAGGATGCCCGCATCATCGCGAAGCTCGCTCGACGGGCGCGCCGTGCGGTCGTGGTCGGAGGCGGAATCACAGCCGTCGAGCTGGTCGAAGGGCTTGCGGCACGGGGCGTGGAGACACACTACTTCCTGCGCCGAGAGCGCTACTGGCCCGGGGTATTGGATGAACACGAATCACGGCTTGTGGAGCATTGCCTGACGCAGGAAGGGGTGCAGATCCACCACCACACCGAGCTTCGACGGATCCTCGGCCGGCGGGGCAGGGTGATCGGCGTGGAGACGGCGGCGGGGGTGACGCTGGCATGCCAGATGGTTGCTTTTGCCATCGGGATCCGCCCTCGGCAGAAGCTGGCGCGTTCAGGAGGGGTAGAGGTGCAGCGCGGTATCCTGGTGGACGAACAGCTGCGGACGAGCGGGACGGATATCTACGCGGCTGGTGATGCGGCGCAGGTTTTCGATCCGGTTCGGAATGAGCACCTGCTCGACAGCCTGTGGTGGCCCGCTGTCGAGCAGGGGCGGATCGCGGGCATCAATATGGCCGGCGCCTCGCAGGAATACAGGAAACCGCTCGCGATGAACGTGACCCGCATCGGCGGTCTGACGACAACGTTGATTGGAGCGCTGGGGGCCGGCCAGGCAGATGATGACCTGCTCTCGATCGCGCGAGGTGACAGTGAGGCATGGCGCAGAGCACCACACGCCTTCGCGGTCGAGCGGGAGCGCGAAGCAAACCGAATCCGCCTGCTGCTGGATGAGACCAACATCATCGGAGCCCTCGTGATGGGAGACCAGACGCTTTCGTATCCACTGCAGGATTTGATCCTTCAGCGAGCAGACATCCGGCCAATTCGTGGGAAGTTGCTCGCAGCGAGCGAACCCGTTGGCGAGCTGCTCACCGATTTCTGGCTGAATTGGAAGGAGAACGAAGGTGCGCTCGAGTCGTGAACTGCTCCTGGCCGCAACCGCGATGGTGCTGATCGGTGGCCTCTATGTCGGCGTGGTGATGGCGATAGGGACACCCACTGCAAGCGGGTTGATCGGTCACAGCCTGGGCGTGGTGGGTTTCATCCTGATGCTGGCTACCGAGACACTCTATTCGCTGCGCAAGCGATCGACCCGTGCGCGCTGGGGACGCATGAGCAGCTGGATGCAGTTTCATATTTTTACCGGGATCGTTGGCCCGTACCTCGTCCTGCTCCACACCGCGTGGCGTTTCCAGGGCCTGGCGGGAATCGTCACGTTGCTGACCTTGATTGTCGTGCTGAGCGGATTTGTGGGACGCTACATTTACACTGCAGTGCCACGCACAGCGGACGGCGTCATGGTGGAAGTCGATCAACTGCAAGCAGAGTTGGATCGGCTCGAAATCGATCTCAGGAATCAATTCGCATCCGAGAATATCCTGCTGAATGATTTGACCTCCCGGGTTGAGAGTGGGAGCAAAGCTGTCCTTGGCCGAGCCTTATTCGCGAGGGGCGAACGGCGACGCTGGCGAGCACTGCTCAACAAGATCGGCGTTCCGCCGGGCGAGACGGAACGAATCCTCTCGCTGCTTTCCCGCCGCAGCGACCTGGCAAGGCAGGTACGATCGACTCAGACTGCACGGCGTCTGCTGGCGGTATGGCACAGTGTTCATATTCCGATCGGGATGGCGCTGTTTGCAGCCGCGTTTGTGCACATTGGCGCCGCCCTTTACTACGCCACATTACAACCTTGAGAGACGGGATGATGCGCAGGAAACCGCTGGGTTGCCTCACAAGTATCGGGTTGCTCGCAAGCGTAATCACGCTGGCTTTGGTCGCCGTGTCCGCGGCTGCCACCGGGAATGGAATCTTCAGCCCCGGCGAACTAAACGCGCAGAGCATGGGTATGAACTTCGGAGGCGTTGTGAGCCACGTGGAGCTCGAAGACGAATGTTCTGCCTGTCATCCTGCGTTCTGGAGCGGGACGAGCATGCGTGATCGCTGCCTGGAGTGCCATCAATCCGTAGCTGTTGAGCTGGAAACATCAGGCAGCCTGCACGGGTCCTTCGACGTTTCGCTTACCTGCCAGGACTGTCACCACGAGCATCGCGGCCCCAATGCCGCACTGACGGATTTCACAAATGTTGAATTTCCGCACGAGACGGTCGGGTTTTCGCTGCAGGAGCACCACGGGCCGCTGGGTCAGAAAAGGTTTACGTGCCATGCCTGCCATACGCTGAGCGTGCGGGTGTTCGACACATCAACCTGCCGCGCATGTCATCTTTCCCGTGATATGGCCGCTCACGACAAGGCATTTGGCCTCCGTTGCTTGAATTGCCATGACGGGGTGGATCGCTTTGAGCGGGGCGCTTTCAATCACCAGCGGGCCTCCTTTCCGCTGGAAGGAGCTCACCATCTGCTGGCATGCGCTGAGTGCCACCAGGATGCCAATTCCATTGCTGTGCTCCAATCCACGCCGCAAGGCTGTGCAGCCTGTCACGCGGATCGGGATGCACATGCTGGCCGCCTGGGCAATCGCTGCGAGGATTGTCATGCCCCGACCACCTGGGATCATGCCACGATTGACCACGACCTCACGCGCTATCCCCTGGTCGGCGCACATCTGCAGGTCGATTGCGAAGCGTGCCACGTTGACCGGGCCTGGACCGGCCTGCCGTTGAACTGCGCGGGATGTCACGTCAGCGATGATGCGCACGAAGGACGCTACGGCGACCAGTGCGAGGCCTGTCACCAGCCGACGGCCTGGCAGGATGCGACCTTTGATCACGATCTTTCGCGCTTTCCGCTGACGGGTGCCCATACCCTATTGGCCTGCGAGAGCTGCCACGCCAGTGGATCGTTTGGTGGGCTTTCCGCCGCCTGCGTGTCTTGCCATGCAGACCCCACGTATCACCGCGGCCTGTTCGGATACTCCTGCGCGTCGTGCCACAACACATGGGCCTGGCGGCCGACGCCCTACAACGGACCGCACAGTTTCCCCTACAACCATGGTGGGGCGGACGGCACCTGCTCGACCTGCCACCCCAGCGCGCTCACGGGTTATACCTGCTACAGCTGTCACGAACACAACCAGGGCGAAATCGCCAACAAACACCGTGAGGAGGGGATCGGCAACCTGAACAACTGTGTTCGCTGTCATCCTTCGGGACGCGAGGCAGAGGGCGGAGAGGAGGACTGATCGCGTCCCTGCTCGCGGGCAAGCAGCAGCGGCCCAAGCACCTCGCCCAATACCATCAAGCCCAGCGCAGCGAACGGTGTACAGAACCAGGCCAGGCCGAGGGCAATCATCCAACGCTGCAGGGTGCCCTCGGGCCTGAAGATCACCGCGCCCGCCAGCAGATAAAGCCACAGCGTCAGGGCGGGCAGGGTGGCCAGCGCCGTCAGCAGGAAGCGCGCGCCGCGCGCTGTCTCCTTCCTGCTGGACGAATGCCCCGCCCTGCGCCAAACCCACACTGACCACACCAACAGGGCATAAGCCAGCGTGAGGAACGATCCGGTGACCAGCAAGCCCGGATCCGGCCGCCACCCTGCCAGGATTCCATCGGCATCGAAGTAGCCGGCAATCGCGAGCACATTCGCAACCAGGCTCACCATACCGCTGAACAACAGGAACGCGTTATAACGTCTCATCTTTCTCCACCTGTGCAGTGTTCTAGGCTGCCAGCAGCAGCTTGTTGTCTGCCGACGGCTGGCGATCCTTGTAGATGGCCGAGGCCGGTCGAATGCCCGTCCAGCTCTTCACGCGACCCGCCAGCAGCGGCACTCCGGGATCCACCCCCGGGGGCGGCAGCACACCGGGTGGACCCCAGTAGCCGGCGTTCGCCAGCAGCCAGGTCTCGAGCATGTTCCGGTTGACGCCGATCGGCGACACGATGCTCTCGATCGCCCGCAGCAGCAGCTCGCGGTACGCGGCGCGGTCGTAGTGCACATCGCCCTCGATCAGCTCCCAGGCCAGTGCCTTTTCCGGGCCGGGCACGAACAGGAAGTTCAGCCGCTCGCCGGGGTGGAGCTCGACCCCGGTCCCTGCCAGCTGCTGGGCGACGCGCGCGGCCGCGGTGCGCACGGTGTATTCCTCCGGCTTGCGGGACAGGCGGTGGGCGACGACCAATTCGGCGGGATTGACCTGGCCGGTGCACAGCGCCGCCAGCCGCTGGCGGGCGTAGTCCAGCGCTTCCGGCAGTGCGGCGCGAAAGCCGGCCGCATCCTCGCCGGTCGCCAGGATCTCCAGCATCTCCAGTTGGGTCTGCTTGATGAAGCGCGGCGTATCGTGGCGGCGCGCTTCGATGCCGCGCACCTTCAGCGTGCGGTCCTCGTACGCGCCGAAGTAGCGGTTGGCGACCGCCACGCGCGGCTCGCTGCGCGAGGGCAGGAAGGCCAGCCAGCGGTAGACCCCCTCCAGCCCGATGTGCAGCCCGGTGCGATTGTGAATCTGCTCCAGCAGCGCCTCGTAATCCGGGCGCTGGCGCGCGCCGGGTTTGTAGATCCACAGCCCATCGACATACAGGTGCAGCACGCGAAAGCCCTGTGCTTCGACCAGCTCCTTGGTCTGCAGCAGGATCTCCCGGCCGTAGGCATTCACGGCCTCGTGCGCCTCGATGCGCCCGAAGCGGGCGTTCTTGTAGCCCAGGTAACCGAAGCAGGTCACCAGCAGCCACTTGTGGGCCGAGTAGCGCCGGCGGAACGGCTCCCGGCGCGGGTCGTGCGGCTCCATGGCGCGTATCAATTCCTTGTAGCGGCGGCGCTTTTCGAGCAGCGGCGCCAGCGTTTCCGGCACCAGCCCCAGGCGGTGGCGGCAGACCGGAGTGCCCAGCTCGGGGATCGGCTCGCCTTCGCAGCAGCGCGCCCCGACAGTCTCGGGCGAGATATTGAAGTGCACCATGATGCTGGGGTACATGGCGCTGAAGTCGAGCTCGGCGACGTGTTCGTGCAGGCCGGCGATCGGCGTGTAGACCAGCCCGCCCTTGTCTGCCGTGAGCAGGTCGAGTCCGCTCTTCAGGTCCTCTGGCTGGCGCTTCTGCCATGGCACCAGCACGTCGCGGCGCAGCGCGGTCGCGACCTGCATGGCGCTGATGCCGGTGCCGGTTGAAACGCGGGCGACGGTCTGCGGCGGCAGCCCGGAGAGGCGGGCGATCTCGAGAATGCCGTCGATGCCGTAATCATTCGCTAGGAATGCGTTCTGGCGGTCGAGGTGCCAGCGCCCGAAGAGCAGGTGCTGCTCATTGCGGAAGACCACCCGACCGTAGGAGAAGTAGGAGGAGGCCGATTTGCGCTGCACGGCATACCCCGGGTCGCGGTTGAGCGGCAGCGGGATGCCGTAGTGCTCCGCCAGCTGGATCAGGCGCGGCAGGATGTAGTTGTCGCCGTAGGTCGAGACGATTACATCCGGGTCGTACGCCTCGAGCAGATGGCGCATGCCCAGCACCAGCTGCCGGCTGCGGCGGCGGGGGAAGCGCAGCGTCTCGCCCTCGATCTCGACCAGCAGGTCGGCCCGGTGGCCGCGGCCAGGGTCGCGCATGTCGCCGGCCAGGCGCAGCGCCATCGTGCGCAGCGGCGGCAGCGCGTAGTCGATCTCCCAGGGCGAATCGAGCGAGCGGATCTCACGCACCTGTTCCCCGTCGACCTCCAGCGCGCAGTACGCCAACGGGAAGACTCCGCGCGTCAGCACGTAGCGCTGGGCGAGCGAGATATCGGCGTTGTAGTAGGTCAAGTCGGGAAAGGCATCGGCTGTTCGGCGGAAGAGGGCCGGCAGCTGCCCAGGCTGAGGTACGCCCACCTCGAGCACCTCCACCGGGCGGTCGAGGAACAGATCGCGGTGCTCGCCGCTCGCCAGCGTCACCGGCGTACGCCCCCGGCGCAGCCACTGGCAGAGCGCGTGCAGTTCCGGGCGCGGGCCGCGGGCATAGAACGTGGCCGTGAACGAATCGCGCAGCTTGTGGCTGCGGCCCTGCGCGTCGAGCACCCAGACCGTCATGCCCTGGCCGTCCGGGTAGGTGTCGAACAGCCAGCCGAAGAGGGTGGTCATGCGTCCCCGGCCTCATGAGCCGTCCGGTTCGCAGGCGTGTCGGGCGGCAGCGCCGGCTGCTCGGTTTTGCCCTGCCCGGAACGCAGCACCTCGACCTCCTGCTGCAGCAGCAGGACCTGTTTGTGCTCCTCGACCAGCATGGCGAGCAGCATGACCTCGAATGGCAGCAGGTGGGAGGCGTAGGCGGCCGCCGCCAGGTGACGGCGGGAGGCGCCCAGCAGGTCATCGAGCGCGCGCTGGTCTTCACGGCGCAGCGCCCGGCGGAAGCGAGCCAGCGATTGCTGCTCGTGTAAAAAAGCCTGTGTAATCGATGGCAGTGTGCGTCCCATGCATACCTCGCAGTGTGTGAGATGGAATCGATTGATCCGCTGTCGTCGGCGGGCGGGACACGGAAGCCGGGTGGAGGGAAGGGCGGCGGCCGCTCGTAGATTGCCCGGCTTCCGGTCCCATGCGCCGGGAGGGCGGCGTCAGTTGAACAAGCGCAGTTGCTCGCGGGATGTGTCCTCGGGCGCCCGCAGCAGCCAGGCGGCGTCGGCCGCGACCTGCAGTTGATCGAGCAGCGACCAGCGCTCCTTGACCAACACGCGCGGCTCGCGCGCGCCGACAATCACCGGCCCGCTCGACGCCAGGCGTTTCAGGTGGGCGATGGTCTTTGTCAGCAGGTGCTCGGATTCGCGCAGCGGGACGCTCTCGTCGTAAAAGGTGGTGAGCAGATCGAGCACAAAGAGCACCTCGCCCGAAGAATGCAGGGCGGCGGGCGCGTTTTCAATCAGCTGCGCCAGCTGGAAGCAGGTGAAGGCGCGCGAGAGCTGCACGCGTTCCAGCACGGCGTGTGGATTCGGGCTCAGGCGGCGCGCCAGGCGGGCGATGAAATACCCATCGAAGCGGTTGCCGCCGTCGAAGACGCGCACCTGCTGGCCGCGCGCTGCGATCAGCGTCAGAGCCGCCAGCAGCGACCGGGTGGGCGTCTCGGCGCCCCAGAAGAGCGACAGGCGCGGTTGCAGCAGCATCTCCAGCGTGGATGGATCGTCCAGAACCCGCGGCAGCGGCGGCAGTTCGGTGGAAACGAGCGTTGATGACATCACATACCTCCGGGAGCGGTGAGGCGCCCAATAGTAGAACAAATGTGCTAACAGTCTATCTCTGGACGATTGCGCCGCAATCCCGTGGGGGGTGGAACCGCGCGGGTGATTCGCGAATCACCCGCGCGGGGGAGCGAGAAAGAACCGATTTGGAATGATGGGCTCAGGAACTGGAACGGGCGAGCAGTTCCTGCAGGCGGGGATGATCAGCGTAGTAGCCGCGGTACCGGGGAGGAAGCATGACGGCGATGCGGCACATCACTTCGTCGGCGTTGGCTCGCAGGCTGGCGTTGCGATCCGTTTCATCGAGCGGGGGCAGCCGGAAGGATTTTCCAACCCACATGGTGAACTTCGGACGGCGCAGCCGACGCCAACAGGCGATTGTGTTTTCGGTGCCGGCGACGGCAATGGGCACGATCGGGACATCGACCTCGCTGGCCAGGTAGGCGACGCCTGTCTTGGCGCGCGCCATGGCGCCGGTCTTGCTGCGTGTCCCCTCGGGCGCAATGCCGAACATGTTGCCGCGCTGGATCCAGGCCACGGCCGCCTCGATTGCGTGCCGGTCAACCTGGCCGCGTTCGATGAAGATGGCATTGCCCATGCGCAGGATGAGCCCGAAAAGCGGGTGGCGGGCGTACTTTTCAGCCGCCCAGCCGGTGACGTTCTCGCCGCCGACCAGTCCGAAGACGAGCGGCAGGTCGAAGATGCTGAGGTGGTTGATGGCCAGAATGCACGGTCCCTGTGCAGGAAAATTCTCGAGCCCCTGGACCTCACGGCGGGCGAGGAGTGAGGCCAGAAAATTGAAGCTCCAGCGCAAGAAGCGTGAAAACATCGATCCTCTCCTGATCGGGCTTTGATTGTAGACGCATTTCCACGGTGCTACAATGACTCCGATCCGTACAGGGCAACGGCCGTGATCGAGATCCAGCAAATTGAAACCCGATCCAGGAGCGAGGTTGAACGGTTCGTCCGTCTGCCGTTCAAGCTGTACCGCGGCCACCCGTTGTGGGTGCCGCCGATCCGCATGGATGTGCGCACCCGGCTCAACCGTGAAAAGCACCCTTTCCATGAACATTCGCAGGCCGATTTCTTCATCGCCCGGCAGAATGGTGAGGATGTGGGCCGCATCGCAGCCATTGAAAACAAACCCTACAACGAGTACCACGGGACCCGCCAGGCGCAGTTCTATTTCTTCGAATGCGTGGAAGACCTGGAGGTCGCACGCGCACTGCTTGAGCGGACCTTTGAGTGGGCGCGTGTGCGGGGCCTGAACGCCGTAGTGGGCCCGAAGGGTTTCGGACCGCTCGACGGCTACGGTATGTTGGTGGAAGGTTTCGAGTTCCGGCCGGCCATGACGATGATGAATTACAACCCGCCGTATTATCCGGCGTTCATGGAATCGCTGGGGTTCCGAAAAGAGGTCGATTTCGTATCCTGCTATTTGAGCGCGCAGAAGTTCCATCTTCCGGAGCGAGTGCACCGCATTGCCGGACGGGCGGCGAAGCGCAGCGGGCTGGCGGTGAAGCGCTTTCGCAACAAGCGCGAGCTGCTGGACTGGGCTCCGCGCATCGGGGTGACTTACAACAACACCTTCATCAACAATTGGGAGTATTACCCGCTCAGCGAGCGTGAGATCGACTATGTCATCAGCGAGATTCTCACCATTGCCGATCCGCGCCTGATCAAGATCATCACCCACGGCGAGGATGTAGTCGGCTTCCTGTTCGGGTTTCCCGATGTCTCGGCTGCCATTCAGCGCAGCAAGGGGCGATTGTTCCCCTTCGGCATCATCGACCTGCTGATCGAGATGAGGCGCACCCGCTGGATCGCCCTGAACGGGGCCGGGGTACTTCCGGAGTACCATGGCCGGGGCGGCAACGCGCTGCTCTACAGCGAGATGGAAAAGACGATCCACGAGTTCGGATTCCGACACGCGGATCTGACTCAGGTGGCGGAAAGCGCGGTGCAGATGCGCAGCGACCTGGAGAATGTGGGCGGCGTGGCTTACAAAAACCACCGCGTTTTCATTCGCGAAATCTAAACCCTCCTAATCAGCCGGGTAGAAACGTTTTCACCGTGGGCGCCTGCCGCGCCCTGTGGTATCGTTTAATTTGGAGGGTAATGGTATGGAATTGACCGCATCACCCGGGGTGGCAGTGCGAAACCGGCATGATTGGTGGCGGCAGATCAAGGCCGCATACGTTCCGGGCCCGCAGCGCGAAACCGTCGAACCCTATGTCCGGCGGGTGCTCGAAGCGCTCGAACAGCTCGGACATACCGTGCTGGATGAACCGGCTCCGGGGCTCGACCTGCTGCTGACGAGTGCGGGCTTTGAGCAGGCTGTGCCGTGGCGCAAAGCGCTGATGTTCACCGCCCGCAAACGATTCGGGCTGGACCGGAACCCGACCGTCATCACAATGCTGCATACTTCGCGGGCCGAGTTTGACCGTGCGCTGAAGCGCCTGGAACGGGGTCTTGGGCATGAACTACCGAATCCGGCCGCTTTCGCTGCCGAGGGCCTTGCTCCAGAAGCCTGGCGCGTGCTGCTGGAGCAGGGCAAGCGCGGCGGTCCGATCCTGTCGCTCGTGCGCCAGGTTCAGGGTCAGGCGATGTGCATCCGGAATGTGATCTTCATCAGCGAGGGAGATCACCTGTGGGCGACGTACTTCGACCTGGTCGGTGCGCATCCGGTTGTGGAAGCGGTGGCGCCTCAGGACTTCTACACCGATGCTGCGCTGCGTCTGATCACAGCCGTCAGCACGCGGCCGGTGACCGATCACGAGGTCGTCGAACCCGAGATTGATCGCTCCACGTGGGAGCGTGCGAGCACTCCCGCAGCAATGGTGCGGGCGGCGACCGAGTTTGACCGGCGGGGTTTCTTCACCGAGATGATCCGGATCCACGACCTGGTTCACGTTCCGGCGCTGGAGCAGGCCGTCGCCAGCCAGTACAGCGAAGGCTGCTTCGCCACCTGGGACCCCGGGTTGAAGGCGCTGATCTCGACGGTCACCGGCAGCGCCCGCCCGGTCGATAAGGGCCGGATCGGTGAAGCGGATCTGGCGGTCATTGTTGGGGTGCGGAAGAATGGGCGCGGGGCGCTTGTTCGCCATGTCGCCGGGAAAGTCAACGATCCTCCGTCCTCCGAGGCGGTCGAGCTGATGGATATGGATGCTGACCTGCCGCGCATTCACCTGGACGCAGCCTTCGGCCTCGCTGGGGAGGTGCCGGTGGCGCGCTCCAAGCTTCACGGGCACCGCGGGGTGCGGTCCTTTGATGCTGCGCGGGTTGAATTCGTGCCGCTGGATCCGGCGTACTACGATTACCCGGTTTCATGCTCCACCGATGCACAGGCGCGCGCCATCAAGCATACCTTTGCCCGGGCTCAATCACTTCTCAACCCGGCCGATGACCGCTCGATTGCATTTACCGTGCTGCCCGGACACGGACTGGTGGCGGTGGAGAAGTGGGTCCCGGGACATAAACCGTTCGAGGTGCTGTGGAAAGCGATGGATGATCATTCGCTGGAAATTGACTCGATCGTCCCGCAGGGTCGGCACGACTACCGCATCGAAGCCGGGCGGGGTGAACTGGTGGAATTTTAATTCGGAATTCGATCCCGACTGGAATCAAGAAAGCCCCCGAGCGCTCGGGGGCTTTTCTCCTCAGGATGCGGCTAACGTAAGATTTCGGTCGCGGTACGCACGCCGAACCCGAACAGCCCGATGACGGCCGTGGCGATCAAGCTCAGGATGACGTAGACGATGAAGCCGATGACGACCGTGACAAGGGTCTGAACCCATTCCAGATCGAGCGCTTCCTTGGCCGCGATCAACCAGGCCGCGAGCGAGAGCAGCGCAGCCACGACCCGCACCGGGGCCGTGATGCAGTTCAGGGCCGGGGAGAACGCGGCGAAAATTCCAAGCACCGCCACAGCCTGCCAGACGTATGCCAGGCCCAGCGTGCGGACCAATTCGTCAAAGGTCACCTCGGCCTTGAAGACTTCCCGCCCGACCAGGGCGATAATGTATGCGCCGAGGGCGAAGCCGATCACGGCGAATACGGTGCCGATCAGCGCGGCGATGATAATCCGGAACAAGCCGGTCGCATGCACCGTGCCGAGCTGGTTCAGGAAGGCGACGACCGCGATCAGGACCCAGGCGGTCGAGGTGAAGCTGGCGTCGTCCTCGACTTCCTTGTAGACATCGCTGCGGAATGTGAAAGCGCCCATGATTCGATTCATCAACATTGTGATATCGCTCCTTCTTCTGGTGTTTGAGCACCATGCCTGAAAGAATTGGGATCGTGCAGCGAACCAGGGGGTATAACCCCCCGTCACGGACCGGGTTGCGCAGGCTGCGGCCAGGATTCAAGGGGCGAGGGCTGCTGATCCAGTGGAGCGAGACAACCATTTCTGGGCGAAGTCGACCGCGGCTGGCTGCGAGAACAGGCGGCTCTCGGCGGAACCGACCCGGCCCATTTTAACGGGATGCTGCTCTTCGAACTCCGCTCCGATCTGTGCAAAAGGCGTTTCGTCGAGATCGACGTCCCGGTAGGTGACCCAGGTTCGCGTGCCGTTCCGCATGACCGGTGCACCCTGGGCGATGTCCCGCCGGCGTCCAATGCGGTACTCCGCCAGGTGGAAGGAGGTGTTATTGCCGTAGCCGACGCCGAGCAGCAGCACGTATCCCTGCAGATCGTAAATACGTGCCAGCGGCGAACCTTCGCCGAGCGGATCCTCGAGCTGATGGCCGCGCGTGATCTCCTGCGCCCGCGCCCCCCAGGCGCTGAAGGAGAGCGCCGGGTGATCGCTGCGCAGCACGTCTGGCCAGGTGCGGAAGTGTTCGGGAATGCGGCCCATGCCGCGCGTAGGCGTGAGGCGTGGATCGTAAGCCGGCATGGTTTCCCGCACGGGATCCACCCAATCGGTCGGGACGGGCGGATTTTTCCAGAGGGCAGGCTCGGAAAGATCGCCGGAGTGAGCTGGCATGACCAGCGTGCCCGCGGGTGTGAGCACATCCTGCAAGGCCTGAATCACGGCCACCGAACCGCCATTGACCCACCCGAGCGCAGAGAGCGAGCTGTGCACGAGAACAATCATGCCCGGCTCGAGTCCCAGGCGGTGCAGGTCCGCCGCAAGGCTCTGGCGGGTGCGCGGTTCCGGTGTGGCGGCGATCAGATCCGATTCGGCCATCGTCCCTCCGACCGGGATTATACCTGTCCTCCCTTCTGCCCGGTGCCCAACCAGTGATCCCGATCCGGGGGATATCAACCAGCCTCCTGCCGCCACCAACGCAGGCCGAGATCGAGCAGCAGCATGCGCAGGTCGGACTTGCTGTGCAGGCCGAATTTGCTCAGCACGCTGCGCACGTGCGACTTGACGGTTTCGGGTGAGATGACCAGCTTTTCGGCGATCTCCTGGTTGGTGCGGCCGCGTGCCGCCAACCAGGTGATCTCGCGTTCGCGCGGTGTGAGCGACGCCAGCACCGCTTCCGCATGCCGGCGCAGTGCCTCGCGCTCGAGTGCGCTTGAGAGCAGTTCCTGCGCCAGGGCCTGCGGGGACCGGTTGCGGACGCGGGCCGCACGGCGCAGAAGAAGTGCCAGCTGCCCCTCCAGCTCGACGGTCAGGCCGGGATGGCTGGAATCGGGCGCCAGCCGGCGCAGACGCGCCAGCCATCCCACCCGGCCGGGTGATGACGTGGAAGGTCGTTCGGTGCTGGCGGAGTTCAACCGGCGAAAAAACCACACAGGGCGCTCCCGGGCGTGCTGAGCTGGAAGAGGAGGAACACGCCCAACCCGATTATATAGAACAAATGTTCGTATGTCAATCGATGGACAGGCGTCATAGACCTGTGCTGGCTTCCCTGATAGACTCGGCCGGTAGCGATCGATCAATGGGAGGGTGAATGAGAAGAATGCGTCGCATGCCATGGTTCCTGGTGCTCATCCTGGTCAGTTGCAGCGGCCAGGCGGCAGGCCCCGGAGCAACAGGTACGCCTGCTGTCCCAGCACAGTCGCCGAGCTCCCCTCCAGCGGTGACGGAGTCGCTGCCCACGGCGATCGCTGTGCCGGAGGCGATCATGGTCCTCGAGCCGGGTCCGGGCTCGCGGGTTGTCAGCCCGCTCCACCTGGCCGGAATGGCAGATTCGACGTTTGAGCAGGTCCTGAGCGTCCAACTGGTTTCGTTCGAAGGCGGGCTGCTCGAAGAGCTGGCGCCGGTGATGATTCAGTCCGAAATGGGACAGCGCGGCCCATTCTCAGCCGACCTGGAGTTCTCGATCGACCGGGAGCAGAATGCGCTGATCCAGGTGCTGGCCCACAGCCCGCGCGACGGTGGCGTGACGCACCTCTCTTCGGTCGGCGTGACGCTGCTGCCCGCCGGCGAAGCGCAGATTAAATCGCGCCAGCCCTATTCTGAGCAGATCATCATCATGCAGCCCTCACCGGGTGAGGGGGTCAGCGGAGGTATGCTGCACGTGGGAGGGGTGGGTACTCCCACCTTCGAGGGTACGCTGGTCGTCCAGCTGTTCGACGCGAAGGGGACCCTGCTTGCTACGCAGCCATTGATCGTGAATGCCCCCGACATGGGGCAGCCCGGGGATTTCTCACTCGACCTGTCCTACAGCGTGTCTGTTGCCGGGCCGGGCCGGGTGGTAGTATCGGATCCGAGCCCGGCCTTCGATGGCTTGAATCATCTTGCCAGCGTCGAGATCAAGCTGGAGCCCTGATTCGAGCGATGAAGATCGAGGAGCGACCCGGGAAAGGCGGGTGATCTTGATGGACGAACAAACAGCACCCCTTCGGCGGAAGGAGAAGGAACAGGCCGCCTCCGGCCGACCGTACAGCCGCGTGCTGGCAGCCCTGGTGCTGGTTCCGGCCGTTCCAATGCTGCTGCTTTCCGTGGGCACGCTGCTGCTCTTTTACCTGGCACCGGTCCGCTTTGGAGATCTGCTGGCGCGGCTGCCTGGCGAGTCGTTCATCCGCACGGCACTGATCTTTGCACCCGCAACCCTATTTGCGGTTGTCGTGCTGGCACTGCTGTATGCGGTTGAAAAGCCGGCTGGTGCGCAGGATGAGCCGGCGCAGCCAGCCCGGAAGGCCGCTGTGGCAACGCGCGCAATGGTCATGCGCCCGGCAGCCCGTCTGGCGTTGGCAATTGCTGTGCCGCTGTGGCTGTTCGCCCTGGGCTTGTGGAGCCTGTCCTTCATCTCACCGGGTCGGTTCGACCGACTGCTCTCCCCGCTTCCAGGCGATTCCTATCTGCGGCCGCTGATCCCATACGCACCCTGGGTGCTGTTCCTGATCGTGATCGCGGCGGCCTCGTTCGCATTCGCCCCACAAAGAGCGGAGGACGAGGCGGGCGTCGCCAGCCGCCGGCCAGCCCGGGGGGCGGCGCAGCTGCTGCGTCCAGCGGTTTCGGCCGTGCTGATCTCCTCGCTGCCGGCGCTGCTCGGTTCGCTGGCTGCGCTGGCGCTGTACTGGCTGCGGCCGGAGAGCTTTGCCCGCATGCTGGAGCGGCTGCCGTTTGACACCCTCGTTCGAGCCGCCATGGTCTTTGTGCCGCCGACTTCATTCGTCGTCGTGGTCCTGGCCTCGATGTACTTATTGGGCACAAGCAGGTTGCGGCGTATCCCCACATCGGAGATCACGCCATCGCGGGCGTTCGCCCCATCGCTGCGGTCGAACCTGGGCATGCTGGTTCTGACGGCTGGATTGAGCCTCTCGGCGGCGCTCGGGTTGGGTCTGCTCGGGGCGCTGATCTATCTCATCTTACGCTAGGAGATAACGATGGCAGGGACGTTATCTGCGTATCCATTTGTTCTGGCTTTGCTGGCTGCGGGACTGGCCGAGTTGAGCGCCATCCTCCTGCGGCGGGTCGCGTCCACAATCGGCAGCTGGCTGTATTGGTTGGCTGGACTGCTTTCTCTGGTGGCGGCTGGCAGTCTGATCTGGTCTTACACCTGGGCGATGAGCATCAGCCCGACCTCACCCTGGGGTAATGCTCTCACCCAGGCGCTGGGTGCGATCCTGCTTCTGGCCGGCGGAGGGCTGCTGCTGTGGTCTCTGGCCACGCTCGGGGTCCAGAGCCTGCTCGCACAGGAGACGTCCCGCTTGATCTCGCATGGGCCCTACCGGTTCCTGCGCCGGCCGATGGGAGTCGCCGTCGGCCTGCTGGGGATTGGCGGCGCGCTCACCAGCGCAAGCCCGGCGATGTGGGTCTGGTTCTTCGGCTGGCTGATTCTCTCCCAGCCGCTGTTCGAGCTCGAAGAATGGGAGCTGCAGGCGCGCCTCGCCGGTGCGGACGAGTACCTGCGGCGCACGCCGCGCTACCTGCCGCGCCGCCGCTAGCGAGCCGGATCCAGCCGGTACATGCCGCCGTTCAGATCCGCCAGGTAGACCTGCCCGGCTGCGTCCAGCCCAAAGGAGCTGATTTGATAGGCGGTTCCCCATAGATCGGCCTGCAGCCAGCCGCCGTTCCCATCGGTACGCAACCCCCAAATTTGACCGGTGCAGAAATCACCATAAAGGTACACCCCGGCCCACTCCGGCAGGCGTGAGTCCCGAATGACAACCCCGCCGGTGACCGAGCATCCGCGGGAATGGTCATACTCGGCGACCGGGTCAACCATGGCGGGCGCCGCAGCGCCGGCATATGCCAGCGTCCCCTCCCGCAGGTTCCAGCCGTAGTTCTGTCCTCCCGGATCGCCGGCTGGTTGGTAATCGATCTCCTCCATACTGCCCTGGCCGACGTCGCCAATGTAGAGATCCCCACGGATCGTGTCGAAAGCAATTCGCCAGGGGTTGCGCAAGCCATATGCCCAGATTTCGGGTCGTCCACCGCCGTCGGCCAATGGATTGCTTTCAGGAATTGCGTAGGGAGCACCGCCGTCCACATCAATCCGGAGAATCTTACCCAGCAGCGTATCCAGACGCTGTCCATTGCCCTGGGGATCGCCGGCCGACCCGCCGTCGCCCACGCCGATGTAGAGATATCCATCCGGTCCAAACGCAAGCACCCCGCCGTTGTGGTTGGCATAGGGCTGGTCGACGAGGAGCAGTTGTTGCTCGCTGGATGGATCCGCCCGGTTCGTATCGCCGCTGACACGATAGCGGACGATGTGGGTGGTGCCGCCGGCGCCGGTGTAATTGAGGAAGAACGAGCCGTTCGTCATGTACGCCGGGTGAAACGCCAGGCCGAGCAGCCCCTGTTCATTGCCGCGATCCTCCACCCTGGAGCGGATATCCAGGAATGGTTCCGGCTGCCGCTCACCATCCTGCACAATCCAGATCATGCCGCGCTGCTCGACGACGAACAGGCGGCTATCGCCGGCGTTGGTGATCGCGACCGGACGGTTGAATCCATCGAGGACACGGGTCCAGACCGCCGACGCCGGGTCAGGAATGATCGGCGGCGTTGTCGGAGGCAGGGCGCTCGCGGTCCCACCGCGTATCGTTTGCGGGGTATCCGCTGCCGTCGCTGGAAGGGGTTGAAATGAAGTTGCCGCCGGGATTGCATCCGGTGGCGTCTCAGCCGGCGTCGAACAGGCAGTCAGTGCAATCATGAGGATCATCAGTACATACCCAAAACGAACCATAAACACCTTCCCGATTGATCGTATGGCTTACAATTGTACCGTGCTGGTCCACCCTCACCGTGCTGGAGGTCGATCCGTGTTCACGACATACGCCCAGGAAACCGACTTTGCCCTGAAAGCTGTACGTTCAACAGCCGCCTTATGCCGCTCGATTCAGCAGGAGATGGTCGCCCCGGCCCTGGCCAAATCGGACCATTCACCGGTGACGGTCGCCGATTACGCCAGCCAGGCGGTTTTCGCCCGGATGCTGGATGACCATTTTCCGGATGATCCCCTGGTTGCCGAGGAGGACAGCCGAGCGCTGCGGACTCCGGAGCATGCCCGCATGCTGCAGGCGGTGACGAAATACGTGAGCCGAATCGCCCCGGATGCCAGCACGGACCAGGTCTGCACCTGGATCGATCGTGGGGGCGGTACCTCGGCCTCGCGTTTCTGGACGTGCGATCCGATTGATGGGACGAAGGGATTCCTGCGCGGCGATCAGTATGTCTCCGCGCTGGCACTGATCATTGATGGGGAGGTTGTCGTTGCGGCGCTGGGATGTCCCAATCTGAACGCGCAGATGGAGCCTGATATTGGTGGGCGTGGAAGCGCTGTGATTGCGGCTCGAGGCCAGGGTGCCTGGGCCATGCCGCTTGAAGGCGAGGGGGCTCATAAGCTGAGCGTTTCAACGACCGCCGACCCAAAGGAAGCGCGTGTGCTGCGATCGTTCGAATCCGGCCACACCGACAGCGAAAAAATCCGCTCCCTGCTGAACGAGCTCGGCATCGAAACGCAGCCCGTGTTAATGGACAGCCAGGCGAAGTATGCGTTGCTCGCCAGCGGTTTGGGCGAGCTGCTGTTCCGGCTGCTCTCACCGAGTCGGCCGGACTACCGCGAGAAGATCTGGGACCAGGCGGCTGGATCGCTGGTCGTTGAGGAAGCCGGCGGGCGTGTCACGGATCTGCGAGGCAGGGCGCTCGATTTCACACTTGGACGGCAGCTGGAGTCGAATTTCGGTGTCCTGGTCTCGAACGGCTGGCTGCACCAGGCCGCGCTCGACGCCATCCATGCCGTCGGCGCGGATCAGCGGCCGGAGTCCATGTGAAAACTCGCCTGCCGGCCGTGCTGGCGCTCACGCTTGCACTGCTTGCCGTGGCGCTTTCGGCTTATATTTCCTCTTCCGTCTTCGAGCGCATGCCGCATCTTGAGGACGAGTTCGCCAACCTCTGGCAGGCGCAGGTGTACGCTCAGGGGCATCTTTCGCTGCCCTCACCGGAAGAGCCGCGCTCCTACCTGGTACCCTTTGTGATCGACTTTCAAGGTCAGCGGTTTGGGAAATATCCGCCGGGTTGGCCGGCGGCACTCTCGCTTGGTGCGCGAGCGGGCGCAGCGTGGCTGGTCAATCCGATCCTAGCCGGTTTGGCGGTCTGGCTGACATTCCGGCTGGGGTCGAAGCTGCTGGGGGAGTGGCCCGGCTTCCTGGCTGCGCTGCTGCTGCTCAGTTCGCCGATGTTCCTGATGCTCTCTGCCTCGCTGATGTCGCACACATTCAGCCTGGTGCTCGGTCTTGTCTTCACCCTGGCCTGGTTGGATCTCTTCCTGCATCCCGAACAGCCGGCGGCGCGCCGGGGCTCGCGACCTGCGCTGCTGACAATCTTGAGCGGTATGTCCCTCGGCCTGCTCGCGCTGACACGGCCGTGGACGGCGGCTGCGCTTGCGGCACCGTTTCTTATCCATGCTTTGTTTCGCTTTGTGCGAGGCGGCAGAATCGATCGCCTTCGCTTGACCGCGATTGCTGCGCTGGCCGGTGTACTGGCCGCCGGGATTCCATTATGGCAGTTTGCCGTGACCGGCGATCCATTTCTCAACCCCTACACCCTCTGGTGGCCATATGACAGGCTCGGGTTCGGCGCCGGCATTGGTGTAACCGAGAGCGGGCACAGCCTGTACTGGGCGTGGTACAACACGCGCTTCAGCCTGCGGGCTGGCATGCACGATCTGTTCGGCTGGCCGTATCTCTCCTGGCTGTTCATTCCCCTGGGCTGCTGGGCACTCCGCCGCGATCGGCGGGTGTGGCTGTTGCTCGGGATCCCCCTGGCGTTGATTCTCTTCTATGCTGCCTACTGGATCGGGTCATGGCTGTTCGGCCCGCGCTACTATGCTGAAGCGCTGCCAGCGCTGGCGGTTTTCAGCGCGGCCGGGATCGCCTGGCTGGGAGGCTGGATCGACTCGGCCGCGCGCGTCAGCCGCTGGCGCAGGTTGGCGATCTTCGGGCTGGCAGCCCTGCTGCTATCGGTCGATGCGGTCGGATATATCCCGGCGCGCGTCGCCGGCATGCGCGGCCTGTACCATATTACAAGGCGTCCGAGCGCGTGGATCGCCGAGCAGCACCTCGGATCTGCACTCATCATCGTGCATGCCGAGCGCTGGTTCCAGTACGCGCAGCTGCTGCCGCTGGTGCCGCCTTTTTCGAAGAGCGATCTGCGGGTGGCCTGGAGCCGAAGCCCGGAAGCAGATGCCGCCCTGGTCGAGACGGAGCCCGGTCGGATGGTCTATCGATATGATGCCATCACGGGGAGCCTCTCGGTCTATACGCCCTGAGTCCTAAGAAACCTTAACCTGCCCGAAAGTTTTCTACCTATAATCAAGATATGGCCTCGATCCTGATCGTTGAAGATGACGCCACGCTGCGCGACACCATTGCCCTCAACTTATCGGCGGAAGGCTATCAGGTACTCACGGCCGGAGACGGCGAGTCGGGTTTGCAGCAGGCGCGCGAGCTCACACCTGACCTGATCATCCTGGATGTCATGCTGCCCGAGCTGGATGGCCTGACGGTCTGCCGGGTGCTGCGGAAGGAGAGCCAGATGCCGATCATCCTGCTCACGGCGCGCGGCATGGAGACGGATAAGATCATCGGCCTGGAGAGCGGTGCGGATGATTACATCGTCAAGCCGTTTTCGCTCGGCGAGTTCATGGCACGCGTGCGCGCCGCGCTGCGGCGTGGTGCCGGCATGGAACCCGGCACAGAGGTCCGTGCCGGCGAACTGCGGCTTGATTTGATCGCCCGCCGCGCTTTCCGCGGCGAACAGGAGCTTCAGCTCGCACCGCGCGAATTCGAACTGCTTGCGATTTTAATGCGCAGCCCGGGGGTGGTGCTCACGCGTGAGACCCTGCTATCACGGGTGTGGGGTTCGGATTATCTCGGCGACTCCCGCACCGTCGACGTCCACATCCGCTGGCTGCGAGAAAAGATTGAGCCCGATCCCTCTCACCCGCAATGGATTCAAACCGTGCGGGGCGTGGGCTACCGATTCGAGGCCTGATGATCGATCCCATCTGGCTCATCATTGTGGGCTTGATCGGCATGGTCCCGGTTGGGCTCTGGCAGCGTGAACGTATGCGCCGGCAGGATTACGAACGACAGCTGAGGCGCCGAACGCAGGAGCTGGGTTCTACCCTGGATCGCATCGAGGAGAAAAACCGCCGGATGACGGCCGCCCTCGACAGCAGCTTTCACCCCCTGATCGTCGTGAACCGCGAGCTCGAAGTGCAGTTCGCCAACCAGCAGAGCATCGATCGATTTGGCGCTTTCCAGCCCGGGATGAGCCTGATCAGCCTGACCCGGACGACGGCGCTGGAGCAGATCGCACGCGACGCGTGGGAAATCGGCGCGAGCGGCAATCTCGAACGGACCATCCGCATCGAAGACCGGCCATTTAAAGTAAACGCAGTGACAAGCGGAGAATACGTTGGGATCTCGCTGGAGGATGTCACTGAAGTTCAGCGATTGAGCCGGGCCCGCCAGGACATGATCGCCAACCTGTCGCACGAACTGCGCACCCCGATCGCCTCAATCCGCCTGCTGGCCGAAACCCTGGTCAGCCCGGCCGGCAAAGCCCCCGGCGTCGCGGAGGCGTTGATCACCAAGATCGTCTCTGAGGTTGAGGTGCTGGAGCAGATGACGCAGGAAATGCTCGATCTGTCGTCGATCGAATCGGGCCAGCAGCCCGTAAGCCTGCATGCGCTTTTCGTTTCAGAAATCCTCGCCAGCCCGCTTGCAAGGCTGGAAGACCAGGCCGCCCGCAAATCGATCGAGATCGAGATCGAGCATCCCGGCGGGCTGCAAATCCTCGGCGACCGGGCGCTGGCGGAGCGTGCCGTCCTGAATGTGCTGCACAATGCGATCAAATTTTCCGCGGAACATGGAATCGTGAGCATCTCGGCTGCGCGCGACGAGCAGGCCGGCATGGTGACACTCTCGATCCAGGACAGCGGGCCCGGAATCCACCCGGAGGATCTGGAGCGCATCTTCGAACGTTTCTACCGCGCCGATCGCGCCCGTTCCACGCCGGGCACCGGTCTGGGGCTCTCGATCGCCCACCACATCATGCGGGCGCACGGTGGCTCGATATCGGCCGAGAATCTCCGACCGCCCGAAGTCGGTGCCGTTTTTCACCTCAGCTTTCGCTCGACTTGATTCCTCTGCATCCGGCACATCCGAGTGCTGTTTCCCGGAATACGGAGCATTAAGGACGTTTAACTCGTTCTTGAAATGGGCTTAATCGCTGCCTGCTATGCTCCGGGCATGGAAAATCAGCTTTTTCTCACACAGTCAGTTCGAACCGCAGAACGACAGGATGCGACTCCCGGATTTGCGGTTGAAGCCGAACCGGTTTCAGGCATGTACAGCATCGGCCATCAGCAAGCCATGATGGCCTTGCACAGCTTGGCGGCACCGCCGCGCAGCCTATCCGGATGGATTACCTGGAACAGCACGCTGCGCGCCGTTGGAGCGCTGGCATGATGCAGCCGATGTCAGACTTGATGCCTTATGCCGGCATAAAGCTGCGCTGCCCGGCATGTCATGCAAAGCTGCGTACGTTCGAAGTGCATTCACTCGGACGCAATCTCCGGCTCGAAGGAATCTGCCACCGCTGCGGTACACGCATTTTTGCGATCCGACGGACACCCGCCTGGATGTTGGAAGGCCATCTCGAGAAGAAGCAGCGGATGCTGGACTTCATCGATCAGGCTGCATAGAGCGGCTGGCTTTCTCTCTCTTTTCTCCACCATGGACACCTGGCGCGGTCGGCGCGCCAGGTGTCCGTGGGTTAAGAAAGCTTAAACCGATCTTGACCTGTCCTTAAGCAGCTCTCGTTATCCTGTAAAGCGATGCAACCATCCTGAGGAGGATTCGAAGCATGTCGTTAAAACGTTCAGCCCTTTTTGTAAGTCTTGTCCTGGCGCTCGTGCTCTCTGCCTGCGGCTCACAACCGGCAGCCGTGTCCACCGTGGAAGTCACACGGATGGTGGAGGGGACGCCGCAGGTCATGGTGATCACGGCAACCCCCGCACCCCAGGTTGCGGCAGGGTCAATCCAGATCAACGGCGCCGGCGCGACCTTCCCGCTTCCGGTCTACACCGAGTGGACCTATGCCTACCAGTATGTTGATCCATCGGTTGCGATCAACTACCAGGGCATCGGTTCCGGCGGCGGCAAGAAAGCCATCGTCGACCGCACCGTCGATTTTGCCGGTTCCGACTCGCTCCTGAGCGACGACGAGTACACCGCCGGCGGCGACCTGCAGATGTACCCGATGATCGCCGGTGCCGTCGTACCGATCTACAACGTCGAAGGGCTCACCAGTGACGATCCCGCCCTCATCCTGAGCCGCGAATTGCTGGTCGGCATCTATGACGGCACGATCAATACGTGGAATGATCCCGCGATCGTGGCGCTCAACCCGTCGCTGACCGACAAGCTGCCGAAGACCGGGATCACCGCCGTGCATCGCTCGGACGGCTCCGGTACAACCGAGATCTTCACCAAGGCGCTCTCCTCGTTCAGCCCGGAGTGGAAGGCGAACGTTGGCGCCGGTTCATCGATTGAATGGCCCGTCGACAAGGCTGGCAACGGCGTCGGTGGCAAGGGCAACCAGGGCGTGGCGGCAGCGGTCCAGAACACCGCCAACAGCATCGGCTACGTTGAACTCTCCTACGCCGTGTCGAACAAGATTCCCTTCGCCCAGATGACCAACAAGGCGGGGAGCACCGTCACGGCCGATGCGGCCAGCCTGCAGTCTGCCATGGCGGACTTCGCCGGCAGCTTCAGCGACCGCCTGACGACGGATATCGTTGATGGCTCGGGAGCAGGCTCGTGGCCGATCGCCGGCTACACCTACCTGGTGCTGCACACCTCCACGATGGAGGACTGCGCCAAGGCGGCCAAGCTGCTCGAGTACGTTCGTTGGACGCTGACCGACGCCGGCGCAGCGCAGCGCGCCTCGGATCTCGGCTACGCCGTCCTGCCCGATGCCGTGCGCGAGCAGGTCCTGGCCAAGCTGGGCGAGGTCACCTGCGGCGGCGCGCCGGTGATGAGCGGCGGCTAGAAAACAAGTTTCCTGCGGTTTTTCCCGCCAGGGGAACCCAGAAATGAAGGGTTCCCCTGAGGGCTTTCATTTTGCAGGCTTGGAGGCAGGACCTTGAACGCAATTCATCCGACCGAAAGGACACCGTCATCCGGATTGAGATCCTGGGTGGAGAACCGCTGGCAGCATGGCGATCTGGTCTGGCGGGTGTTGATCGGCCTGGCAGCAGCCGGTGTGCTTCTTTTAATTCTGGCCATCGGCTGGCTCCTGTGGCGCGATTCGGCCGCCGCGCGCCAGGCATTCGGTTGGTCGTTTATCCTGCCGACCTCCGATGCCTCATGGAATCCCGTTTTCGATAAATTTCAGGCCTGGCCGTTCATTTACGGCACGCTTCAGACCTCCTTTGTCGCCCTGCTTCTCGCCATTCCGGTGAGCCTGGGGATTGCAATCTTCCTGGCAGAACTCAGCCCGGCGTGGCTGCGGACGCCGCTGGGGTGGATGATCGAGCTTTTGGCCGCCATTCCCAGCGTGGTGTACGGCCTGTGGGGGATCTTCGTTTTCCTCCCGGTGGTTGTGACACCGCTGGGGAATGGCCTGGCACAGGCCCTGGCCGGTGTACCCGGACTGGGCGCCTTCTTTACCGGGCCGATTCCACAGAGCGGATCGAGCCGCCTGGCAGCCAGCCTGATCCTGACCATCATGATCATTCCCACCATCGCAGCCGTCAGCCGGGATGTCTTTCGCGCCATTCCGCAGTCGCAGCGCGAAGCGGCGATGGCGTTGGGTGCAACATCGTGGGAGATGATTGGGCAGGTGCTGGTGCCTTACGGGCTGTCGGGCATCCTGGGGGCCGTCATCCTTGGGCTGGGCCGGGCGCTGGGGGAGACGATGGCCGTGACGATGGTGATCGGCAACAGCATCGAAGGGTCGCTTTCCCTGCTCAGGCCGGGATATACCATGTCCAGCATCATCGCCAACGAATTCGCCGAGGCGGTGACCGAACTGCACACCGAAGCGTTGGTAGAGATCGGTTTGGTGCTGTTCGTCATGACGCTGCTCTTGAATATCCTGGCTCGCTTCCTGGTCTGGCGCGTGGCCCGCAGGACCCCGCAGGAGGCACGAGCATGAGTTCCTCCACCTTGCCGCTGAAACGACACATCACATTTAGCCGTGCTGGCTACAATCGGCGCAGGATCACCAACCTGCTGATGCTTGGTTTGACAGGCTTGATGGCCGCCCTGGCGCTCGTTCCCCTGATCTGGATCATCGCCTACGTCATCCTGCGCGGCGGCAGCTCGATCAACCTGGCATTTTTCACACAGTTACCACGACCGCTGGGTGCTGCGGGTGGAGGTGTTCTGCATGCAATCCAGGGCACGCTGATTCTCACGGCGCTGGCCGGTCTTTTTGCCATCCCCCCGGGCATATTGGCGGCGATTTATGCTGCCCGTCACCCCAATTCTCCACTGGGGATCGCGGTACGCTTCGCGACCGACGTGCTCTCGGGCGTGCCTTCCATTGTGGTCGGGTTGTTTGGGTACGCCTTGATCGTCAAAACCCAGGGTCATTACTCGGCCCTGGCCGGAGGGCTGGCGCTGGCGATCTTGATGCTGCCGATCATCGTGCGGACGACGGAGGAGATGATCAAACTCGTTCCCCACACGCTGCGGGAAGGATCGCTGGCGCTGGGTGCGCCGGAATGGAAAACGACCTTGAGCGTCATCCTGCCGGCGGCGGCCAATGGCATCATCACCGGCCTCTTGCTGGGGCTGGCCCGCGCCTCGGGCGAGACCGCTCCGCTGCTGTTCACGGCACTTGGAAATGAACGCTACGATGCGTTTCGAATCGTGAAGATCGGGGTGCAGACCGGCCAGGGTCCGCTCTCGATCCTGAATGCCCTAATTGAACAGCCGATCGACTCGCTGCCGCTGACGCTCTGGAAGTACGCCCAGCAGCCCTACCCGGAACGGATCGACCAGGCCTGGGGCGTGGCCTTGATCCTGATGGCGATCGTCCTGGCAACGAACATCGGCGCCCGGCTCTGGGTCGAACGGCGGTCGGCTCGCTTGAAGGGATAGAACCGGTGACCTTACAGATCATGAATGGAGAACTGAATTTGGAAAAGGATGGATTGGCTCCGATGAATCTTCCGACGAAGGCTTCGATTGACATGGTGCTTGCCGATCTTGAAATGAAGATGGAGATTCGAGATCTCTCGGTGTTTTACGGCGAGTTCCGGGCCCTGGCGGGAGTATCGCTCAAAATCCCGAGCCAAAAAATCACAGCCATTATCGGCCCCTCCGGCTGTGGAAAATCGACTCTGCTCCGCTCCTTGAACCGGATGAATGACCTCACGTCGAATACACGAACCGAGGGTGAAGTATGTCTCGATGAGCAGAACATCTACGCGCAAGGTGTTGACGTGGTCGATGTGCGGAGGCGAGTCGGCATGGTCTTTCAGCGCCCCAACCCGTTTCCGAAGAGTATTTACGACAACGTAGCCTATGGACCGCGGCTGTACGGAGTGCGGCGGCGCTCGGAATTGGATGAGATCATCGAAAATAGCCTGCGCCAGGCCGCGCTCTGGGACGAGGTTAAGGACAAGCTGCACCAATCTGGCCTGGCGCTCTCCGGCGGACAGCAGCAGCGCTTATGCATTGCCCGCGCCCTGGCGGTCGAGCCAGAGGCCATCCTGATGGACGAACCAGCCTCCGCCCTGGATCCGGTGGCGACGCTGCGGATCGAGGAATTGATGCAGAACCTGGTCGAGCACTACACGATCGTTATCGTGACTCATAATATGCAGCAGGCAGCGCGCGTTTCCGATTTCACGGGCATGATGATGATGCGGGACGATCGCGCCGGTGAACTGATCGAGTTTGACCGGACCGATCTGATCTTCACACGTCCCAAGGACAAGCGCACGGAAGATTACGTGACCGGCCGCTTCGGCTAGAATATGAATCGAGGGTATTCGATGAAGCTTGCGTTCTTTTCCGACATCCATGCCAATATCCACGCACTTCAGGCGGTGTGGAACGATATCGAAGCACAGGCTCCGGATGCGGTCTACTGCCTGGGCGACCTGGTTGGCTACGGCGCCTACCCGAATGAAGTGATCGATTTCCTGCGCCAGCGCCAGGTGCCAACGCTGATGGGTAATTACGACGAGGGCGTGGGTTTCGACATGGATGACTGCGGCTGTGCCTATCGGGAGCCAGAGCAGGAAGCCCTTGGGCATCAGTCGCTGCTATGGACGCGCGAGCAAACTCGTGCGGAAAACAAGGCCTACCTGCGTTCGCTGCCGCTGCAGATTCGACTGGAGGAGCACCGGCCGAGCATGCTCCTGGTACACGGCAGCCCGCGCCGGATCAACGAATACCTGTTTGAAGATCGTCCCGAGGCGAGCTTCGAGCGGTTGGCAAAACTCGCCGGGACCCAGGTGCTGCTCTTCGGTCATACGCACATCCCTTATCAAAAAGCAATTCATGGTACGCTGTTCGTGAACACCGGCAGCGTAGGGAAACCCAAGGACGGCGATTCGCGTGCCGGGTATGTCCTCCTGAGCACGGGCCCGCGGCCGGGTGTGGAATTTCGCCGGGTCGAATACGACCTTCAAGCTGCAGCAGGCGGGATCCGTTCAAGCGGTTTACCGGTGGAGTTCGCGAGGCAGTTGGAATCCGGGGGTGTTATCGAGGATCGTGAAACGCTGGGCAGCGAACACAGGAGAGCGGTATGACGGATAAACCCATGGGTTCCTCACCTCGGGCAGCCCTGGACAGCGAACTTGCCAAGATCAAGGATGAGATCCTGCGCATGGGCGATCAGGTCGATTCGGCTCTGGCGCAGGCGGTCACTGCGCTACGGGAGCGCGATACGGATTCGGCGCACGAAATCATCGCGCATGACGCCGAGATCAACGCCAAGCGTTTTGAGGTCGAAGAGCACTGCCTGAGCCTGATCGCCACGCAGCAGCCGGCCGCCAGCGACCTGCGTGCGATCGTGGCGGCGATGAATATGGTCAATGACCTCGAGCGGATGGGCGATCATGCCGTCGGGATCTCCAAGGCGGTTATCCGCATGCAGGACGACCCTCCGCTCGAGATTCCGGTCGAATTCACGCGCATGTACGATCTGGCGCGCGGCATGCTGCACGATGCCCTGCTCTCCTATCGCGATACGGACCTCAAGCTGGCGCGAAAAGTGGCCGATCAGGATGACGAGATCGATGTGCACTACCGCAAGCTTTTCCGCGATCTGCTGGCCGTCATGGCCCGCTCGCCGGAAAACTCCGGCGCGGCGGTGCGGCTGCAGTTCGCCAGCCACAACCTGGAACGCATCGCTGACCGCTCCACGAACCTGGTCGAGCGGGTCATCTTTCTCTCGAGCGGCGAGATGGAAGAGTTGAATCCCGAACCTGACGAAACCGGACTCAACTAACCTCCTGCCCCTTTCAATCGCCCCGGCTGGACTTGGCCGGGGCGATTTTGATGCTACAATACGGCGCCCGTGCCCGTCTTCGGGCTGGAGCGGCAGGCCTTCAGCCGGCATGCCGACGCCCAGGACACGGTTACAACGCATCGGTCCGCTGGCGGGTGACGCATCGCCCGGCTCGCACGCCGGATCCGTCCCCGGCCAACTCCTGAGAAAAGGACATCAATCCATGGATCTTCCTCTTCGACGCGTGGACGACTTTCGGGGCGTTGTTCCGGATTCGGCCCTGGCCGAACTGCGCGCGGCGGCAGAACCACTGCAGGGCGCGACCGTTGTCCATGTCAACGCGACCAGTTACGGCGGGGGTGTAGCCGAGATCCTCGATAACTTCGTGCTGTTGATGAATGACCTCGGACTGCGCACGGATTGGCGCGTGATACACGGCATTCCAGAATATTTTGACGTGACGAAGAAGTTCCACAACGCCCTTCAGGGTGGGAAGCTGGAGTTTTCGGCGGACGAACTCTCGCTCTACAAGGCGATCAACGAAAGATTCGCGGCCTTCGCGTTCCTCGATCATGACTATGTCATCATTCACGATCCGCAGCCCTGTGCGCTGGTCGAATATGTCGACCATCAGTCGCCATGGGTCTGGCGCTGCCACATCGACATCACCCATGCCAACCGGCAGGCATGGGAGTTCATGGAGCCGTTCATCTCGCGCTACGACCGCATGGTGGTCTCATCCGAGATTTACCGTGTCCAGGATTTGAAGCTGCAGCAGGACATCATCTCGCCTTCCATCGACCCGCTTTCCGCGAAGAACATGGACCTGCCGCAGGAGACGATTGAGGAATATCTCGCCCAGTACCGGATTCCGATGGATAAGCCCATCATGACCCAGGTCTCGCGCTTCGATCCATGGAAAGACCCCGAGGGGGTGTTGAAGGTTTTCGACCGGGTCAAAGAAGCGGTCGACTGCCGGTTGATCTTCGTCTACAACATGGCCAGTGATGATCCCGAGGGGGTCAAGATCCTTTCACAGATGCTCGAGGCGGCCAAGAACTATCTTGAAGCGGGAGAGGTGCTCTTTATTCGCGGGGACGATCCGGTGCTGGTGAATGTCATGCAGCGAATTTCGGATGTCGTCGTTCAAAAGTCGACCCGGGAGGGCTTCGGACTCGTTATCACCGAGGCGATGTGGAAGGGAACGCCGGTCGTGGCTTCGAACGTGGGCGGCATCCCCACCCAGATGGTGGATGGCGTGACGGGCTACATGCTCCCCCCGAAGGATTATGATGGCTTCGCGGAGAAGATCGTGAAACTGCTCGAAGACCGGGAGCTGGCCGCGCAGCTCGGCGAGCAGGCCCGGGAGCACGTGCGCGATAATTTTCTTGTCACGCGCCACCTGATGGATTATCTCGAGCTGCTCGCGAGCCTGTAGAACGCAAAGATCGCGGACCCTGAGAATTGCTTTTGGAAGGGACTGGCAGGGGCACGGTGTCGCCGTGCCCCTGTGGATTTTAAATGGAATTCGATTCTACCCGCCTGCCGCAGCCACAAAATCCAGTTCAAGCTGCACCTGTTCGGAAACTCCCGCCACCTGCGGAACGGAGGGTATTTGAAGATCGAAATCGGCGCGCTGAACGGTGGCCTGCGCGCGGCCGGAAATTCGAGTTCCGCTCTCGATATTCACGCTTACATCAAAGGTGACCGGCCGGATGATATCCCGTATCGCCAGCTGACCGGCGACCTGGAAGGAGATTGCGTCCCCAACGGATACGGCCGAGGGGAGACCGACGATCGATTCCGGCGTGAAGGTGATCGTGGGGTAATCGCCAGTCTGCAGGATGAAGTTGGCGATCGCCCGGTTGCGGAAATTGTTATCCGTCGCCAGCGAATCGGCGCCGATCATGATCGGGCCGATTGAGGCCTCGGTCGGGTGGGCAGGATCGATGCGAATCTGCCCCTGCACGTCGCGGGTGGCACCAACGACGGTTTTGGGCGAGCCGGCCAGGACTTCATCGATGATAAAGCGCGCTTCGCTCTCGGCTGGCACGATGGAGAACATGAGTTCGCCGCTTCCCGACGCGCCCGACGATTCTGGCACCGTGGTCGGCGCCGGTCCCGTTGGGGCTGCAGGGGTTTCTTTTGCTGCCGGGAGCTCGGTGGCTGTGGCCGGCGCCTCACTGCTGCAGGCAGCAAGCAGCACGGCTGCGAGTATCAAGAAGGAGAAATTGCGCACAGCAACGGGTTTCTTCATGTGAATTTCAATCCTTTGGCAAGGGTTTGGGATTATCGTGTGCCGATATCACGGCGACACGTATTGGGGCATTGTATCAAAGCGCAGCGAGGCGGAGAATTCTCCGCCCCGCTGTTTGATTTCATCCCTGTGGGGTGGCGGTCGCGGCGGCGCGCTCTTCCAGCCAGGTGATCAGCGGTTCGATCAGCATCGTATTCGCTCGCCGCTGGAAGGTGCCACCGTTGGCCTCGATCATGGCCTGGCGCGTGGCCTGCATCTCGGGCGTCAAACCCTCTCCCCCCGCGAATTCCCCACCGCCAGGCCCGCCCGCGAAACCGCCACCGCCCGGACCGCCTTCACCGGGCACGAAATCCGGCCGCCCGCCCCCCTGGCCGGCGTTGCCGGAGAAGCGGTTGGTGGAGGTGCCGGACGAGTCGGATGGGCTGAGGCCCAACTGCTGCATCATCTGGAACATATTCTGGCTGCTGAAATCCTGGTTTGCAATCCAGGTCAACTGATCGCCGGTCATCTCGACGTTGATCTGCTTGAGCACGGCGTCGATCTCGGCCTGTACGCTGGTGTCGCTCTCCATCAAGGTCTTCATCAACTGCCAGAGGGGCAGCAATCTGGCCGCCTGTTCGGGCGTAACCGCCTGGTCGCTGTTTTCCAGCATGAGCGTGCCGATCAGCAGTTGGTCAGTGGCGGGAAGCTGGAAATTGAATTCGGTCGCGGCCGGCGTGCCGGTTATGGAGGCCTGGACGCCGGTTGCGGTGGTCCCGGAGGATTCGCTCGATCCGGCGGAGCAGGCCGTCAATGCGGCCAGGACACCCAGGACCATCAAACGGTAAAACGGTTTCATAACAACACCTCACAAGAAGGCAACCCCAAACGGGTTGTCGAAATTTCGCCTGCCGGACAGGATTTATTCATGCCGCAATGCCTCGATCGGGTCGAGCAAAGCGGCCTTGTTGGCCGGGTAGTACCCGAAGAACACGCCCACGCCTGCGGCGGAAATGAAGGCGAGCAGGATGGAAGTCGGGAGCACGACGGTGCGCATGCCGCTGGCTGCGCCGAAGATCAGCGCTCCACCCGCGCCGGCCAGGATACCCAGCAGGCCGCCAAAGAGACTCAGCAGCAGCGCCTCGGCCAGGAACTGCCAGCGGACATCCGCCGGCGTGGCCCCAACAGACTGCCGGATGCCGATTTCGCGCGTGCGTTCGGTCACGCTGACCAGCATGATGTTCATGATGCCGATGCCGCCGACGACGAGCGAGACGCTTGCCACCCAGGCCAGCAGGTTGCGGAAGGCGGCCGTGGCCGATTCCTGGGTGCTGATGATGTCCTGCTGGGTTGTGATATTGAAATCGAGACTGTCCAGAGTGACGTTGTGTCTTTTCGCCAGCAGCAACTGGATCTGCAGGATGACATCTTCCATGTTCGCATCTGGCTTGAGCTCGACGTAGATCACGCGCACGCTGTCGCCCATGATGCGGGCGAACATGCTCGGCGTGAACTTCTGGAAGACGACCGTGATCGGGGTGTAGACGCGTGCGTCGTAATCCGTCCCTCCGACACTCCCTCGTTCCGCGAAGACACCGATCACTGTCAGCTTGGTGTTATTGCCGACGTTGATAACCTGTCCGACCGGATCTTCCTCGCCGAACAACTCGCTGGCGATCGTTGCGCCAAGCACGGCCACCTTCGACTTTCGGTTGACTTCCTCGAGCTTGAAATACCGCCCCTCGGCGATTTTCATATCACGCACGGAGGGGAAGTCCGCCGTCGTGCCGAGGATCGAGGTCTCGTTGAGCGAAACATCCCCAACCTTGACGGTTTCGTTTGAAGACTGTTCCACGACGACCGCCTGCACGCCGCTGATCTGGTCGGCAATGGCAAAAGCATCGTCGTAAACCAGGCCTCCGCTGCTGGTGCCGCCGAATCCGGGTCCGCCGCGTTGAAAGTTCTGGGAGACGAATAACAGGTTCGTGCCGAGCCCCTGGATCTGCTCTGTGATCGTGGCTTCGGTCCCGGCGCTGATCGATACCATCACGATCACGGCCGCCACCCCGATGATCACGCCGAGCATCGTCAGCAGCGAGCGCATCTTGTTGCGCAGCAGGCTGTCCCAGGCGACGCGCAGCAGCTCGACCCTTCTCATGATGCCACCTCGATCTCACGCCCGCCGTGACCGTTTTGTATCTCGCGCTCCAATTTTCCGTCCAGCATGTGGACCGTGCGCTGGGTGTGGGCTGCGATGTCGGGGTCATGTGTCACCATGACGATCGTGCGGCCCTGCTGGTGCAGGTCATGCAGCAGGGCCATGATCTCCTCGCCGGAGCGGCTGTCCAGGTTTCCTGTCGGTTCATCCGCCAGGAGCAAGGCCGGGTCATTGACCAGTGCCCGAGCGATCGCAACCCGCTGCTGCTGACCGCCCGAGAGCTCCTGCGGTTCGTGGTCGACCCGGTCGCCCAGGCCGACCGATTCAAGTGCGGCACGAGCCCTCTCTTCTCGCGCCGGGTGAGGCATGTGGTCCTGGTTGTAGAGCAGCGGCAGCATCACATTCTGCAGGGCCGACGTGCGGGCCAACAGGTTGTAGGACTGGAAGACAAAACCGATCGTGCGGTTGCGAATCTGCGCCCGCTGCACGCGGTCAAGATTGCTGACTTCCATGCTGTCCAGCTGGTAACTTCCCTGTGTGGGCCGGTCGAGGCAGCCGAGGATGTTCATCAAGGTGCTCTTTCCGGATCCCGACGGCCCCATGATGGCCACGAATTCGCCGTGCTCGATACGCAGGCTGACCCCGTCCAGCGCCCGGACCTGGATGCCGTTCATCCCATAGACCTTTTCAAGGTCCTCGGTGGCAATGATAGCCTTACCCATTACTGAGTCTCCACGATGCCGGTCGAGACCACCTCGCCGCGCTGCAGTCCTTCGGACACGGCTGCGTAGGTGACATCCATCAGATCAACCTTGACCATGCGCAGTTCCAGGTCACCGTTCTGCACGACAAAGACAGCATAGTTCCCTGGAGAGACCTCGCGCAGGGCCTCCACCGGCACCAGGGCTTCGCCTATCGCTCGGCCGGCAATCACATCAACCGCCGCGCTCACGCCAAGCGGGAGCACGGAGACCTGCCCCGCATAGGTGTCATCGACCAGGGCAAGCGCCTTGATGGCCGAGACGTTGCCCGAGCGGTACAGGCTGGGATCGATCTGGACCACGCGGCCGCTGAAAACAGTATCCGGGATGGCGTCAAAGGTGATCTCCACCTCGTAACCCAGGGCGATCTTGTCGAGATCGGTCTCGTCCAGATAGAACTCGATATGCGGCTGGCTGAGGTCGGCCAGCGTGATGAAACCGCCCGAAGCCACCTCGCCGACAGCCGCATTGATGGACAGAATCGTCCCGGAGAAGGGAGCCTCGATCACAGCCTGATCGAGGTTGCTCTGGGCTTCTTCCAGCGATGCCCGGGCGTTGGAAAGCTGCAACTCGGCTTTCGCCAGCTCATCCGGGTCAGGTCCGGAGGCAACCTGCTCAAATGCTCGCTGGGCCTCCCCCACTTTGGCCTGGGCCAGGGCGACCTGTGCTTCAAGCTGAGCCTGTTCGATGTCGGTCGGTTGGCCGTTGTACCAGTTCCAGCTCCAGAGGGCGGAGTTGTATCGCTTTTCGGCATTGGCAACATTCAGTTTTAAGAAATCGTTCTCTGGATCCAGGTCGAGCTGGCTCTTTGCGCGTTCCAGATTGGATTCGGCCAGCGCCAGCTCCGCCTTGGCGGCTTCAAGCGTCGCCTCACTGGCGCGGTTGCCCTGCTGCGCGACCGACCATTCGCGCTGCGCGTCCTTTAAATCCTGCTGGGCGTTCGCCAGATCGAGCTGGGCCTGGGCTTTTACCATGTCGGCGTTGGCCTTCAGCGTGTCCAGCGCCTGCTGGGCGTTGAGGACTTCGAGCTGGCTGGATGAGACAGCGGCCGTAAGCTTCTCCTGTTCGCCTTCGACAGCTAGCACATCCCCTTCCTGCACCTTGTCGCCGACCTGAACGTGGAGTTCGTCGACCGGCCCGGCGGCGCCGAAGCTGAGCTGTACCTCATCGTTCGAGATGAGCGTCCCGGTTCCGCTGGCGCGCAGAACAAGGTCGCCCTGGCGGACGGTTGCCGTTTGCATCTGAGGTTCGGCCGATGCTGCTTCGGATGTGGGCCGCAGGAATCCATAGGCCGCAGCCGCTGCGGCCAGCACGATGACCAGGATCAGGACGACCCAATGCCACCGCCGCAGACGGGCCAATATTCTTCGCATGGCGAACTCCTTCTTCTTAAAAAAACGGATATCAATCCAGCCTGAACGATAGCCCTGCCGCATGTGGAATATATGTCTGCGGTGTGAAGAACCTGTGAATGAAGCAGGATCGATTTGGGAGTGATGCTCCCGTGAACCTGCCGCCTGCTCTTCGAAAGCCTGTCGGAAAGTTGGGACGTCGATGTCAGCTTCCTGCACAGGCCGCCATGCTATAATGCGCGCGGTGGGGCGGAAGCCCCACAGCTGTTATCCGCTCAAGGAGCATACGAACTTGACCATGGAAAATACCCCCGCCGAGAAATCTCCGGGTGAGGCATTGGGTCAGGATGTCGCAGAGAACGAAATCTGGCACGCCCTGGAAACATCCGCGGTCGTACAGGCCCTAAAAACTTCACCGAAGGAAGGGTTGAGTTCCTCGGAAGCGGAAAGGCGCATCAGCACCTTCGGCGTCAACGAACTGGCGGGTGCGCCGCCACCATCCTTGCTGCAGTTGATCCTGGAGCAGTTCAACAACTTCATCGTGATTGTCCTGATTGTCGCCGCGGTGCTGTCCGCCATTCTGGGCGACTACATCGAGGCCGGCGCGATCCTGGCGATCGTGGTGCTCAATGCCCTGCTGGGCGTGATCCAGGAGCGGCGGGCCGAGCAAGCCCTGGCGGCGCTGCGGCGTCTGGCAGCACCGGATGCCCAGGTGATTCGCGACGGGCACCGGCAGACGGTGCCGGCACGAGAACTGGTCCCGGGCGACCTGGTGCTGCTGGAAGCGGGGAATTTCGTCCCGGCCGATATGAGGCTGACGGAGACGGTCAACCTGCGTATTGAAGAGGCCGCGCTGACCGGCGAATCGGTGCCGGTCAACAAAGATGCCCGCCTGGTGCTCACCCAGGAAATTTCACTCGGCGATCGGCGCAACACCGCATTCAGCGGCACGCTGGTAGCCTACGGGCGCGGCAGCGGCGTGGTCGTGAGTACCGGCATGCGCACGCAGATTGGCATGATTGCCGCTATGCTGCAGTCCGTTCACGAAGAGCCCACACCGCTACAGCGCAAGCTGGATGACCTGGGCCGGACCCTCGGCTGGGCGGCCCTGATCGTGTGCGGGTTGGTCTTCGGGATCGGCTGGATGCGCGGCATCGAGCCGGTGGAGATGTTCCTGACGGCGGTGAGTCTGGCGGTCGCCGCTGTGCCGGAAGGCCTGGCGGCCGTCGTGACGATCACGCTGGCGATGGGTATGCGCGAGATGATCACGCGCCACGCGCTGATTCGACGCCTGGCTTCGGTCGAGACCCTGGGCTCGACGACGGTCATATGCTCCGACAAGACCGGCACCCTGACACAAAACCAGATGACCGTCACCCGCATCTGGGTGGATGGGGTAGATTTCGAGGTGACCGGGGGTGGATTTGAGCCGGTGGGCGACTTTCGGGTCAGGGGTGAGCCGATCGAGTTCAGCAAGTATCCTGCCCTGACTTCGGCATTGTGGGTGGCTGCTCTGGCGAATGATGCCGAGATCGAAACCTCACAGGGCGAGGATGGCGGCCAATCGACGCGCGTCGTCGGCGACCCAACCGAAGCGGCTCTGCTGATCGCCGCCGGGAAGGCAGGGGCCTTCCGCCCCGCCCTCGAGCAGGCCTACCCGCGCATCGACGAAATCCCGTTCGATTCGGCCCGCAAACGCATGACAACGGTTCACAAGATCCTGGCGCCCGACCCGGATGATGTCAGCCCGTTCTACGATAAAAACCTGCAGGAATGGGAAGTCGCCGCGATCAAAGGCGCCCCGGATGTGGTGCTCAACCTGTGCACGCACTATCAATCGATGAACGATGAGCAGGCGGTCATGACAGAAGAAGTGCGCGATCGCATCTTCGAGGTCAATGCGAGCATGGCGCGTTCCGCACTGCGCGTGATCGCGGTCGCATATCGAGTAGAACGTGACGTCCCGGATGAAGCCACGCCGGAAAAGGTGGAGCACGACTTCATCTTCCTGGGCTTGATCGGTATGATCGATCCCCCGCGCCGGGAGGCTGCGCCGGCCATCGACCGTGCCCGACGGGCCGGCATCCGCACCCTGATGATCACCGGCGACTACCCGGATACGGCCGAGGAAATCGCCGAGGAAATTGGCCTGCTTCGCCAAGGGCACGGTGTGCTGACGGGCAACGAGCTCAACAAGCTCGAAGATGAGAGCTTGATGGCAGCGGTTGGCCATACGGATGTGTTTGCGCGTGTCTCACCCGAGCACAAAGTGCGCATTGTCGACGCGCTGAAGAAGCGCGGTGAAGTCGTCGCCATGACCGGCGACGGCGTAAACGACGCCCCGGCGCTCAAGCGGGCCGACATCGGCATTGCCATGGGCGTGACCGGCACGGATGTCGCCAAGGAAACAGCCGACATGGTGCTGACAGACGACAACTACGCCAGCATCGTGGCTGCCGTCGAGCAGGGCCGGGTGATCTACTCGAACATTCGGAAATTCGTTTTCTATCTGCTTTCCTGCAACCTGGCCGAAATTGCGGTCATCTTCATCGCCATTTTGATCGGCCTGCCGGCGCCGCTGACTCCCATTCAGTTGCTGTGGCTGAACCTGATCACGGACGGAGCCCCGGCGCTTGCGCTGGGCATGGAGAAGGGGGATCCCGACACGATGGATCGGCCGCCGCGACCGCCGAGCGAACCGGTCATCAACCGGCCGATGCGGCTGGGAATCGGTATCCAGACGGTCGCCATCGCCGGGGTCACGCTGGCCGCATACCTGCTGGGAATCCAGCTTTACCCGGGCATCCCCGAAGAAGCCAAGACGATGGCTTTCGTGACGCTTTCCTTTTCGGAACTGCTGCGGGCATTCACAGCCCGGTCGGAAAACTACCCGCTGCTGCGGGTGGGCGTGTTCAGCAACCGCTGGATGGTCGTGGCGGTGCTCACATCGCTTGCGCTGCTGGCGGGTGTGGTTTACATACCGTTCCTGCAGCCGATTTTCAACACCGTGCCCCTGGGGTGGTTGGAGTGGGAAATTGTGCTGCCGCTGCTGCTTGTCCCAGCGGTTGTCGCCGAACTCACGAAATTCATCCGGACTCGGATGGCGGGAAGCGTCCAGCCCGCATAAATCGGCCCAACGTCTGCATGCTCAGGTTCCCAACTCGAAGGGAGCGAAAGCCTTCCGGTTCGAATCAGGGTACATTGCGCTCGGTCAGGGTGTGGTAAAGCTCTGGCCGGCGGTCTCCGAGCAGATCGAGTTCATATTCGCCTGGGACGAAGATGCGTCGTTTTTCGTCGCTGGCGGATAGATCGACATCGGCGATGAGCAGCTCGGCTTGATCTTCGCTTCCCTCCGCCAGGATCGCACCGGCGGGATCGATGATCAGGCTCCGACCGAGGTACTTCGTGCCGCCCTCGCGGCCGATCCGATTGGCAGCCGCCAGGAAAACCCCGTTTTCCGCGGCCCGTGTGGGGGCAAGGAATTCGGGGTAGAGCGTGGCACTATCCGGCCAGGCGGTTGAAAGCAAGACAACCTGCGCCCCGAGCAAGGCCAGCACTCGGGCCGGCTCGGGAAAACGAAGGTCGTAGCAGATGAGCGGTCCGATCCGGGCGAGACCGGTATCGAGCACCGGACCGATTCGCCCGCCGGGCTGCAGGTAGCGATCGACACCCAGGAAGGGAAGATGCGTCTTGCGGTAACTCCCGAGCAGCCCATGCGGGGAAACGAGTATGCAGCTGTTGTAGATCTCTCCCGACGGAGCCAGTTCGAGCAAGCCGATCTGGAACGTCCGGCGGTGCCTTCGGGCCAAATCCACCAGCGCTTCGCTCTGCGGCCCCGGGATTGGATGTGCAAAGTGCGCAGCTTCGGCCGCGGAGAGCTCGTATCCGCTGAGTGCACATTCCGGGAAGACCGCCAGCCCTACATCCTGATCGGCGAGTTCCCCCAGCCAGCGGTCGACCTGCGCCAGGTTCGCCACTTCATCCTTCCATGCTGGTTCCATCTGCACGACGGCGATTCGCATATCACCACCGGACTTTCTGCGGAGACGATTGCCCGCAAGGCTGCGTTTCACGGCAGAGTATACAAGACCTCCGGGAGGTACATGACATTGAGAAGGAGGCCATCATGAACATCCTCAATGCCTTCGAGCCCTGGTGGCGCTTCGCTGCCGCTGTCTTAATCGGAGCCTTGATCGGTCTTGAACGCGAATTCGTGCAGCAGCGCAGCGGTGAGCGGGAATTTGGCGGGATCCGCACCTTCGCGCTGACGGCGCTGCTGGGAGCCATTGCGGCGCACTTCACCCAGCGCTTTGGGCTGCTGATCTTCATGGGCGCCTACGTTGGCCTGGTTCTGATGCTTTGGGCCAGCAACCTCGCCCCGGCATTACGTGGGGAGGAAGAAGGCATTACAACCGAGATCGCGGCGTTGATGACGCCGCTGCTCGGGGCGATGGTCGTCTGGGATGAAGCGGAGCTCGCGGCCGCGCTTGGGGTGGTAACCGCCCTGATCCTGGCCTTGAAGCCCGGCCTGCATAACCTGGCTCGCCGGATGAGCGCCGAAGATCTGCGCGCCACGCTTGAATTCGCCATTATCACGGCCGTGATTCTGCCGCTGCTGCCCAACCAGGGCTATGGACCCTTCCAGCTGCTCAACCCGTTCCTGATCTGGCTGCTGGTCGTCTTCGTTTCAGGGATTGGATTCATCGGGTACGTCTTGATGAAGGTGCTGGGCGCCGAGGAGGGCATCGGCCTGACCGGGCTGCTGGGCGGCCTGGTGAGCAGCACGGCCACGACCCTCAGCTTTGCCGGGCGCAGCAAGTCCAGCCTGGGACTGACCGATGCCCTGGCACAGGGCATCCTGCTGGCATCGAGCGTGATGTTTCCGCGCGTGCTGATCGAGGTGGCGGTCGTCAATCGGGAACTGCTGCCTCTCGTCAGCATCCCGTTGGGAGCGATGACACTCCTCGGTGCCGTGCTGGTGGGTCATTATTGGTTTCGACACCGGGCTCAGCATCACGAAGAGCAGCCGTCCCGGGTGAAGCTGGGAAACCCGCTCCGGCTGCAGACCGCGATCGGTTTCGGCTTGCTCTTTGCGTTGGTGCTGGTCGCCGTGCGGGCGGCAAATGAGTATCTGGGGACAGCCGGTGTCTACGCCGCCAGCGTGCTCACGGGGATCACCGACGTGGACTCGATCACATTGAGCGTATCCGACCTTTCCGCCAAGGGTGCACTCGAACCGCGCGTCGCCGCTTTCGCCGTCGTGCTCGCAACGCTGGTGAACACGACGACCAAGGCGGTCACCGCCGGCGTGCTCGGTTCACCCGGACTGCGGCGCATCATCGGGCGTTCCTTCGGGCTCGTCCTGCTGATCGGAATCATCACCAGCACGCTGACATTCCTCATGATGACCGGTTGAAGCCCGGGCAGGTGATTAAGGGATTACCCGTTCCAGGATGGTCGCGGTGCCCATGCCGTGCCCGATGCACATCGCCTGCAGCCCCCAGTGGGCCTGGCGCTGCTCCAGTTCGTACACCAGCTTCGTCATCAGCACGGCTCCGGTCGCCCCAAGCGGGTGACCGTGGGCGATCGCACCGCCATCCGGGTTGACGCGCTCCAGGTCCGCATCGAATTCCTTCGCCCAGGCGAGCACGACGCTGGCGAAGGCTTCGTTCATTTCCACCACGTCCATGTCATCCAGGCTCATCCCGGCTTGTGCGAGCACAGCGCGCGTAGCATGCATCGGCCCATCCAGCATCAGGACCGGGTCCGATCCGACTACAGCCCGGGCGGCGACGCGCGCCATCGGTTTTAGTGAATAGCGCTCGATGGCCTCATCGGAGGCAACGAGCAGTGCAGCTGCGCCGTCGCTGATCTGGCTGCTGTTGCCGGCGGTGACGACACCATCCTCCTTGAAGACCGGTTTCAAGACCGACATCTTCGCCCGGTCAGCATCTCTGCGCACCCCTTGATCGTGTTCGACCCGGCGGGTGCCGCTTTCACAGGGGACATCGACCGGCACGATTTCCTCCGCGCTGCGCCCGGTGTCCATTGCGGACGAGGCCCGCCGGTGACTCTCGAAGGCATAGTCATCGAGTTCTTCCCGCCCCAGCTTCCAGCGCTCAGCCATCATCTCGGCGCTGATGCCTTGATGGACCAGCTGGTAGGGGAAATTGTCCGGCCACGACTCGGGATAATCCGCGCCCAGCGGCTGGTGCGACATCATCTCGATCCCGCCAGCCAGGACCAGGTCCATGTCACCGGCCAGGATGGCCTGGCTGGCGAAGTGCACCGCCTGCTGCCCTGAACCACACATGCGGTTCAACTGCACCCCCGGGATCGTGTAGGGAAAACCAGCCTGCAGCAAAGCCAGACGGGCGATATTGGCGCCCTGATCGAAAATCGGTGTCACGCAGCCCAGGATCACATCCTCTACCTGCCCTGCCCGGATCCCGACGCGGTCGATGACTGCGTTCAGGACGTGGGCCGCCAGATCGACGGGTGCGACCGGAGCCAACGCCCCCTTCTCGGGCTTCCCGATTCCAATCGGCGTACGGGCGGCGGCTACGATGTATGCATTGCGAGTCATCTTCACACTCTCCGAAGGGATTCGCGCCTAAAGGCTTTCTCGCAGAAGTCCACCTGAGCATAGGGCTCGTCGTATGGCAAGTCAAGCCTCCCGGCTGAAGCGGATCCGCCCGCCTGCGGAGTACAATTAAGCGATGCCAGCCCGACGTTGTCGTATGCGTTCTCGCAGCTATTCCGGACCGCTGCGTATACTGTGCCTGGTTTTACTGGGCGTGCTCCCCGCCTGCGGGGGAGCGCCCGCTTCGCCTGTACGTGCGATCACGAGCGGCGAGGAATTGGAGCGTGCCCTGCGCCAGGCGGGAGCAGACATCGAAGAAGCCCGGGGCGAACTCCTGATCCCATCCGTGCCGGGCAAGATGCTGCGCGTCAATGGCGAGTTGCTTCAGATTGGCGACCTTGATCCGGAAGATGACGTTATCGAGGCTGCGCTGCAGGAATCGGCCGTACCCACCGACCGCCGCGCCGTCCCGCTGATCTGGATCGGATCCGGATGGTTTGCCGTGTATGATGGACAGGATGGC
>JBJYWH010000135.1:0-7575 GCA_046259355.1 Anaerolineales bacterium
AGCATCTAACCGGTTATAATATTATTGTTGGTTAGATTATGACATGATTGTTCTAACCTGTCAAGTATATTTTGTTAGTTAGTATTGATCGGAGGAACGGCATGCCGAACTTCGATTTCGATGGTGGGCACCTCGCACTCGATTTCGCCAACACGGCGGAATGGCACGCCAGCGAACATCCGGTTGAACGGCTTGAGAATTACGCCGACCTGCTGGAATGGTCGCGGCAGGCCGGGATCCTTGATGATGAATCGGCGGAAGAACTGACCGCACGTGCACGGCAAAATCCACGCCAGGCTCAACGGGTCTACCAACAGGGATTGGCGCTGCGCGAGCTGATCTACCGCCTCTTCTCGGCCATCGCCTCCGGCGAGACACCGGCCGCTTCGGACCTCGAACAGCTCTCGCTCGCCCTGGCAAGCTCGATCGAACACGGGCGCCTGGTCCGCAAGGAGGCAGGCTACGGCCTGCAGTGGCCGGAAAGCGACCGGCTCGAGCGTCCGCTCTGGCTGCTGGCGCACACAGCGGCTGACCTGCTGCAGAGCGATCGGCTCGAGCGGGTCGGCGAATGCGCCGATGAAAACGGATGCGGCTACCTGTTTTTCGACACCAGCCGCAATCACAGCCGCCGCTGGTGTTCCATGGAGTCGTGCGGCAACCGGGCGAAAGCCCGCAGCTACTACCAGCGCGTTCAACAGGAATCCTAGGTCGACCCATACCCGTCGTCGAGCTATGGAAGAAGGAACATACAGCCATTATCTTTGAAGAACACCCATAGAACGGAGGGCTCGATGGTCCGCTGGCTCCCACCGCTCCTTCTGGCAGCGACCCTTGTCGGATGCGCGCCGGCATCAACTCCCGTTTTCGACGCACCGATCGCTTCGCTTTCCCCCGCTCATGCTTCGCCAACCCCTCAACCCACACTAAGCCCGGTCGAAACGAAACGCCCCGCGATAACGCACCGGCCGATGCCGACCGTTAATCCGCTCCTGGCACGCTACCTGGAAGGCGTCGAAGTCCTGCTTCGCCACAGCGCCAAAGTCCTCCCCGGGCAGGCAATCGGCGTGGATGATGCCTGCGAATCACGCTACATCATCGCCTTCCCCTACCTTGAACCTGACCGTACCGGTGGGATGACTCTGGCCGTGGTCTCGCTCGAACGTGCGCCGGATGGCACGGTGCAGGAGGGTACGCACACCAAGCTCTGGAACGTGCGGGATGAAGGGTTGTATCCCTTCCAGTGGAAGCGGATGCTGCTGGCTGACCACTCCACGCCGGGCAGGATCCAGATCGAGTATCGGCTGCAGGGTCTGGAAGATTCGGCCTGGTATATCGGGCTTGTAATGGGCAACTGCATGGAGGATCAACTGCGCATGACGGCCTGGTTCCCGGTTTCGAGCCCGGACGCGGTGCTGTGTTTCACCCGCTACCGGTCCGACGCCCCACTCGATCTGTGGCTGGAAGACTCCGGGCATCTGGATCACTACCACTGGGAGCCCTGGACCGGTACGCTGCTGTGGTCTCTTGACCCCGCGCCGGGGCGTCTGCTAGACGTTGCCTGGAGCGAAGACTCACCCGACCTAGACGGCGATGGGGTGCCAGATCTGGTCATCAGCTGGGATATCGACGGACAGATTGAGCAGCAAGCCTATGCTGCAACCGATGATGGTTTTCTCGCTCTTTCTGAGGCGCATTAATTCGCTGCCCATCACGAGTCAAAGGGTGAAGCCCATGAACGGCGGACCGGCCGTCCAAACGAGAGGGCCCTCAAAGCAGTGCGATTCATCCACCCCTCATGCTGAGCTTCGGCCTCAGGCGCATCGACCCTTTCGTTGTATGATCGAAGTGTGACACTCCGCGGAGTGCGCCGAAACCCCCACACCTCGCACCCACGCGAAAGGAGGTCAAGATGCCCGAAATGAAAGACGGCTGTGTCAAGCCGGCCCGCGGGCCGATCGTGCCCGCTCCGGATCGCGCAGCGCAGACACCCGCGACCGCACCCAAACAGGAGGCCAGAATGCTCGCAGCAGTCGGGAAGGAAGCGATCGATTTCGAAGCCAATGCCTTCGTCGAAGGGCAGGGCTTCAAGCCCATTAAGCTATCGGACTACAAGGGGAAATGGATCGTGCTCTGCTTCTACCCGGGCGATTTCACCTTTGTCTGACCGACCGAACTGGCGGCGGTCGCCGCCCTGTATGATGAGTTCAAGGCACTCGATGTGGAAGTCCTGTCGTTGAGCACGGACAGCCGCTTTGTCCACAAAATGTGGCAGGAATATGAACTGTCCAAGATGGTGGAGGGCGGAGTGCCCTTCCCGATGCTCTCCGATGGTGGCGGCAAGATTGGATCGATCTACGGCGTGTACGACGAGGCGGCCGGGGTCGACATTCGCGGACGTTTCATCATCGACCCCGATTTCGTCATTCGCGCCATGGAAGTATTAACGCCTGAAGTCGGACGCAACCCGCAGGAGCTGCTGCGGCAGGTCAAGGCCTTCCAGCACGTGCGCGCCACGGGTGAGGTCACGCCCTCTGGCTGGCAGCCGGGCGAACCCACGCTCACGCCCGGGCCAGCGCTCGTCGGCCGCGTGTGGGAGCAGTGGAAGCCCTGAAAGCCGCCCGGGACCGACCCTGCAGACAGCCAAATCAAACGAAAGCCCGGCCTACCGGCCGGGCTTTTCGATCCCCGGACCGGGATTGTTGCCCCGACAGCACCATCCCCAAAATTCCCCCAATTGAAGGATGCAGCCTCCCCTACCAATAGCCTAAGGTAGTGTCGGTTTGGCCTGACGTCGGGCAACCCGAGCTGAGGAGAAAAACTGTGGAGCATTCTGCAGCCAACTACAGGGAAAAGGCGCTCGAAGGGCGCCCCCTGACGGTTTTTTTCCTGATCGCCTTCGCCTGGAGTTGGTTTTGGTGGTTCTTGTTCATCACCGACGTGCTGCACATGCCAGCCGGGCTCGGTACGCGAGACGCCGACCTCTCAACGTTCAGCCCCATCATCCTGGTCGTGCTGATCATGCCCTTCGGGCCGACACTCGCGGCATTCCTGGTAACTGCCTGCACCCGGGGCTGGGAGGGCGTGCGAGCGCTTTGGAAGCGCTTCTGGAACCTGAACCTGAAGTGGCAGTGGCTGCTGGCAGCGCTGCTCATCTGGCCTGTGCTGCGGTTGATCACAAACCTCTTCGGTCAGGTCTCCGGGTACGACCTCCGGCTCTGGGCTTATCCCGGCCAATTGTGGATCTTCCTACCATCGTTCCTTGTAAGCATCCTCCACGGCGGATTGAGCGAGGAGTTCGGCTGGCGCGGTTATGCCCTGCCCCGGCTGCAGGCGCGCTGGAACGCGCTCACCGCGAGCTTGATCCTGGGAGCCATCGAGGGCCTGTGGCACGCGCCGCTGCTGCTGATGGCCGGTCAGCGGCATGAAAACAGCGTGCCCGAGCTGGTTTTCTGGATGACGCTCACCGTCATCCTGCGCACGTGGATCTTCAATAACTCGAATGGCAGCCTGCTGGCAGCCGTGCTCACCCACGCCTCGGGCAACGCGGCGTCGGACATCGTGCACTGCTGCGGCACGCTCGGGCAGCTGTATTGGGTTTACACATTTGCTGTCGTGCTGGTGGTCATTAGCTTTGGACCGAAGGACCTGGTCCATGGCCGGCGTCTCCTGGCCCGATCGAGAACGGCACTCGAGGCGTCAGTCTGATCCGTACGCCTGGACTAACATCCGGGCCCCTTCTGTAGAAAAAGGAGCGACATCATGTCCAACACACAGTGGATCATCCTGATCGGCGGTTTCTTCATCACCGTGCTCGTGCCGGCGATAATCCTCGCCCGCCGCAGGCGGAAGGTTTGACCCAGAGCCTATCCTCCGATCACCTCCGGGAGCGTGCCGGCCGACCTTCCATCGCCGCCATCAACCGGTACGCTCCCACCGGCAACTCCAGCCGCTAATGAACATAAGCGAGCACTCGTGGAAAGCATGAACAGCCGAACGAACCCTAGAGTAGACTCCGTACGGCCGACCGCGCTGGCCACGGTATCGGCCAACTCCGTCGCGCTGGTCGCGGCGATCGGTCTCGTCTTGGTTTCGCTGGCAGCCTGTTCGCCATCGCCCGAGGCTCGGGCCATGCAGCGCATCGAACGCGTCGAGGCTGGGCTGCGCGAGCGACTGGCCGATCCGCCGTGGAAGACGATGGATCTCACCGACCGCATGGCATACTACGCCGTCCCCGGGCTGAGCATTGCCGTCATCGACGACGGCAGGGTCGCGTGGGCGAAGGGCTACGGGTTGCTTGAGACGGGGGGAAGCCGGGCTGTCACGCCGGAGACGCTTTTCCAACCCGGCTCAATTGGCAAACCGATGGTCGCGCTCGCGACTCTGCAGTTGGTCGAATCGGGCTTGCTCGACCTCGACCAGGATATCAGCCAGCAGCTGACATCGTGGCAGATTCCGGAGAATCCTTTTACCGCAACCAGGAAGGTTACCCTGCGACGCCTGCTCAGCCACAGTGCAGGCGTGACAGTGGGTGGCTTTGTTGGATACCGCCAGGGAGCACCGCTCCCTGACCTGCAGCAGGTTCTGGACGGCATGCCGCCCGCAAATTCGCCCCCGATCGTCGTCGACCTCATGCCCGGTACGCAGGAGCGGTACTCGGGAGGGGGCTACATGATCGTGCAGCAACTGCTGGAGGACGTGACCGGCCAGCCACTCCCGGAGCTCATGCAGCAGTTGGTGCTTGACCCGCTGGGCATGGATGCCAGCACCTTTATCTGGCCTTTGCCGGAGGAAATGCGCCCGGCCGCTGCCCGTGGCCATCGTGCCAGCGGCGCAGCCATCCCCGGAGGCTGGCACATATACCCCGAAGCCGGTGCCGGAGCGAGCCTGTGGTCCACGCCGACCGACGTCGCCCGCTTCGCAATCGATTTGACGAACTCGTACAACGGAGAGGGGGACTCGCTTCTCTCGCATGCAATGTCAATGGAGATGCTCACTCCTCTGATCAATGACCGGGGCCTCGGGCTGCTGGTATATGACGATGGGGCGGACCGCTTTTACTTCATGCATCCTGGCGCCAACGATGGGTACAAATCCGTCCTGGTCGTTTACCCGGAACGGAGGCAGGGCGTGGTCATCATGACCAACAGCGACGCCGGCGATCAGCTCTGGCGCGAAGTGCTGAACAGCGTCTCGGTTGAATACGGTTGGACCCGGGACAGGACGTGGCTCTATGCCGGGATCCTGGCCGGGATAATCGCCGTGGCGCTGGGTGTGCTAACCCGCTACCGGCGGGGATCGAAATCCGGCCCCCGACCTGAAGAACCATCGGAACTGGACGCAGGGTGAAGAATAAACGACCCGCTCTGTTTCTTCTCCTCGGAGGGTTTGCCGTCTTCGTATTTGGCAATCCCTTCTACACGGTCTTCCCAACAAGCGGCAGTCTGACCTACGCTCTAGGCCTGTCGGCCTGCCTGCTGCTTTTAGCGCTCTTCTTCAGGCAAAGCCCGGCACTCAATTCCTGCTGGCCCGCGACCTACGCGTTGTTCACCGCCGCCGCGGCGCTGGCGTTCCTTAATACCGGTTACCTGGACCTGCCGCGCGCCGGCCTCAGCCCGCTGCAGGATCTTGCCGTTGATAAGGTCTCCCAGCTGCTGCATGTCGTCCCGGCCGTCCTGACGCTCAACCTGCTGGCAGGCTTTGGGCCGGATGTGCTTTTCATGCGGCGGGGCAGATGGCGTCAGGGGCTGCTCCTGGGCTTGGTATCCTTCGGTATTTTCGGAACGCTGACCTGGCTGCTCGTGCCGGAGTCACACATCATCCTCTCCGATATCGGCGCAGTTTGGCTGGTGATGGCGTTTATCTTTTCGAACTCGATCATGGAGGAGCTGTGGTTCCGGGGCGTTTTTCTGCGCCGTTATGAAGCACTCGTCGGGCGCAGCGGGGCGTGCCTGATAACCGCCCTGGTGTTCGGTGCTTCCCATGTCAACGCCAGCTACGAATTTCCGGGCGGCGGGCTGGTCTTCGGCCTGGTGGTAGCTATCCTGGGCTGGATCGGGGCGCACGCCATGTTCAAGCAAGAGAGCTGGATCGGACCGGTGGTGTTCCACGCAGCGTATGACCTGGTGATTGTCGTGCCGGTCCTCGCTACGGGCAGCTGATGCGAAGTGACCGGGTGCGTGCCCGGGGAGCGCAGACGAGATGATTAAAACAGCAATCGGACATGACGGCTTGGCCGGCGATTTCTTTCGCCAGGCTGGCGGCCAGAACCAGCGGGCGGTCATCCTGCTGGGCGGATCCGAGGGCGGCGCTGCCTGGAGCCGTGTCCGCACGCCGGTTCGCCTGCTGGTGGAGCGCGGCTTTGTCGTGCTCTCGCTGGCCTATTTCAAGGCCCCCGGCCTGCCGGGGACGCTCCAGGAGATTCCGCTGGAATATTTCAAGCGCGCCTCGGATTGGCTGCTGGCCCAGCCCGGGGTTGAACCGGGAGCGCTGGCCGTCATCGGCGCCTCGAAGGGATCCGAAGCTGCGCTGCTTATCGCCAGCCGCGACCCGCGCGTGCGGGCCGTTGCAGCGTTCTCACCCAGCAGCGTGGTCTGGCAGGGCATCCCCGCGCAGCGCTTCGCATTGGGGCGGGACGTGCGCTCGTCGTGGTCGGAAGACGGCCAGGGGCTGCCGTTCCTCGCTTACCAGGGACCCTTCAGCAAGCTCGACCTGCTCACGCTTCGACTTGCAGGGCTGCACGAGCGTTCGCTTGCCGACGCCGGAGCGGCTGCCGCGGCCGCGATACCGGTCGAACGCATCAAGGGCAGCGTGCTGCTGCTATCGGCGCGCAATGACCGGCTGTGGCCGGCAGTCGACATGGGGGAGGAAATCATGAGGCGGCTTGAAGCCAGTGACTTCCCGCACCCTCACAAGCACGTGATCTTCGGCGGCGGGCACGGCACGCTGGTTATGAATCGTGACGCCTGGCGAGCGATCTTTGCGTCCCTGGAAGCCAGCCTGCAGCCCGCCGGGAGATAAGCCTGTGGCGAGAATCCGCACACCTTCCGCTGCCGGCAATTCATAGTAGAGAAACGATGGAAAACCATTCTGCTGCCCCGAAGCCAGCGTTTGTCACGAGCGGCCGACCGCTCTCGCTGTACCTCTTCCTGGTGCTTGTGCTCGCCGTGCTCATGACCTTTGCATCGAGCCTCGGTCTGCTCCTCCCGGACACCGTCTACCCGGACGAGGTTCTGCGCCAGGCGTTTTACCCGAACGACGTCATCAACCTGGCTATCGGCTTGCCAGCCATGCTGACTGCACTGTGGCTTGCATGGCGGCGCAAGCCGGCCGGGCTGCTGTTCCTGCCCGGCGCGCTGCTGTTCGTGCTCTACACCTATCTGGCCTACACCTTCAACCTGCCGCCGGGCTGGTACTACCTGCTGTTGATGGCGATCGTCATGCTGTCTGCCTACACGTTGATCGGCTTCACAGCCAGCTTGAACGCCGAGGCGATCGCCGGCCGTCTTGCCGGGCGAGTCCCAGCCCGGCTCACCGGCGTGCTGCTGGTGCTGTTCGGCGCTTTTGTCTTCCTGCGCG
>JBJYWH010000136.1:0-2578 GCA_046259355.1 Anaerolineales bacterium
AGGCTGCGGCCGATTTCATCGCCCGGCTGGAAGCGATCAGGACCGAGCTGCAGGCGGAGGGTGCCGGAGGGCCCCACCTGGTGACCGTGCTGCTCGATGGCGAGAATGCCTGGGAGTACTATCCGAATGACGGCAAGGAATTCCTGAACGAGCTGTACCGGCTGCTCTCCGAATCGGAAGACCTGGTGACGGTGACCCCTTCGGAATACCTCGGCGCCCTGGATGAGGCCAGCATTCCGCTGCCGATGCTGGATTCGCTCTGGGCCGGATCATGGATCGATGGCACCTTCAGCACCTGGATCGGCGAAGAGGAGGAGAACCGGGGTTGGGAGTACCTGCGGCGGGCACGCGAGGCCGTCCAGCAAGCCGCTCCAACCCTGGATCCGGAGGTTCTGGAACAGGCGATGATGTTGATGTACAAAGCCGAGGGTTCGGACTGGTTCTGGTGGTACGGGAGCGATCAGAGTTCCGGCGCGGATGACAATTTCGATCGTCAGTTCCGGAGCTACCTGGCGCAGATCTACGACACGATCGGCGAGCCTGTTCCGGATTTTGTGGCCGTGCCGGTCATTCCCCAGGCGCGCCAGCTCCCCGAGCAGGATCCGCTGGACCTGCTCTCCATTAACCTGGATGGACAGGCAGCGGAAGGGGAGTGGTCGAACGCCGGTTCTTATCGCTTCGAGGGCAACCAGCTCGAAGGGCTTTACTACGGCTACAGCCTGGAGGATCTCTACCTGCGGATCGATCTGGCGGAAGCGCTTACCCCGGATCAAACCCTGGGTTTCTACTTGAGTTCACCCTACGGACAGACCGCGAACGCCTATTCACGGTTTGGGGAGGGGGAGACGCAGATCGGGTTTGGCGCCAAGGAGCTGATCGAGGTGCAGGTCGTGGACGGCCAGGTTGAATCGGGATATTTCATCGCCGACGGCAGCGGCGGCTGGGTGCCGGGAGGGAGCGCCCCGGAGTTGTGGTCAGGTCTGGCAACGGATGGCTGCACCCTGGAGTTGGCGCTGCGTTTCGGCAGCCTCTACCCGCAGGCCCGCAGCGGGGACCGGATCAACCTGCGCCTGGTCTTGAGCCGGGAGGAGAAGGATAGCGCCATCTATCCGCCTGATGGGCCGGCCCTTGCGGCGATCCCGGACCTCCCGATTTCAAATATCTTCCTCGAGCTCGAGGACCCCACCAGCGATGATCACGGCCCTGGAAGCTACCAGTACCCGAGCGATGCGGTCTTCAAGCCGGGCGTCTTCGATCTGACCGGTCTGACGGTTGGATATGATGAGACCGACGTGATCTTCCGGCTGCAGTTCCGTGGTCCGGTGCTCAACGAGTGGGGATCCCCCAACGGACTCAGCATCCAAACGATCGACATCTACATCGACACGGACGGGCCCGCCGGGGGAGCACGACGTCTGCTTCCGGGGCGCAACGCGGCGCTGACGCCTGACTTCGCCTGGGACTTCGCGATCTGGGCTGAGGGCTGGACACCCGGGATCTTCGCGCCCGGTGAGAACGGTCCGGTGCAGATCGATTCGGGTTTTTCGATCACGACCAATCCCGGCCAGCGCCGGGTGACGATCCGTGCGCCTCGAAGTTTGCTGCCTGGTGAGCCCCAGGGCTGGAGTTATGCCGTTGCGGTATTGAGCCAGGAGGGCTACCCCTCGGCCGGCGTGTGGCGGGTCCGGGATGTGCTTCCGAGCGCTGAACAATGGCGCATTGGAGGCGGCACAGGCTCGGCCGCCGACACGCGCATCATGGACCTGCTCTGGCCGGCGGGGAATACTCCCACCCAGGAGGAGCTGCTCCAGAACCAGGCGCCGGCGGGCACAGCGATAGCAGAACTCGAGCCGGACGATCTCCCGCAGGTGCCGATGATCACACCGTGATCGCGTCCGGGCGCTGAAAGAATACGAGCCTGTCACATTCCATGCAGGATGTGCAGGCTCGGATCATTCCATGCACTGAGGTGTCATCATTATCCGGATGCACAGCTATTCAAGCTTGCTTCGGAAGAATCTGCACATAACCTGCGAGCCGGCCGCATGTTAACTACATGATCTTCCTCCACTGTTCTTCGGTATTACCCTCCGCAATGGATTGAAATTCGGGAGCTTCGAGCCATCGTCTCCAGCGTGAACAGATCGCTACGAGGTTCACAACTTTTTTTAAAGCATTGTTGAGCCAGCGGATCGGACAATCAAATTTGAGGACGAACCATATCAAGAAAACTATCGTCCTGGAGTAGTAAAATTATTTCCTGTTGAGGGCATTCGCAGAACTCTGGTGATGACCAAAATTCAAAAGATGGGATGCAGTTGAATTTCGTCCCCTCGGATGGTTTGGTCGAATGAGCGAATCGTTACCGTCGTCATCCATCGGAGGAATGCGGTGCAAGGTAGGGAATGACTGCCCGCTCTGCATTGGACAGCGCAGGAAAAATTCTGCCACTGCGCTTTTTTTTCGGTGCACAGAGTGCCAGGGTTTATAATGCGATTAAAGGCTGTTCCACCCTCATGGATTGCTGGTTCTGCAGAACTTGCGTTTCTCAATGGTTCGGGTGAATGAAGCTGCTTTT
>JBJYWH010000137.1:0-8600 GCA_046259355.1 Anaerolineales bacterium
TTCAACACCGAGATCACCCCAGGGCAGCTTGGCCGGATCAGGCTCCGACAGCGCTTTGACGAAATCACCATCGATGACGAGCCCGTCTTCCTTGACCTCCAGGCTGCCGTCGAACTTCCCGTAGTTCGAGTCGTACATGAAGAGGTGCGCCATCGTCGGCAGATCACCGAGATCGTTGAACGCAACGACATCGAAGGTGTCACCGTACTTTTCCTTCATGATCTTGAGAACCTGCCGGCCAATGCGGCCGAATCCGTTGATGCCTACTTTTGTTGCCATGATGTTTCTCCTATGGAAATAAGGTTAGGTTCCGTTTCCTGTTTCATGGTTATCCGCCGAGACCATCTCGAGCGGGCCCGTGCGCTCTTCGAGCAATGCGATTAATGTCTCTGCCAGTTTATCGGAGTCGTGGCGCGATGGGATGTGCGAATCGATCAAATCCGTCGTGTAAATCGGCACTGAAATCGGGTGATCCAGGCCCGGTTCAACCAGCTCGAGGCCGTCGCCGGGCAGCAGTTCCAGGTTGTCATTTGCCACGACGATGTCCACGAGCGAGCGGTTGATATGTGCCTGAATCGCCTCCAGATGCTGGCAGCAGTTCAGGTGGTCGGTTTCTCCCTTCTGTGTCGCGATGTTGCAGACATAGACCCTAAATGCACGACTGGCTTCGATCGCTTCCGCCAGCCGCGGAACCAGCAGGTTGGGAAGTATGCTCGTGTACAGGCTCCCAGGACCAATCACAATCATATCCGCGTTCAGGATCGCCTGGATGGCAGCTGGAAATGCAGGAGGATCCACCGGTTCCAGCTGGACTCTCCGAATGCGTCCCGGGATCGCGGGAATCCGGCTTTCACCTTCGATTCGCACCGCTTCCCCAGCCACGGCCAGCGCTTTGTCCGCGATCAGCTCAATATTGGCCGATGTCGACGGCAGGACTTGTCCGGCGATCCCCAGCACCCGGCCGGCTTCGCGTACACCTTCTTCGAAGCTCCCCGTGACGGAACTCAACGCGGCGATGAAAAGATTGCCGAAAGAGTGTCCGAGCAGCTCCTCCCCCTGCCGGAAGCGATACTGAAACAACTGCGTCAGCAGGTCCTCATCTTCCGACAACGCCGCCAGGCAGGCGCGAATATCGCCCGGCGGTGGCAAACCCAGCGCCTGCCGCAGGCGGCCCGAGGAGCCGCCGTCGTCAGCAACCGAGACGATTGCTGTGACATTCCCGGTGTGCTTTTTTAAACCGCGAAGAAGCGTTGAAAGCCCGGTGCCGCCTCCGATGGCAACAATCTTCGGTCCTTTTCCCAGGCGGCGGTAGCGGGCAACCGCGTCGACGACCGAGTGCCCGGGCTGAACGTAAGGGGCCAGCAGTGCGCGGTTCAGCTTGAAGATGCTCAGCACCATCAGGCCGATACCGGCTGCGCCCAGCAGCAGAGCCCGAACAATGCGCGGCAGTGCACGCAGACTTAGAAGTGCCAGGATCGGGGATTCCGGATGCGCTCGATAGGCATCGAGCAGCAAAATCGCCAGTCCAAGGCCTACCATTGCCGTTCCAAGGACCAGCATGACGAGCCAGCGTTTTACACCGAGACCTGGTTCGAGCCAGCGCGTGAGTAAAGCCCAGCGGCGCCTGAAACGGCCATCCGGGCTGTTGGTTTCCTTCTTCGCTTGCACGCTGTCGACTATACCATCGCCGAGAGTGAGCGTCAACGCGCGATGTTCTTGTCACACCGAAGGTACAGAGAGTATAATTTGATCACTATATCAACCGAAAGGAGGACGGCCCCATGGCCAGCGTAACGTACGATCACGTATACAAGAAATTTTCCGAAGTCACCGCAGTAAACGATATGAACATTCAAATCGAGGACAAGGAATTCCTTGTCCTGGTGGGGCCGTCTGGCTGCGGGAAGACAACTGCCCTGCGCCTTCTGGCCGGCCTGGAGGAGATCACCGAGGGCAAGATCATGATTGCCGATCGGGTGGTCAACGATATCGCACCGAAGGACCGCGATATCGCCATGGTCTTCCAATCCTACGCCCTATACCCGCACATGTCCGTGTTCGACAATATGGCATTTGGGCTCAAGCTGCGCAAGATGCCGAAGGAAGAGATCAAGCGCCGCGTCCAGGAAGCCGCCGAAATCCTTACCATTGAAAACCTGCTCGATCGCAAACCGCGACAGCTGTCCGGTGGACAGCGCCAGCGAGTGGCCGTCGGCCGCGCCATCGTGCGTGAACCGAAGGTCTTCCTCTTCGATGAACCGCTCTCCAACCTGGACGCGAAACTGCGCGTGCAGACACGGGCGGAAATCACCAAGCTCCATAAACGCCTGGCGACGACCTTCATTTACGTCACGCACGACCAGGTCGAAGCCATGACGATGGCAACCCGGATCGCGGTGATGAAGGATGGAATCCTGCAGCAAATCGACACGCCCCAGAATTTGTATGATTACCCGGCGAACGTCTTTGTAGCGGGCTTCATCGGCTCACCGTCGATGAACTTCTTCCCGGCCAAGATCGAGCGCAGCGATGGAAAGCTGATCGTTGACGCCTCCAGCTTCAATGTCCCCATTCCCGAGGATCAAACGTCGCTTTACCAAAACGTGGTCGGAAAGCCCGTGATCTTCGGAATTCGCCCGGATGATATTCACGACCCCGAATTTGCCCCACCCAGCATCAAGGCTGCACCGGTCGGGATTACCGTCGATGTGACCGAGCTGATGGGCAACGAGGTCTTCATGTACATGATCTCCGGACAGAATACGTTTGTCGGCCGGCTTGATCCGCGCACCAACCTGCGCACCGGACAGCAGGCACAGGTCGTCTTCAACATGGACAACATGCATATCTTCGAAACCGAGGGCGATCAGAAACGGCTCCACTAGACATCAGCACACCGACTTCAAAGCCCCTGCCAACCCATCGGCTAGGGGCTTTGTTGTGCCGGCAGAAAGGTTGAATGATGACAAATTTTGATCTGATTCGTGAGCTCCAGTTCGACAACGGCAGCAAGATTGTGCTGCTGATCATGGATGGTCTTGGCGGCATGCCGATGGAGCCCGGAGGCCCAACGGAATTAGAGGCCGCCCGCACACCGACCCTCGACCGCCTGGCGGCCGAAGGTACGATCGGCCAAACCATCCCCATCAGACCGGGTATCACGCCCGGATCGGGTCCCGCACACCTGGCGCTCTTCGGCTACGATCCGGTCGAACATGAGGTCGGCCGGGGTGTTCTGGAGGCGACTGGCGTAGGCTTGCATGTCCACGAGGGCGATGTCGCCGCCAGAGGCAATTTCTGCACCCTCGACAGCCAGGGCAAGATCAGCGATCGCAGGGCGGGAAGGATTCCCACCGAGGAAGCCATCCCGATTGTGAAGAAACTGTCCGGTATCAAGATTCCCGGCCTCGATATCGAAGTCGAGCATGTCAAGGAATACCGTTTTGCCCTGATCCTGCGCGGCAAGGATCTGCACCCCGACATCGAAGATACCGATCCCCAGCGGACCGGTCTTGCCCCGCTCAAGGCAAAGGCGATCAACAAGCAGTCCAAGAAAGCCGCCGAATATGTCCAGCAATGGGTTGAAGCTGCCCAGAAACTGCTGGCCGATGAGCCGAAAGCGAACGGAGTCACCCTGCGCGGTTTCTCATCCGATCCACGGCTGCCCAAGTTTCCCGAGATCTACGGCCTGCGGTCCGGCTGCATCGCCGTCTACCCGATGTATCGCGGTGTGGCCCGACTGGTGGGCATGGACATAATCGAGTTCGAGGGCGACACCCCGGAGGAAGAGTTCGCAACCGCCGCCAGGCACTGGGATGACTACGATTTCTTCTTCATCCACATCAAGAAGACCGACAGCCGCGGCGAGGACGGCGACTTCAACAAGAAAGCCGAGGTGATCGAGTCGGTCGATCGCGCCCTGGATAAGCTGCTCGATCTAAAACCAGATGTCCTGGCGGTCACCGGGGATCATTCCACACCCGCCAGCATGCGCACCCACAGCTGGCATCCGGTACCTTTCCTGCTCTGGGCTCCCAAGCACATGCGCCCTGACCACCAGACGGAATTCGGCGAGCGCGCCTGCCAGCTGGGCGGACTCGGCACGATGCCCGCCTCTGACGTCATGCCGCTCTTGATGGCCCACGCGGGCCGATTGCAGAAATTTGGGGCTTGATTCTGAATACGCAAACGCTCAGGTGAGGGCGAGCCTCTGGCTCGCCCTCTTCTCGTGCTGTGCTGCGCTAAAAATCAGCGCGTGCGGTTCGTATTCGCCGTCTTCCGCCCTAAAAAATAGACCAGAGCCGTCAGGAGGCCTGTGACGATCACAACCAGGATGAAGGTATCGCGCCAGAAACGCTCCGGATAGAGGCGGATGAAGGTGTCCGATAAGGGGAATATCCACGAACTGCCCTGGAAAAGGAGCCGGTGGAAACCCACAAAAATCACCCCAAATCCGAGCACCAGGCCGATGCCGAGCAGCACCATCAGCACCGCCGTCCAGCGTGCTCCGTTCCGCCACGCCCTGCCCGCCGCCGGCTTCCCCTCCATTCGAATCAGCAGGTAGGTAATGCCCAACGCGAGGGCTGCCCCACCCAGCAAGATCCAGCGCGTGAGGTCGATCAGGTTCTTCACATCCTCCATATGGACCAATTCACGCTCGTTGTGCATCGGTGATCCGTCATCGAGCTGATAACGATCAAAATAGGAGATCGGCTCGCTGCCGAGCAGGAATTGGATATCAACCCCTGACCATTGGATCCGGTCCTGGAGCGTGAAACCATATCGATCGGGTGGAAAACCGGGCATCCGGTATTCCAGCGGCACCCAGAACTTCGCCGTCAGCAGGATGATCCAGACGCTCCCCAGAAGCAGGATGACCGGAATAATAACCTGCAGGCAGAACCGCAGGATGCGGGTTGAAAGGCTGCTTTCGGTCAAATGTACCTCCTCGCTACCGTAAACTCTCTACGCTTCCCGAGAAAATGAACCGCAGGGCGATGGCATTGGTGAGCTGTTCAATCGGCGCCCAATCATCCGTGAACACGACCGTTGAAGCAGGCGTTGGCTGCAGATTTTCAATCGCGCGCTGAATGACATCGAGCAGGAGCGGCGGAGCATCCTCGCCGATCAGCGCCAGTTCGTTCGCCACCAAATTCTCTGCCGAAGTCGTCTGTACGGTGGCATAAATGATCGTGTTGAACGTATAGGGAACATCGACAACGAGTACACTGGGGAACACGGAGTGAATGGTTCCGGTCAGCCCATCGATCAGGCGCCTGTCCTCAGGGGTGCGGCCGACGTTGATCACCAGCACTCCATCCGGTTCGAGATGGTCGTGCACGAGCTGGAAAAATTCCTGGGTGGTGAGATGCCAGGGGATATACGGCAGGCGATAGGCATCCACCCCGATTACGCTGTAGCGCTGACCGCTGTGTGCCAATCCCCACCGTCCATCCTCCGGGATCGCGTTCAAATTGGGTTCGTTCATATCGAACCAATCACGCCCCACCTTGATGATTCCCGGGTCAATCTCCCAGCCATCGATCGGCACAGCCCCAAAAACCTTCGTGTACTGCTTGGCGATCGTCCCGGCTGCCAGGCCGACGATCCCCACCCGATGAACGGCAGTGGCTTCACCCGGCAGATTAAAAAATGGCGCTGCCAGGAAGTAATCCCAGGTGCCATAGGTCGCTTCCAGTCCCGGTGCGTAGACCGAATGGATTCCCTGGCCTTCGTTCAGCATCAACTGTCGTACGCCGTCGATTTCCACGACCTGGATGTAGTTGTACGCCGATTCGGTCTCATAGACCTGCCCGGTATTCGATTTGATCGGGCTGCGCAAGCTGAACCAGGCCAATAGGAGCAGCAGCAGCGGCATCCACAGGCTGAGCACCGCCCCGCGACGGTCATTACGCCACCACCCGACCAGTGCGATCAACAGCAGGGAGAGGCTGAAGATCAGAAAGGTGCGGGCCGTACCGACGGTGGGGATGAGCACCAGAACGGGAAGAAACGTCCCGACGATCGATCCCAACGTGGACAGGGCGTAAATTCGGCCCGATATTCTCCCGGCATGTTCCCTGTCCTCCATCGCCAACCGGATGGCATACGGCGAGACGCAGCCGAGCAGAGTTACCGGCACGCTGAACAGAATGAGAACGGAGAGGAACGAACCGAGCATTAATGCCAGCTCGAGCTTTTCGACCGCCATGGCGGCTCGCAGTAGAACTGGTCGGGCGAGCAGGGGCACCAGCCCTGCGGTGAACGCTCCCCAGCTGACCAACCGGTAGAACGCCTTCGGATATGGCCAGCGATCAGCCCAGCGTCCTCCAAGGAAATATCCAGCCGTGAGATAAACGAGAATCAGGCCGATGATATTGGCCCAGACAATGTTGCTGGTTCCATAAACCGTCCCCAGCAAGCGGGAGGCCGAGAGCTCGATCGCCAGGGTCGTCATTCCGCTGAAAAAGACCGTCAGCAGCAGGAAGATGCGTCGCGACCGATTCATCCTCACTTCTTCCATCAAGCCACCCGCCTTCGCACCGGCCTCGAGATTCGGGTGCTCAACGCAGCTCCAATGTCATCCCCATATCGCACGACCTGCACCGGGGCAGATGAAATCCTGGCCGCTGAAGCGAGTCCCGAGCTGCCCCGCTCCGCGCCAAAGCTTTCGCTGTCAATAAGAACAAGGATCGGTTGGCGACCGGCATGAGCCAACCAGCGCACGCTCTCGGCCACACGTTCATCGGTTGAGGCGGTGATGATCACAACCGTTGCACCCTGGGGAATGCGGGGGGTTTCAATCTTGAGCACATTGGAAATCGACTGATCGCCCTCCGGACCCGATACCGCCAGTGATTCGAGCAACCGCATCTGCTGGGCTGCGCCAAACTCGGGCTGGATCACCTGCCGTGCGCTGTCATATGCGATCAACCCGACGGAACGGTCGTGCTGCAGAAAATGCACCGCCAGGGAAGCTGCGGCCGTGGCCGCGTACTCGAAGGTGGAAGGAGGCAGCCGGTACAGTTCGCCGACCTTGATTTCTTGACCCTGGTCAAGATCTTCGAAGCTGCTGTGGACTCTGCGCTCGGCATCCAGCACGATCCAAATCTCCGCCAGTGGGTCAAGTTCGAACTCCTTCACAACCAGCCTTCTCAATCGTGCAGTTGACCGCCAGTGAATCCTTCCGAAGCTGTCTCCCGGGGCGTAATCGCGTATCCCGGAGGCGTTCGGGGTGATCTGATGGGTCCGCTGCCGTAGCGCCTCCCCACCCGGCAAGCGTCCGCTGGGAATCGCGAACGAAGCGATCGGCACGATCATCGGCAGTACGACGACATGCTGCTGCACGGGAATATCTCTTCGCGTGGGGAAAAGTCCAAACGGGTCGCCTGAGCGCAGGCTCATCGGTCCGAGATGGTAGCGGCCGCGCTGGGTGCAAAGTGTACGCACGATCCAGCTGCGGCTCTGGCGTGGCGCCAACCCCGAGAGGACATTCACGGCACGGTGGGCATCGGCCCGGGAAGGTCCCCGGATTCCGAGTCCGATCGCGATCGCCGTGACGCGGTACCCGGGCAGATCCGATTCATCACGGGCTTCGATCCAGAGTTTAGGAAAGCGGTTGAGATTGCGGAGTTCAAAATGCTCGACGAAAAGCTGGCCAACCTGAGCCCTGTTCGCACGCGGCAGCCGTTCCAGCTCCAGGCCGCGCAGGGAAGTGCGGGACCAGACATACGCCAGGATGAGCAAACCAGCCCAGAAGTAACTCAGATTGACAAAAAGCTCTCGCCCGGTGATCAGCGCGGCCCCCACGCAGATCACCAGCAAAGCCAGAACGCCGCGTGCTCGTTGGGACATTACCCGATTTCCCCACCGGGGGCTGGAAGCTTCTGGAGCAGCTCGTCGACGATGTCGCGCGCGTCGACCTCTCGAATTCGCGCTGCCGAGCCCACGATCAGACGGTGAGCCAGCGTGGGAACGGCCAGGGCCTTGATGTCATCCGGCAGGACGTATGTCCGGCCCTCGATGCCAGCCCATGCCTGGGCTGTCCGGTATAGCGCAAGGCTGCCGCGTGGACTGGCCCCCAGGTATACCTCACCGTGCGTCCGGGTAGCGTCTACCAGGTCGACAATATAGCGTTCGATTTCTGGAGAGACGGTGATCTCCTTCACTGCCTGCTGGGCTGCCAGAAGTTCTTCCAGCCCGATAACCTGCTTCAGATCGAGGATAGGATGCACCAGCTGCTGCGATTTCAGCATTCGGACTTCATCGCTGCTGCTCGGGTACCCGATGTTGATCCGCATCAAGAACCGGTCCATCTGGGCTTCAGGCAGCGGAAACGTGCCTTCATATTCAATCGGGTTTTGCGTCGCCAGCACAAGAAAGGGTTGAGGAAGCGGGTATGTGACACCATCCACTGTAAGCTGCCGCTCTTCCATCGCCTCCAGCAGCGCGGCCTGCGTCTTTGGCGTCGCCCGGTTGATCTCATCGGTCAGCACAATCTGCGCCATGATCGGGCCGGGCCTGAACTCAAACTCATTCGTTTTTTGGTTGAATATCGAAACGCCCGTGACGTCGCTCGGGAGCATATCGGGGGTGAATTG
>JBJYWH010000138.1:0-2101 GCA_046259355.1 Anaerolineales bacterium
GCATGCCAAAGAAACCCACCGGGGTGCCAACACTGGCGCGCTCGATGATCCGGTAGTCCAGTCCCAGGCTGGATCGGATATTCCGCCCGGTGATTTCGTACTGCCAGAGGGATTCATCACGCACGCAGCTTAACAGACTGCGACTGGTGCTGTGGTCGTAGACTTCTTTGATGAAGGGCACATCCTCTGCCACGGCGGGTCGGAAGGTGAAAGGTTCTTCCTGGTCTTCCTTCAATTCGGGGATGTTGGGGATAGCCCCCAAACGCTCCCCGCCCAGGTTGACCGCCATCTCGTAGCCGAACTGGCGGTAATACCAGGGGATCCCGGTGATGAACTGCATCTTGTGGCCGCGTTCTTTACCCCATTGATGGACGATCTCGAACTGCCTGCGGATCAGCCCGCGGCGGCGGTAGGTTTCCAGCGTGCCGACCAGTTCGGGCCGACCGACGGGGAACTTGATTCCCTCGTAAGCCCATTCCTGGCCGATGTAGCACATCGTCGAGACGATCTCGCCGGTGTTGGTGTCTTCCACAATAGTGAAATCGGAGGGGCCGGTAGTGGGGTGATTGCCGTTAAACAGATCATGGATCCAGTGATAGATGTGCTCGACAAACTCTTCGCCCGGGTCCACGTGCACTTTTCCGTTAAAATTGGCGACTGCTTCAGCATCATCTGCGGTTGCTGTGCGTAAGATCAAACCGTCATCGAGGGTTTGGATGATATTTCTCTCAGTCATTTTCTTCTCTTCCTTGTGTGTATCTAGATGTTCAGCTTTTCGTCATTGCCGGCTGCCCTGAGATGGGGATTCTCAGCGCTGCGCCAGCTTTCCAGAACGGCGGCCACCTGTTCCTCGGCGCCGTTTCGATTCAGATTTTCCAGGGCTTTGCGGATGCGCTTCCTTGCGCCTGCCTTGCCAGCCAGCCGGGTCAGGATCTCCAGGGTCAGCTCCGGATACGCCGCCGCCCAGGGTTTGGAGAGGCTGTCCGCGATTATCCGGTAATCCGGATCTTCCTGGGCAGCCCAGCTGGACAGGATTCCCAAAACTGCCTCAGAATGTCCGCCGGCACCCAGCTGCGAGAGTGTGCTGGCAATCGTATTACGCAGTTCCGCCGGGACTTCGGTGGATTCGGTCTGCATGTTGCGCACCTGCTTAAGGATGATCTCTTCCGGCAGGTGGGGCAGGATTTGATAGGCCAGGGCCTGGATGCGGGGCGAGTCGGATGCCTGCCAGGTGCTGAAAAGTGTTTGCAGTTTATCCGGCTCTGGATCAGGCATCTGGGCCACCGTCATCTGGATGGCCAGACGCACGTCCGCCCGCGGATCCTGTACCAGGCTGTTGATGTCTTTCAGGGTAGTGTTGTTACTGCCGTCCAGGTAGCGGGTCACCAGAGCCACGCCCGCTGCTGCCCGATAAGCGGCGAACGAGTGCCGGATCAGCGGCTGCATTGCCGCCTGAGTGATCCGCATCCGGGAGATGGCTTTGCCCACCGGCAGCAATACCTGATGGATCAGGGTCTCATCCAGGGGGTGATTGCCCCCGATCTGGGGGATATCCTGGAGTTGGTCCAGCGCGGCCCACAGCGACTCCACGTGCCCGATGCGGGCGGCTGCCTGGATATCTCTGAGGATCGTGCGCACGTCAGTCTTCATTATATTTTCCTATCAGGCAGCCGCGGCCTCTGCATTAAGGGGTTCAGGGATATCCTTGAAGAAGGCCCAGATCATCCCCGTGGAGATGGCATACAGGATGCCGGTGGTGATGAAGATCGGTGAGAACCCGAATCTGGCCTGGATGAATCCGGAGACCATCGGCATCAACGCCCAGCCAGTGTTCCAGCTTAGCGTCAGCATGCTGTTAAGGGTACCCTGCTCATTCTCGGAGACCTGCTCCATCGAGAAGGCGTTGTACAGCGGCTGGGCCATGTTCATGAAGGCATTCCGGCCCCAGAACCCGAGCACCGCTACGCCCAGCCAGGGTGAGAATCCGAGGATCAGCAGGAAGCCCAGGCTGGTGGCTTGGGTGAACACCAGGGCGTGGATACGCCCACCCAGTCGGCGCGCCAGCCAGGGACTCAGCAACGTGCCGAATCCCGTGATCAGC
>JBJYWH010000139.1:0-4374 GCA_046259355.1 Anaerolineales bacterium
CGATTCCGGTTGAGAGTCCAGCCGGCCGCTACCTGATCGAACACGGCGTGGAAGTACGCGATTTCAATTCATACGGCTCGCGGCGGGGAAACGATCGCGTGATGACGCGCGGCACCTTCGGCAACATCCGTTTGAAGAACCTGCTGCTTCCTGGCGTCGAAGGGGGGTACACGCGCCTTATTCCCGGCGGGAACCAGATGAGCATCTTCGATGCGGCAGAGGTCTACCGGGAGCGCGGCGTGCCGCTGATTGTCATAGCTGGCAAGGAATACGGCACGGGCTCTTCGCGCGACTGGGCGGCAAAGGGAACCAATCTGCTCGGCGTGCGGGCTGTCCTGGCCGAGTCGTTCGAGCGGATACACCGCTCGAATCTGGTCGGGATGGGCGTCCTGCCGCTTGAGTTCATGCCTGGCGAGAGCGCCGCTTCGCTCGGCCTGACCGGTGAGGAAACCTACGACATTCTCGGCTTGAACGAGGACCTCGAACCCGGCGATCGGATTCGTATTCAGGCGACAGACGATGCCGACGGGGTCAAGACTTTCCAGGCGCGCGTACGCATCGACACGCCGGTGGAGGCCGACTACTACCGTCACGGCGGTATTCTGCACATGGTCCTGCGGCAGATGCTTCAAACAAAGGGTGGTTGAAAGCTCGCCCGGTATACCTTTCCCGAAAGGACCCGGTAAAACAACGAGGCGGGCAAATGCCCGCCTCGCTCGTTTCTCGTCGTAACGCCGCCGCTCATGAAAGCCGGGCATATTCGGCTTCCAGATCCGCAATTTTACGCCGCAGATCGGCCGCCATTTCCCCCAGTAAATCCTGCCCGCTGCGCTCTGCGATCGTCACTTCCAGCATCAATTGAACGGTGTGTGAGTTAATCAGATCCTGCAGTGTTCGCTCAAGGCCCCGGATGACGTCGTCCAACCGCCGAATTTCATGCTGCAGCTCCGCCAGCATCTGTTCACGCGTTTTCTGAACCGGTGCCTCGGATCGGCCAGGCTTAGCGCTCAAGCGCTGCAGCTCCGCCACGTCCATGGCAGCATAGGCTTCATTGACCTGCGCCATGACCTTGACCCGCCAGCGCTTCTCTTCGGGATCGGTCACCAGATCCGGGTGAAAGCGTTTGGCCAGGGCGCGGAATAGCGCCTTAAGCTCGGCTTTGGTCTGCTCGCTGATTTCCGGTTCTTCCGCAGGGGGTGCGGGTGGCTTTTCCTTGGGAGTCCAGGTGCGACGGTACTGCTCGAGGACATCGACATGCATATCGGGCGAGTCGGCCCGCTCACCCCATTGTGCGCGGCGCGCAGCCCGCAGCCGGGCTTGCTCGACCTCGAACTCGATTTCCTCCAACCGCTTCTGGAGTGCACCCAAACGATCGTCGAGCTTCTGGTTGAAGCGGGCGAGATTGGCGTTGGTATCGGACAGCTCAAACTCAAGCTGCGCCACCCGCTCCTGGCGCCAATTCAGCTCTTCCTGCAGATCGCGCAGTTCGCCGTCGCTGGCTTTATCAAGTGCCCGCTTCAGCGAACGCTGGTTCCTTCGCTGGAACATCGTCTCGTACCGTGCCTCCCGCCCTCATCATACCAAACCGGTGGATTGAACCGGAATGCAGCCGCCCATTAAACCATCAAACCGCAACAAACCCAATGGGAATTCTCGCATCCCATCGATCGATCAAGCCACTGCGTTCGAGTCGACGACGCCGCGATCGGGGAGAATCGTTTCAATTTCCCGGATTGGCTTGATCAAATAGCCAGCCAGTCCGTTGATGATCGCGATCACGCCGCCGATGACGATCACCAGTCCGATCCCCGCACCGCGCCCGGTACCGAAAAACGCCCCCAGCAGATCGGCCAGCGTCCCTCCGGGCATCATCGCCGGCTCCAATACGCGATCGGCAAGCTGCCCGGCGAGCAGCTGCCCCAGTGGAAATGAAATGGTCGAAATCGCACTTTCCAGGCCAAAAATGCGCCCCTGCAGGTCCTGCTCCACTTTTGACTGCAGGATGGCGATATACGCGCTGTTGATAATCGGGTTGAAGACCGCCATCATGAACGACCCGATCAACCATGTTGGAATCGACCATCCCGGTCCAAAGACGAAGGCACCCAACAGCCCCCATAAGATGAAGCTCATGTTCACGGCGTGGATGCGCTTCTTCGGACCTCCCCATACCGTCATCACCAGGCCGCCCACGAGAAATCCCAGCGAGCCCGCCGATCGTGAAAGACCGAGGATCACCGAACTGTCGCCGGTCTTGGCCAGGATCATCGGCGTCATCATCGGGTATCCAAAGGCGGCATGGATGTTGGAAGCCGTGAAGAGCAGGATGATGGCGGTCAGGCTCCTGCGGGCGAGGATGTAGCTCAGCCCAAAACGGGTTTCCTTCCAGATCGAACCCTTCCCGGCCTGTGCTTCCTGGGAATGTTCCGGCTGCGGGATGGAAATGATCGCCAGGGTGAAAAGTGCAAAGCCGAATGTGATCAGGTCGATCACCATGATGGTGGAGATGTCGACCACCGCCAGCAAAGCGCCGGCCAGAAGCGGCGCCGCAATGCCAGATGCCGATCCAACGACCGTGTTCATGCCGTTGGCCCGAGCAAACTGCTCCTTGGGCAGCATCGTGGTAACGACGGCGGCATACGCCGGGTACTGGAAGGCGCCAAACGCACTCTCCACGGCTCCCAGCAGGTAGAGGTGCCAGATCTGAGCCTTGCCGGTGGCGAAAAGCACCAGCAGCACTGCCGTCGAGAATGCAGCCCCGGTATCCGCCAGCGCCATGACCAGCTTGCGGTTCCAGCGGTCGACAAGTGTGCCCGCGAAAGGGCTGAGCAGCACACCGGGTATGAACGAGATCACACCGACCAGCACCAGGCCGGTCGCGGTCCCGGTCAGGTCCCAGGCCCACAGCGTGATCGCGAATCCCGTCATCCGGCTGGCGAAGATCGACACGAACTGGCCGACCCACAGGACATAAAATGCCCGCATGCCGCGCAGCCCGCCGCTGGGCGAATTGCTTCCGAGCGCTTTTTCGGCTGAATCCGTCATGCTTTCACAACCCTATAACACGCATCGACGGACGGATATCGACTTTATGAAGATTGCAGGCAAGATGGGAGACCGTAGCACGCTCGCCAGCAGATGGCAAGCTGGATCGAGTTGGATTGGCTTTCGCCCGATTTTATCAAGAGCCGCCTTGTGTCCGGAGAGCGCTCAGGAGTAGATCCAGAGGAAGAGCTCCTTCCCGTCAAAGGCGGCGGTCTGCGCGAGATAGGACATCTGCCCGAGATACTTTTCGGCATCCACCTGAGAAAGCTCTTCCCCACGCGCGCGGTAGGACTCAGCCCAGACTCGAGCAACCTGGGGGTAATCGGGGGGCTGTAATCCGGAGAGGTGCTCCGTCAGTGTTCCTGGAAACTGGATCAACCATGGGCCGCTCTCGGTTGCGTGTGCTACCGGATGGTAAGAATCCATCAATTCTTCAACCGCCTGGCCCGTAATGGAGGCGTGCAGAGCAATTACCATCAGGGGATCAAGGCCATCGACGTTCACGCCTCTGAATTTACCCAAGGGGTATTCTGATGCCACAATCGTAGGAATATCTTCTGAGGAAGCCATGAGCAGATCAGCCAGGACTTCCATCGGTCTTCCTCCTTCAACCCGTTCCGATCATACCGGGACAGATGTGGACCAGGGTCGCGTGCTAAGCTGGGGATGGACCTAATCCGATCATACAACGAAAACACCCGCTGCAGGAAACAACGGCCAGGAAGAGGCAGGCTGCGCACTGGATACTCTTTTGATGGATTATATCGTCAGGATGGTAACGACGACGGTCATGTCGATCAGGGCGTGGCCAATCATCAGGTAGGGAAACAACCTCGGCCGCCACCTGATCATCCACCCCATGTACAGAGCAAACGGGATGAACATACCCAGCCGGTAGAGTATGAACCGCCAGTCAGGGACAGCCGGTGCGGCAATGTGCTGAAAAGCAAGGAAGAAACCCGCGATCGCCCAGGCTCCCCATCCCGAGTTCAACTGTCGTTCGAGCCGCGGCATGACATAACCGAAATAGGTCGGCAGTTCGGAGAATGCGATCGTAATCGGCATGAGCAAGCTGAGCAACCCCGCCCAAGTGGGCAGCGGTTGGAAAATCAGGTTATACGCCACATCGCCTGAGGCAAACAGCCTGCCGGCGAGCCATTGCCCCGGCAGAATCGACAAAGGCGCCGCACCCACAAAAATCAGGATCGCGAGCGCGAGATCCTGCCACACTGTTTCACGCTGGAAATGGGCATAGTGAAGGTACCCTTCTCCTTCACGCCGGTGAAGCCAGATCAGTAGAATTATCGTCACCACGTTCGTCAGCAGGAC
>JBJYWH010000140.1:0-2152 GCA_046259355.1 Anaerolineales bacterium
GCCGGATTGAATATCCTCGACCAGAGCCTGGAGGAGGAAGAGCACAACGATGCGGCGCATGAAATGGCCTCTGCTGAAGAACGTGAACTCGAATTGGAGCAGAGTGTTCTTTCGACGATCGATGCGGATGACACTGTCGGGCTGTACCTTAAAGAAGTAGGGAAAGTACCGCTTCTCACAGCTCAAGAGGAAGTATCTCTCGCCAAGCGCATCGAGCGAGGTCGGGAAGCGCGTGAGGAGCTCGCCGCCGGATATGTAGCTCCCAAGAAGCGACTGGGCCTCCAGCGTGAGATCGAGGATGGATGGGCCGCACGTGAACACCTGATCACGGCGAACTCCCGCCTGGTGATCAGTGTGGCGAAAAAGTATATGGGGCGCGGCGTTCCGTTCCTGGATTTGATCCAGGAGGGCAACATCGGCCTGATTCGGGCTGCGAAGAAGTTTGATTATCGCCGGGGGCATAAGTTTTCGACCTACGCGACCTGGTGGATCCGGCAGGCTGTCACGCGCGCGATCGCCGACCAGGGACGCACGATTCGAGTACCGGTTCATATGGGTGATCAAATCAACCGGTTGCTGCGTGTTTCCCATCAGCTCACTCAGAATTTTGGGCGGGAGCCCTCCACGGAAGAACTGGCGCAGGTGCTCGATGTCTCGCCCAAAAAAGTCGAGAACATGATCCAGGTCGCCCGGCGCCCTTTGTCGCTTGAAACACCCACGGATGAAGAAGATGACTCGGTTCTTGGCGATTTTATTCAGGATGAGGACTCACCTGCACCTGTCCAGATCGTGACACAGAATTTGCTGCGCGAAGATCTGCAGGATGTCCTCAATACACTCCCACCCCGAGAAGTTCGAATCCTGCAGCTCCGATATGGATTGCTCGATGGGCAGAGCTATACCCTGGAGGAAGTCGGCCGGAAGATGGGGGTGACACGCGAGCGCGTCCGCCAGATCGAAGCCCAGGCTCTCAGCCGATTGCGGCATCCGACGCACCGCCGAAGGCTGGCTGATTATCTGGGAGAGTAGCGTTTCCGGGTTTTCTTATTGGGCCCCGCAGCAGCGGGGTCTTTTTCTTTATTCTGCTGCAGGGCGCCGCTTGAACACCAGCATCGCCCGCGATCCATAGATGTCGGTCGGGATGCTGTCGATCAACTGGTACTCACGGTTGAATTGGGAATCACGCAGCAGCCCCTCGCGCCCGTACACCTCCAGGATCACGATGTATTGTGGCTGCTGATCCATGATCAGTTCGGGCGGGATGGCATAATTAATCACGTAGTAAGAATCAGGGATCGGGAAGTACTCCAATGTGACCGGCGAGACCAAACCAACCGTATCGAGAATCCGGGCATCGGTAAAATAACCCAGCGCCCCGATATCTCCAGCTGCAATGACGTCTTCGGGCTTCAACGCTGGCTGGAGACGTTCTGCTACCTGGGTATAAATCTGCTCGAGCTTGATATAGGCCATTTTCGGCGCGGGGCGGATGGGGCCTTGATCGGGTTTTAAGGTCCATGAATTCAATAAGAGGACGATGATCAGCCCCGATGCAGCAATTCGTATTGGTTGCGCCCTTCGCGACCGGGTCAGTCCGTCCAACCCGAGCACGATACCCAGGACGTAGAGTGGAAGCGGAGGGGATAAATACCAGCGGAAAATCAGTGGATTGGCTATGCTGAATGCTGCAAAATAAACCCATGGATAGACTGCCAGCGGCCAGGCTTCGACTCGAACCCGGCAAATCCGCAGCCAACCCATGATCGATAACGCCGGTAGAAAGAGCAGCCCGATACCGATCCCTATGCGGCCGAACAGCAGATTCCCCATGAAGGGTGTGGCGAAATTCTGCAACAGGCGGACAAATGCCGCTTCGCGCGGCAGGTGATATGCACCAACCTTCGCGAGAATGGAGTGGGGCAGTGGTTGGCCATAAACAACGGTTGCGATGATTACCCATGGCATGACCGGGGCAAGGAACGCAAACAATTCAGCGACGGATGGCCTGGTTGGTGACTTGAGCCATAGTTGGCGCAGCCGTTCAAGCCCAAGTGGAACGATGAATAGCAGCGCGTCTGGCCGTGTGAGCAGGCTTAGACCACCAATGAAAGCCGCCTGAATTGGTCGGTTCGTTGTTTCTAAGTAAAATGTT
>JBJYWH010000141.1:0-2367 GCA_046259355.1 Anaerolineales bacterium
GGCGCTCGATCTCGCGCGTGGATTGGACGAACCGGATTCACACTGCGCCGCGCTGCAGGGGCTGGGCTCGACCGCCCTGAGCCAGGGCGATCTGAGCGCGGCAGGAGCACGTTTCCGAGAAGGTCTGCAGGTTGCGGAAGCTGCGGACCTAGGCGCACGCCAGGCAGGATTCCTCTCCAACCTGGGCACGCTGGCCGTGAGCCAGGGCGACCGGGAGCGGGCGCGCCAGCACTTTGAAGCCGGATTGGCGCTGGCTTCCGGGGCCGGGGACCCGGCCATGACGATGGCGCTGCTCTCCAACCTGGGTACGGTCCATGCCGGCGCCGGGGAGCGGCAGGCGGCGCAGGCTGCCTTTCAGCGGGCACTGGAATTGGCGCAGGAACAGGGCGATCGCCTGACGATGGCCGCGCTGCTCACGAACCTCGGCACACTCGCCCATGAGCAGGGGCAGGACGAGGGTGCCCGGAAGGCCTTCGAAGAGGCGCTCGAGCTGGCGCGGGGAAGCGGCGACCGGGCCCGGACGAGCCAGCTGCTGGCGAACCTGGGCGCATTGATGACGGCGGCGAGAGCCTTCGAACAGGCGGAGGGGTACATAAAGGAAGGTATCGCCATCGCCGAAGGGATCGGGCACCGCGAGCACGTCATCCAGCTGCGCATCAACCTGGCGGAATTGGAATTTGCCCGGAATCATACGAGGGCTGGAATGGACATCCTTCGCCAGGCTGCCGGTGAGGCCGGGGCCATCCAGCACCGGCGCTACGGCGCAATCATCGCCGAGATGCTCGCCAGCCGGGAGGGCACAACCAGCAGGCAGGAGGAGGACGCATGACTCCGAAGCTGCTGCCGTACCTGGCGATGCTGGGATCGGTCGTGCTGGGTGGGATGGCGCTGTTCACGGGGGATCTGTACCTGCAGCTGCTGGGTGGACTGGCGATCCTGATCGCGATCGGCGCCGGCATCAGCCAGGTGCAGATGAACCAGGTGTTAAAGACGCCGCCGCCCCTGCGGCTGCCGCGCAAGCCAGGGGATCCGCCGTATTCCACGCTGGGCGACCGGCTGTTCGCGATTGTCTTCCTGGGCGCCACGATCATCATCGTGCTGGCGCTGGCGGTCTATACAGCCTGGGAGCTGGAGCTTATCTAAACAGGATTTTGAGAAATCTAAACAGACGCCGACATCATCCGGCCTTCCGGCGCGGCACTACTTCGGCAGTCTGCGTGCTGGAATGATGCCATGCTGACTTGCGAGGCACAGTTTCCCTGGAAGGAGGCCTGGCATGAAGGCGTCGATGATCCGGTACGCTGCGGCCGTTTTGGTGCTGTCGTTTACGCTCTTTGGGATCCATGCGTGCTCACCGGACGCCGAAGGCGTGGCGATCGAGCATGTGGACGAATGGCTGAAAGCGGTTGAGGCCCTGCCGCACGGCAGCGCTGCCAGCCGTTGTTCGGTGGATTTGGTCGGCAGTGTCAAGGACAGCGACGACTTCGATCCGAACGAATACTTCCGGGTGTTCGGCCACCTCAGTATGGAGCCCGGCTACACCCTCGACAGCGTTATGCTCGCCGATCCAGCCGGCAGGCGGCCGATCGTGTACGTCCGTGAGGTCGATGAACTGTCTTTTACAAAGCTACCCCCAGTTTGCCCGGGCGAATGGCAACGCGCTGCAGTACTCCTTCGAGCCGATTGTTGGATCCGATCAATACCTCGACCATCTGCAGGTCGACGGCAGCCCGCAAGGCTACTTCCAGTATGTGGCGCTGTCGTCGTGGATGATCAGTACCAGCTCTACTGGCACGGGCTTTACAATGACACGACGATTCTCACGAGCAAAGAAGAGACCCGAGGGTTTTTTCAAGCTGCAGCGCAGGGGCTGGGGGCCAGCCCGGATGAAGCGTCCTTAAAAGCCGGCAACCCCTTCAATGCCTTACTTTCCACCATTGATTCCACACCCTGGGTCAGGATAAATGATGGGGAAGCCGAGGTGCGGCTGATTACATTCTCCAAGTGGGGCGGGTTCTACGAACTCCGAATTACCCTCAGCTTCGACTTTCCGCATGCAGAGCTGGACAGCCGTTCCCGACTGCGCTTTCCTTATAACTGTGGGGTGCTGTATTGAGCTTCCAGGACGGATGGGACATGGCCTCAGCGGGAGCGTGTTGAAAACGATCGGGGATCGTGGATCTACGCTGTCCATCTTGGAAAAACCCGTCGCCCTGGAGTGAGGATGCTGGATCCACGCAAGCATCGGATGAGACATGCCGGACAGCCCAGAAAGAAGTTCGCCCATGGAAGTCTAGAATTCACCTGTTATCACAGGGAATGCCGGCCGAAGCCTACGTTTACCCGCTGCCCTACGAGCTTTACGAG
>JBJYWH010000142.1:0-2795 GCA_046259355.1 Anaerolineales bacterium
AAAGACCGACGAAGCGCGCACGATCTTTGAGGCTGCACACACCCACTGGCCGGGTGAGATTGAAATCATCTATGGACTTGCGATGACCTTGAAGCAGGTCGGCCAGGAAGAGAAGGCGCGCGAGCTCTTTCTGCAGGTGATGCAGAAAGACGCGGAGACAATACGCGATGCCATGTTAAAACGCATGGCGGACGTCCAGATCCAGGTCATTCTGGGCAGCCGGATATCCTAACAAGAACTTATGATGGCAGGCACTTCAAAACGTGAGCGACTGGAGGCTGCAATTCGGGGCGAAATTGCCGACCGGCCTCCCGTCTCGCTATGGCGACATTTTCCAGTCGACGATCAATCCCCTCTCTCGCTGGCCAGTTCCATTGCTCGCTTTCAAGAGGAATTCGACTTCGATTTTGTGAAAGTCACTCCTGCCTCGTCCTTCTGCCTGGTGGATTGGGGCGTGAAGGATGAGTGGCGGGGAAATGCCGAAGGCACCCGGGAATACACACAACGGGTCATTTTCGAGCCGGAAGATTGGGTGAAGCTTGATCGGCTCGACCCCGGGCAGGGTGGGTTGAGGCGGCAGGTCGAATGTCTGCGTGCCCTGCGCGAGCAGCTCGGGAAAGACACGCCCATCATTCAGACGGTCTTCAGCCCGCTGGCACAAGCCAAAAACCTGGCCGGCGGCGAACGATTATTGGAGCATCTCCACCGCGATCCGAAGACCGTCCTGGAAGGGCTGCGGATCATTACGAATATTACGGCGGATTGGGTTGACCGGCTGACAGGTGAACCGTTGGATGGAATATTCTACGCCGTTCAGCATGCAAGCTATCGCTATTTCGAAATCGAAGGATACGCTCTCTTCTGCGAGCCGTTTGATCTCGCAATTCTCGAGCGAACGAGTGCGTTCTGGTTGAATGTCCTCCACCTTCATGGGACGGCGATTCATTTTAAGCTCGCTGCAAAGTATCCGGTGCAGGTGGTGAATTGGCATGATCGTGAGGTGGAACCCGATCTCGCAGCGGGCGCCGGGCTGTTTCCTGGTGCTGTCTGCGGCGGTGTGCGGCGGGAAACGCTCGTCTTGGGTACTCCCGATCAAGTTCAGGCAGAAGCGCAGGAGTCCCTCGTTCAGGTCGAGCGGCGTGGGGTGATTCTCGGGACCGGCTGTGTGACGCCTATTCTGGCCCCACGATCGAATCTGCAAACTTTACGACAGGCCGTAGATTTCGTATAGGCATATATTCCCTTCACCGATCCGTACTCCATGTCTGGTATTCGTGTCATTGCCGGGAGCGCAAAGGGGCGCCGATTGAAAATGGTGCCCGGGGATATCGCGCGTCCGATCACGGACCGCGTGAAGGAATCCTTGTTCAACATAATCGGGACGCAGATCGAGGGTGCTTTCTTCCTCGATTTATTCGCTGGGACCGGGGGAGTGGGTATCGAGGCGCTCAGCCGGGGAGCCGAGCGGGTCGATTTTATCGACCGGGATCGAAGGGCGATTCTCACGGTACGCGAAAACCTCGAGTTGACCCAGCTTTCAGAACGGGCCCTGGTGCTGCAGCAGGACTCCTTCCGATTTCTACAATCCAGTTCCCGGGAGACCCCTTACGATTTCGTTTATATCGCACCCCCGCAATATCAATCGTTATGGAAGCACGCTGTTTTGCTTATCGACCAGAATACAGACCAGCTCTACCCGGATGCCTGGGTGATCGCCCAGATTCACCCCAAGGAATATGAAGAGCTCGAACTGAGCCAGCTGGTTGAATTTGATCAACGTAAGTACGGAGCAACCCTGCTTGTGTTCTTCGAGTGGCCCGGGAAATAGTGCCGGCCGATCGGACGGTTCAGAGGCTTCCCTGCAAGAACGCCCATCGGCCCAACACACGTTCCACCCCGAACAGACTGCGAATCGTTTGGTACATCACGTAAAGCTCCACGGCAAAGGGAGGAAACCCGAGCATGCCGAGGATGGGCATCTGGCCGTAGTGGAACCCGAAGATCCGGAGTTCTTCTGGAACGGTGTAGATCCAGTGACCGCCGTTGGCCCCAAGTGCTTGAAAATTCCAGGCCTCCCAGAGCAATCCGCAAAACAGTCCTCCGAGGAGCAGTGCAACGATCGTGCTGGTAGTGCCTGATTTCAGTTCCTGACGCAGGCTGGGAGCGCCCAGTCGTCGGTTGATCGGGTCGAGCAGTGGGATGAACCCGATCCACACGGCACCGAACGTGAACCGGGCAGCGGGGATGGGGAGGAGTGGGGGCAATGCGACCATCGTCCATCCAAGTAAAATCCAGGGCCAGGTCGGGCCAAGCCGAAACGTCCGCCCGGCCTTTGTTCCAGGTTTCACCCTCCCCCGGAGGAGCACATGGAAGAGTTCAGCTGCGATAAGTACCGCTGGCGCAATCGTCGCGAAGGACCAGAAATAACCCAGGTCGCGCACGATACCACTGGATGGGAGGCCCCGGTAGAGCCAGTTCTGCAGCCGGAGATTGTATACTTCGAAAAGCAGCCAGATCAGCACCGATGCTACCGCCAGGAATGGAAATTCCAGGCGCCGGGTGGAAAGCCACGAGCTGCCTTTCGACCGGGCGAGAATACCATCCGCCAGCAAGATGAAACCTGACCACATGATTGGCGTGAACCAGGTGGCGACCCATTGGATGTGGCTGGCGAGGCTAATCTCGCCCGCGATGAGGATTGCCAGGCCAAGCCATGTGTAACGTGGAAATTTTCTGCGGCCTGCGTGCGGGATCGTTGGGTTCATGAGTCAAAATTCAAGACCGGGTTTCCGTCC
>JBJYWH010000143.1:0-3163 GCA_046259355.1 Anaerolineales bacterium
AATGCCCGTCCCGCAATGGCTGCACATCAGATCGCTGTAGGGGTCCGGGCTTCTGACTTTTCGCCCGCAGCGGGGACACACGCGGATGCTGGGATCATCGGGAGGGGGCGGCGCTTTTTCGTCGGCGGGGCTACCCCGGCGGGCACGTCTGGGTCTGCGACCTGGACACCGACGCGATCATCGATTTCGGCGTTGTCATACCGAACGAAGGCATCCCTCTCCTGGCCGTAGACGAAACGCGTGGGAAGCTCGGCCTCGGGCAAGCCCATGCTCGCCAGGTTGCTGTCGACCAGCAGGGGCAGGATCGGGTGCGCATAGGGCGTGGTGGTGATCTCGATCTGCCCGCTGCGCTGCAGCTCGGCGTGGAGTGGGATCACCTCCTGCACCCGTCGCAGCTGTTCAGCAAAAACGACGGCCTTGTCCGCTTCGGCGTAGTCCTTACCCTTCGCAACCAGGCCGGCCAGCGGTTCGAGGGCCAACCAATCGGGGTCGAACCAGGCCAGGTTGAACAGCACCTGCAGGTCGCGGAAGTCCTGGACGCTCCAGGTCTGCAAGCTGTCTTCGCTCCGCATGGTGGACAGCTCGGCGTAGCGCGGGAAGCGGGCGATGATCGAGGGATTCACATCAAAGAAACGATCGAGCAGGAACTGCTTCTGCTCGTCGATAAGGTTCTCGGCGGGAATCTTCGCGTGCACCAGGTACTGATCCTCGGCGCCGGCGGCTATGGCATCCAGCTGCTCGATCAGGCTCGGGGTGAGGTTGAACGTCGCGTGGATGCGTGGGTAGTCTTCCAGCATGGCAGCCATATCGACGTAGTCTTTGGTCGCATGCAGGCGCACCCATGGGCGTTCATAGATTCCGGTCGCGGGATCCCGATAGTAAAACGGCTGGTGCTGATGCCAGATAATCGCAACATAGAGCTTGCCCTCTTCGATCGCCAGCGGCGTCGTTCGTCCGGGGGTGGGACCCGCATCCTCGGGTGCCTGGGGCGGCGCCAGGGTCGGCGTAACGGCTGCTTTCGATGGCCCACAGCCAGCACCGGCTATCAAAAATACCACGGCCAGGAGAAGGCACTTCCGCACGTTCATCATCTTAACCGCCTCCGACATCGACTGCATTCTTCCTCGACCAGATCCCGGGTTGCTTCTCACCAGAGCAAATGCGAAATATCCACACCATCCCAGGGCCGGTTTCGCTTCCGCTCCTCGATCAAGTGCTGGTAGGTCGCCAGCAGCTCCCGGTCCTGAGCCTGCCCCCAGATCATCTCGGTTCGGCTCGCCTCGAGCCCAATGGCGCTCGATTTGCCCGCCTGCTGGCTCAATCCCACCTCTGTGCCGTAGTAGATCACCGGTGGGCCGGGCATACGCATCTGAACCCGGAGAGCCTGCTTCAAGCGTGTGCGATCACCCTGCGCGAGGTAGAGGAATCGATCCATATCGTGGTTGTCGAGGAATGAGAGCAAGAGAAAATCCGAATCGAAATAGGTAACGTGATCCCGCAGGAAATGCCCCAGCTCAGATTCAGACCAGGTCCTGCGTGCGAAGGTACGCCGGATCGCATCGGCGAAGTGGAAATCGAGGGCGCCATCCATACAGCCGGTGTAGCGCCGGATGACGTCGGCGGGTTCAACCATTTCGCCGAAGCACAGGCATTCCGGCTTTTCTTCTTTGCATGCGCCCCAGAAGTCTGCCCAGAACGAGGGGCCGGGACCGTTAGCGTGATCGAGACGGAAACCATCGACATCGAACTCGCGCAGCCAGCGGCGTCCTGTCTCGATCATCCAACGACGCGCGCCCTCGTCGGCCAGGTTCAGCTGCGGCATGGTTCGAACACCGAAGAACGTGCGGTAACCGATTTCCGAATCATCGAATTGGAACCATCTGCGGTAGGGGCTGCTCCGGTCCCGGAGGGCCTCAACAAAGATGGGATGCTGGCTGGAGATGTGGTTGCATACCAGGTCGAGAACGATTCGAATGCCGCGTTGATGCGCTTCGGCCACCAGGTCGTGCAGCGCGGCATCCCCGCCCAGCCGCGGCTCGACGCGCTCGGTGTCGACGGCATCATAACCGTGAACGGTGGGGCTGGGAAAGATGGGGCTCAACCAGAGACAGTCCGCTCCCAACTGCTGGAGGTAATCGAGCTTCTCCGTGATACCGGCCAGTGTTCCGCCGAACGGCGCCCGCAGATCCGTGGTCTGTATCCACTCCCGGCCGTTTCCCGGGTAGAAGCGGTCGACGAAGATGTGGTAGATCACCGAGGCGCGGGCCCAGTGCGGCGGCTTGATGCCATCCACGTGGTAGGTGAACGTGTCGCCTGCGGACGCGTCACCGCGCACTTCGAATTCAAACGGCTGACCCTTGAAGTGCGCCTCAGCCATCCGGTCCATGCTGGTTTTCACATCGGGCCAATCGGCGAAGATCTCCGTCCCATCCTCCCCCCAACCGCCGATGCGGTACCGTACAACGGTGCCGACGGGCTGTCCTGGAATGACCGCCTCCCAGCGCGTGAAATAGCCCCAGAGAAGGTTGTCCCACTGCGTTTGAAGGCGGGCGAACGGAAGCGCATGCCCGCTGCTGGCCCGGCCTTGTTCACCGCGCGGGATGGATCCGTCCAGGGTGTAATAAACCACGATCTGATCGACGGGGGTCGCCGGGGTCGTGATAACCGAGAGTCTTACGGAGTCGCCCGCGCCCGGATCGCGCGGGGAGCGCTCGTGCCCGTGCTGCAAGCCGCTGTGCGCGAGCCGGTGATAGGCCAGCTTGAGCTCATCGACAGCGGCCGTTCCAAAGATGAAATCATCCAAAGCCGAACCTCGCTCCGGTCAACGTGGAGAAGCTCTCGAAGTGCTCGAGGGGCTTGATCGATTGAGCATCAACGGTCGGATGGATCGTCCATCAACCCTTGACCGCTCCCTGAGTCAGGCCGCCAGCGATCTGGTCCTGCAGCGCGAGGTACACGATCACGATCGGCAGCGCCCCCATCAAAGCCCCGGCGGCGAAGACACCCCATTCCTGCTGGAACTGCCCGCTGGTGAAAATGTACAGGCCCACGGTGAGCGGGTACTGCTCGGTTGTCTTCAGCAGGATGCGGGCGATGATGAAGTCGCTGTAGACGAAGATGAACGACAGCACGGCGACGACGACAATGATCGGGCGCATGAGCG
>JBJYWH010000144.1:0-4377 GCA_046259355.1 Anaerolineales bacterium
AGTTTGCTTGACACAGACGACGATTTTCAATGGGACCTCCTTTGATGTCTTGGCGTATCAAGCTTTTCCGCTCGATACAGCTTCAATCCGGTACCCTACTATTCGGCTTGCCAGAATTCGGCGTCGTACGCCGGCATCTCCCTGCGCAGTGATTTATCCTTCCGCTCTCCCAAAGCATATTCGGCCTGGATCAGCGTTTGGATTTCATTACTCCCTTCGTAGATCATCGCCCCGCGCGCGTTGCGCATATAGCGTTCGACATCATACTCATCGCTGAAACCGTAGGCTCCATGAATTTGTATGGCTTCAGAAGCAGCCCGAAACGATGCGTCGGTGGCGAACTGCTTCGCAAATGACGTCTCCAGCGTATTCCGGGAGCCGATATTTTTCAACCACCCCGCTTGCAGATATAGCAGCCGGGCAATCTCGTACTCCCGACGCATGGCTGCGATCTTCTGGCGGATGAGCTGGTGCTCACTGATCGCCTTTCCGAATGCATGCCGTTCATGGGCGTACGAGATGCTCGCCTCAAGCGCGGCGCGAAGGAGACCCGTCGCCCCGGCCGCAACGGTGTAGCGCCCGGAATCGAATGCCGACATGGTAATTTTAAAGCCTTCACCCTCCTCCCCCACGCGATTCCCTACCGGAACCTCGACATCCTGGAATGAAATCCAGCCGGTTGATCCGGCCCGTACGCCCAGCTTCCCGTGAATATCGCCGCGCGTGATGCCGGGGCGATCCAGCTCAACGATGAAGCTCGAAAGCCCGGAGCTCGCTTTCTCGGTCTCGGGATTCGTGCGCACCGTAACCATGGCAAGATCCGCCTTGCTTGCGAGCGAGATCCACATTTTCTCGCCGTTCAGTACGTAGACATCTCCTCTGCGCCCACCCGTCGCAGAAATGTTCGAAAAATCCGAACCTGCACCCGGTTCGGAGAATGCTCCGCATCCAATTTTCTCACCCCGGGCCAATGGGGTGAGAAAACGCTCTTTCTGTTCCTCGGTGCCCCACTGCAGTAAGGTCATGCTGGCCAATCCGGTGTGGACAGACATCACGACACGCAGGGTGGTATCAACCGCTTCGAGTTCTTCACATGCGAGTCCAAGCGCAATGTAATCCATACCCTGCCCACCATATCGAACAGGAATACAAATTCCAAGGATCCCGAGTTCACCCATGCGAGGCAGGACCCGGGGATCCATTTCTTGCTTGCGATCGGCTTCTTTAATGCCCGGATAGACCTCCTTAACTGCGAAATCATGCACCATCTTGCGCACCATTTCGTGCTCAGGCGTGAGACCAAAATCCATTCAAAAACCTCCCGTGAAAGTTGCCACGATTATAGTTGGTCCGATATTCGCGGACAACCAGAAGATCGCCGGCGATGGTCCAAATGGGCTTGATTGGGGATACACTTCCGATCGCGGAGAAACGCTATAATGACCCCGGGGTGACCATCTTGGATAGCTACGTGGATCTATTACGCCGGCGGTGGCCGCTGCTGCTTTCAACGTTCATCTTCCTGTTGATCAGCATGCCGTCACCCGCCCCACGAATACTCGTGGAAGAAGTCCATCAAGCCGAGACAGCCGCCAGGGCAGGCAGGATCGAAGCAGCCCTGGGTCATCTCGAATCCCTGATACAGCGGCAGCCGCAGCTCCATGAGCTCAAACTTACAGCAGCCCGTCTCGCCTTGCAGATCGGCCTGCCCATGCGTGCGCAGGAATACCTGCAGCAAATCCCCCCACGGGAAAGAGATGCACCCGTGGCTGCCTGCCTGGCCGACCGCGCAAGCCTTCAACTGCTTCAGGAACCTGTCCATGGTTGGAGTGGATTGCTCGATCGGTGTCCGGAAGCGCTTGAGGAGGTGGAACGGTTTGCCGACCTGCTGGCGGGAGGCTCGGCACTCGAGCAGCTTGATGCGGTTCTGGCAGCCCTCCGCTCTGCCGGCCTCGATCAAGGGATATGGCATGAGAACGAGATTTTCCTGGAGGCGGCAACGAATCCAGAAAGATCCCTGAACGCTTTGCGTGATCTTGTGCGGTCAGGCGGCCCGCGAGCCAGCCTTGCGCTCAGCATCCTGGACGTGGTTCAGCAGGAGGCAAACTCAGAACAACCGGCTTATACGTACGCACAGATAGGCCAGGCGTTCGCACGCGCTGGGGAGTGGCGGTTCGCCGCTCTCGCATTCCAGCATGCGATCCGTCTCGATCCCGAATACATTGAAGCACGCGCCTACTATGGGCTTTCGCTGGAACAAATAGGCCTCGACGGCCTGCAAGAACTCAAACAGGCCACGCAAGCTGCACCGACCGCCGCGTTGCCGCACGTCTTTCTCGCTGAGCATTACCGCGTCGCTGGCGACCTGCTTCGTGCTATTCGGGAGCAGCAAATCGCCGCCAATCTCGAACCAAATAATCCGGCGATTGCAGCCGAACTCGGCGCTCTGCATGCTGCCAACGGCGACCTGGAATGGGCAGAGGCTGCCTACCGCAGAGCGGTTGAACGGGCTCCCGATGACCCACGTTTCTGGCTCCTGCTGGCACAATTTTCACTGGCCTATGAGGTGCGTATTCCCGAACTCGCTATTCCAGCCGCACGCAACGCCATCACCCTGTCCGATCGGACCCCTGCTGCACTCGACGCCCTTGGCTACGCGCATCTACTGGAAGGCGACCTTCTCCTGGCCGAACGTCTGCTGCTGCGTTCCCTGCAGGGGCAACCCGGCCGTGCGCAGACTCAGTATCATCTCGGTCTGCTGCGCATCCACCAGGGCGATGCTCAGGCCGGCCTGGCGGCCTTTAAGACAGCCGAGGAACTTGACCCGCAAAGCCCTGCTGGAGAGCTTGCCCGCCGCGGGATCGAGACCTTGCTTCGCTGAATTGCGGGCGTCCGGTGTCTGCAGCTCATGCTACAATCCGCCCTATGATTTCACAACCGGCACACCGCCTGCGGACATCGCTCGGTATGCTGCTCTTCGCAGCAATCAGCACAAGCCTGGCCTCCTGCGCCTGGATCCAGCCTCCCGTCGCCTCAGGAGATGTATTGTTTCAGGATGATTTCTCGCTCCCATCCAGCGGCTGGGACCGCTACCAGGATGAAACCTACGAGGCCGACTACACCGGGGGCGTTTATCGGATGCAAGTCTTTACCCGCCAGACAATGGTCTGGTCGCTGCCCGGCGTGAACCTGCAGGACGTTCGAATCGTGGTCGAAGCGCACGCAACAGCAGGGACGATAAACAACCTCTTCGGGACCATTTGTCGCTACGAGAACGCGAATAACTTCGATTTCTTCCTTGTTTCAAGCGATGGTTTTGTGGGAATCGGCCAGTACAAGGATGGGAAGCGCGAGCTTTTGACCGACGAATCGCTGCTCCCCACGGATGCAATCCCCGACCCGAATGCGTGGCTGACCATCACATCGATCTGCAAGGGAGACCAGCTTCAGCTGGATATCAACGGGCAAACCGTTGCAGCCGCCCGGATCCAGCCCGTCGGGCACGGCGATGTCGGCCTATTGGTCGGTACGTACGATGAGGGTGGTGTGACCGTGCAATTTGACAACCTTTCGGTGACCCTGCCGTAGGGCACGAGCCGGGTAGTTAAGGGGCCCCACCGGTGAAAATTTTCCTCGATAGTGTTGGCTGTCGGCTTAACCAGAGCGAAATTGATCGTTTCGCTCACGAAATCATGGCTGCTGGTCACGATGTGGTCCTTACACCCGGAGAAGCAGACCTGACGATCATCAACACCTGCGCCGTGACAATCTCCGCTGCTTCGACCTCGCGGCAAAAAAGCAGGCGCGCCGCCCGGGATGGTACGGGCGGGATCGTCCTTACCGGCTGCTGGGCATCCCTGTATCCGGAAAGGGCCGCCTTGCTTCCGAAGGTTGAAACGGTAGTCGGCAACGATGCCAAGGATCAACTTGTTTCGGACCTCTTAGGATCGGAAACCATTCATGAAACTGCCTCGCGTGCTATTGCCGGCCGCATCCAGGGGGGAACCTTACGGACCCGGGCATTCATCAAAGTCCAGGATGGTTGTGATTGCCGCTGCACGTTTTGTGTGACAACCCTGGCTCGAGGGAAGAGCCGCAGCCGCAGTATCGAGCAGATCCTGGAATTGGTACAGGAAGCACTCGAGGAAGACCGGAAGGAGATCGTACTTACGGGCGTCCAGCTCGGAGCCTGGGGGTTGGACTTGCGGCCCCGTCTGCATCTTGCAGACCTGATCCGGGCGATTCTCTCCTCAACCGCGGTTCCTCGCCTCCGCCTCTCCAGCATTGAGCCCTGGAATTTGGACGCGGGCTTTTTTGAACTGTGGCAGGACGATCGGCTGTGTGCACACCTGCATCTGCCGCTGCAATCTGGATCTG
>JBJYWH010000145.1:0-1969 GCA_046259355.1 Anaerolineales bacterium
TAATCATCGAGCGCAATCCGTAGCTTCAGCGCCGATTCACGATTGTGGGCCGAATCAATAATCACCACCGGCTCACGCGAAAGGATCTGGAATCGGCCCGGCCAGTATACGGATCTGAATCCCTTTCGAATCGAACCATTGGGAAGCTCCAGGCCATATTTTACGGCTTCAGCCAGGGCAGCATAGGCGACCGCGGCATTGATGACCTGATGATAGCCAAGAAGCGGAATCCAATATCTCGGAGGAGCCCACTCCTCGCCACCGGCCGATTCGACGTACGCGTCCATCAACGACTGTTCTTCCTTCGACCAGATGTAAAGCGACTGTCCATCCAGATCATGCGGTCCGGGTGAAAACAACCAATCTCTCCCCACCAGAACCAGGGGGGATTTCTTTTCTTCTGCAACCGCCGTCACAGTCTTCAACGCCTCATGCTGCTGTGGTGCCAGCACGATTGGGATGCCGGGCTTGATGATCCCGGCTTTCTCCCGGGCAATGTCGGAGAGGCTTTCGCCCAGCAGGTGCATGTGATCATAGGACAGTGACGTGATCACGCTCACCATGGGCGTGAGAACATTCGTCGCGTCGAGACGCCCTCCCAGACCGACTTCAATTGCAGCGTAGTCTACGCCCTGCAGCGCGAAATATTTAAAAGCCAGCGCCGTGACAATTTCGAAGAGAGTAAGATCCTCAACGCTCGCGACAGCGGGTTTGATTTCCTCCACCATATCCGCCAGTTCATCATCCGATATCGACTCTCCGTTGATCTGGATGCGTTCGTTGAAGCGCGTCAGGTGGGGAGACGTGTACAGGCCGACTTTAAACCCGGCGGCACGCAAAACAGAGGCAATCAGGGATGAAACGGAGCCCTTGCCTTTGGTACCCGCGATATGAAACGAGCGGAATTCATGATGCGGATCACCCATCGCATGCAGCAGGTCATGCACTCGTTGGAGCTCGAAAACTTCAGCCGAGTAGCGGTAGCTTCGCTCCACCGAGTAGTCGATGAAGCTATAGAGGTAATCGAGTGCTTGCTGGTAGCGATCGCTGGACATAGACCTAGAATTTTAACCCCCGGACGTCCTAATCACAAGGTGACATCCTTTCTTGCATAGGTATATATTTCGCGCTAAGATGGTCGCGTACACGTTCTCAGTCCATGAGAGAGGAGGGTCGAGACTCCCAATTGAGTGGAATCCCCGTAATCAAAGAGAAGCACCTAGCATAAAAAACTTGAGGAGGAAGGAAGGACAATGCGTAAGAATCGCTTGTTCGCATATGCTGTACTGAGCCTGCTCGTCGTTGGTGCCGTCCTGCTGGGCGCCTGCGGGCCCAAAACCCCCGACCTCGGCACGGAAGAGAACCCGATCGTTTGGGCATTCGTACCCTCCGGCGAGACCGAGCGGGTATCAGCCGGTGCAGATGCCGTCGCTGACCTGCTCCAACAGGAAACCGGCCTGTACTTCGATACCTTCGTAGCGACCGAATACGCCGGCGTGATTGAGGCCATGTGCTCCGATCCGGTGAAAGCCAACATGGGCTCGCTGGCAACCTTCGCCTACATCCTGGCTCATGAACGCGGCTGTGCGGACGCCGAGCTTGTCTCAGTTCGCTTCGGCAGCGCCGTCTACAACGGCCAGGTGATCGTCCGCGCAGACAGCGGAATCGAAACCCTTGCTGACCTGAAGGGAAAGACCTTCTGCCGTCCGGACGCGCTCAGCACCAGCGGCTGGATCATCCCCAGCATCGAGCTGAAGGCTGCCGGCGTGGATCCCAACACCGATCTGGCCCAGGTCGTTGACGCTGGCTCGCACGATGCGGTCGTTGCCGCCGTCTACAATGGCGAGTGCGACGCCGGCTCGACCTACGTTGACGCCCGCACGACGATCGAAGACGAACACCCGGACGTGATGGATGTCATCAAGGTCATCTCGGTTTCGGCCGACATCCCGAACGACGGTGTGCAGTA
>JBJYWH010000146.1:0-6507 GCA_046259355.1 Anaerolineales bacterium
CCTGCACATGGATTCGGAGAGCGCCAGGGACCGGGCGGCCGAGCTGCTGGACCTGACCGGCTTTTCTCAGGCCGCGCAGCGGCTTGGCGATTACCCGCACCAGTTTTCCGGCGGCATGCGCCAGCGGGCAATGATCTCGATGGCGCTCGGGTGCAATCCCAGCCTGCTGATTGCCGACGAGCCGACGACCGCTCTCGATGTGACGATTCAAGCCCAGATCGTCGATCTGGTGCTGCGCCTGCGTGACCAGCTGGGCATGGCAATTCTGTGGATCACGCATGATCTGGGAGTCGTGGCGCGCATCGCTGACCGTGTGCTGGTGATGTACGCCGGGTTCATCATGGAGCAAGCGGATGTGGTTGATCTCTACCACAACGCACGCCATCCATACTCGCTGATGCTGCTATCGTCCCTGCCGCGCGTCGACCAGCGTCGCAGCGGCCGTCTGCGCCCGATCCCGGGCTCCCCGCCGAGCATGCTGCTGGAGCCGAGGGGCTGTCCCTTTGCGCCGCGCTGCGCGCATGTGATCGATCGCTGCTGGGAAGAGATGCCGCCGATGCGCAAGGTCGGCAATGGCCACCGGCTGGCATGCTGGGTCGAGCTGGGGTGACGCGATGAATCCGAATACAGCGGCACCGCTCGTCCGGGTCATGGGCTTGAAGAAATATTTCCCGATCACCCGCGGGGTGCTGATCCAGCGCGAGATCGGCCGGGTGCACGCCGTGGATGACATTTCGTTCGAGATCTATCCCGGCGAGACGCTCGGCCTGGTGGGGGAGAGCGGCTGCGGCAAGACCACGGCCGGCCGGACGATCCTTGGCCTGTATCCAGCCACAGCCGGAACGATCGAAATCGCCGGCATCGATGTGTCGCAGGTGCACGGTAAGGCGCTTCGCAGCCTGCGTCAGCGAGCCCGGATGATCTTCCAGGATCCATTTGCCAGCCTGAACCCGCGCTGGACGGTGAACTCGATCGTGGGCGAGCCACTGCGCGTGCACCGGCTCCTGAAGAGTGAAGCGGAGCGGCTGGAACGGGTCGGCCAGCTGCTGGAGATGGTCGGCTTGAGCGGCCGCTACCTGAACCGTTTTCCGCACGAGTTCTCTGGCGGACAGCGGCAGCGCATCGGCATCGCCCGGGCGCTGGCATCGAATCCGGATTTCATCGTCTGCGACGAGCCGATCTCCGCGCTCGACGTCTCTATTCAGGCTCAAATTGTGAACTTACTGGAAGACCTGCAGGAGCGGCTCGGCCTGACATACCTGTTCATCGCGCATGACCTGGCGATGGTGCGCCATCTCTGCAACCGGGTGGCGGTGATGTACCTGGGGGTGATCGTCGAGCTCGGTGAGGGCGATGCGCTCTATGAGGAGCCGCTCCATCCGTACACCCAGGCGCTGCTCTCGGCCGTGCCGGTACCGGACCCGATCGCGGATCGCAAGCGCGAGCGGTTGATCCTTGGGGGCGAAGTGCCGAGTCCCATCGACCCGCCCACTGGCTGCCGCTTCCACACCCGCTGCCCGATCGCCAGGCCGCACTGCGCTGAGGTCGCGCCGGCATGGCGTGAGGTGCAGCCGGGACGCTGGGTCGCGTGCCACGAGGTGGCGTAGTATAGCTGTCATTGCCAGGAGCGAAGCGGCGAAGTAATCGTTCCACCTGCAGAATCGCATCCCCGGGGATTTCCAGCCCAAACGATTGCCACGCCCTGCTTCACAGGGCTTGCAATGACACATCGCCAGCAGGAAGATTGCTGCCTCATTCGGAACATGGGGCAGGCGGTGATTCGCGGTGCCGCTAGCCGGAGCGGCGGGCCAGGCGGCGGTTCTGCTGCTCGTGGATCGCCTGGACGTGGGCGATCTTCTCCTCGATCGCCGCATCCAGCCACAATCGACCGTTTTCGGCAGTGGCCAGGCTGCCAGCGCCATAGGCGCCCGTGCGGGTATCGTCTTCCCAGGGCGGGTTGGCGATCAGTTCACCCCCTTCGATCCAATCCATGAAGTACATCTCGGAGGCGATAAAGTCGATCTCGTCCACGACGCGCTCGATGTGGACCAGCTCCGGCCGCAGGTGCAGCATCAAGGCGGTTTCAAGTTCGCCGGCGTGGCCCATGCCGCCGCGCCCGGAACGCCGGAAGCGCTCGAGCGCAGCCGAGCCGATCGCACCGGAGGTATGCAGCCAGCTGGTCGCGGTGAAGGCAGCGGGGAAGCGTTCGCCGGCGAATTTCACCACGTTCACCAGGAAGGAATGATTGCCGCCATGGCCGTTGATCAGGTAGATCCGGTCGGCGCCGGCGGAGGCAAGCGCTTCGATCACGCCCAGCAGGAAATCCTCATACACGCGCCCGCCCACGTTGAACGTTCCGGCGAAAGATCGGCGGTGGGTGCTGACCCCGTAGGGTAGAACAGGCAGCGCCAGGGCGAGTTCCGGGACAGCATGGGCGACGGCGGCCGTGATCGCGGCGATGATCTGCGTATCGGTGTTCAGCGGCAGGTGGTAGGCGTGCTGCTCGGTGTGCCCGGTCGGGATCAGTACCACCCGGTCCGATCCGAGCGCAGGAAGCGGCTGAAGCGCTCGCTCGGGCGGGATCTGCAGCGAACGCACGCCGGGCAGATCGAAATCCAGCGCCTCGGCCGAGAGGAGCATCAGGTGCTGAAAGCCGTCTTCGATCAGCGATTCGAAGACACCGGCGGTGAAGCGGGCGAAGAGTCGGGAATCGACTTTGACCGGGCTTTCTGACCAGCCGTACGGCAGCGCCGGGAGGAGGCCCCAGTTCTCCGCCCCGAGCGCATCCCCGATGGCGTCCAAATCAAAGCGCTCGCCCAGTGGGAGCACGAGCGGGATCTCGCGCGGCAGGGCGGCGACCTCCGGCCAGGTGAGTTCGTCGAAGTGAATCGGTCCGGTCATGCGTTCGCTCCCAACCTTCTCCCGGTCTGTGACATTTCGCTCACGCATCCAGGACAGGGCCTCTCGGGGGCCCGGCGGAGCTAGAGCAGATACCAGTCCAGGAAACGTTCCAGCCGGCGGTTGAAATCGAGGATATTGATCCGCTGGCTGAGGCCGTGGCCCTCGTCGGCGTACGTCTTGTATTCGAAGGTCTTTCCCTCCCGGTTAAGGGCTTCCACCAGTTCTTCCGACTGCAGCGCGTGGGTGGTCTCATCCAGCAGACCGTGCACGATCAGCAGCGGACGGCGGATGTTGGCCACACGGTGGATCGGCGAGCCAGCGATGTAGGCGGCGCGGTTCTGATCCGGGCGGCCCATCATGCGCTCCTGGTCTTCGCGCACGACCTGCAGCTGCTCGGCCCAGGCGGTTACCAGGTTCGAATCGCCGTACTTGGCCACGCCGCAAGCGTAGCGGTAGTGCGGGTCGAAAGCCAGCGCGCAAACGGCCAGGTAGCTGCCGTAGCTGGCGCCGAAGATGCCGATCCGGCCGCCGTCAATCTCATTCAAGCCGGCCAGGTAATCGGCAGCAGCCAAACAATCCTGCACGTCGCCGCCGCCCCAGTCGCCGTGGTTGAGCCGTTCGAAGCGCAGGCCATAGCCGGTGCTGCCTCGGAAATTGGGTGCCAGCCATGTGTACCCCTTGGCGACGAAGTACTGGATCAGAGGGTACCACTCGAGGGTGAACTGGGCTGCTGGCCCGCCGTGCGGATAGACGATCGCCGCGCCGTTCGAGATGCGCGGCTTGTAGATGCAGGCCGGGATCACCTCTCCGTCCAGGCTGGTGTATTCAATCTCGGTCGGCTTAACCAGCTCGATCTGGTTGATCAGCGGTGGCGTGGCGTAGGTCAGGCGGGTGGGGGTCTTCCCACCGATCCGCAGGCGGTAGAGCTCGTGCGGCGAGGTGGGATCCTCGTATCCGAAGAAGACATGCGTCCCGGCCGGGTTCCACCCGGGATGGGTGTGAACGCCACCGGCGCTGCGCAGCACTTCGGAGGCGCCACCGTCGATTTTTAGCAGGTGCAGGTCCAGCGCGCCGCGGCGGTTGCAGGTGCACACCAGGCGGTTCGAATCGGGAGCCCAGGAGAGGCTGCCGTAGTCGGAGCTTCCGTCCGTGAGCTGGCTTTCCTTCCAGCTGGAGGTGTTCATCAGGAAAACCTGGCTGGAGCCGGTGCGCTCGGAGAGGTAGGCGATCCACTTTCCGTCCGGTGACCAGCGGGGGTTGAAATGGCGGAAGCCAGGCACATTGGTCAGCTGGCGCAGGCCGCCGCGCTCGAGATCGGCCAACATCAGGTCGCTGCGGTTCAGGTCATCGAGATGGACGCGAATGAATGCAATCCGTTTGCCATCGGGAGAGGGCTCGGGCGAGTGGTCGAGCCCGGGTCCCTGGCTGATCGGCTGAAGCATCTGGCCTTTAATGTCGATCATCATCACCTGCAGGTCGCCCTTGTGGCGGGTGGTGAAGACCAGATGCTGGTTGTCCGGCATCCACTGCACCGAGCTGACGCTGGTCGTGAGATCGGTCACCTGGTGGTTGTCGCGGCCGTCGACGTTGATGATCCAGATCTGGCCGTCGTCGGTATAGGCGATCGAGTGCCCGTCCGGAGACCAGCGGGCGGGTTCGTCGAGCCAGTAGGAGGTCGCCGTCCGGTCGAAGGTCAGTCGTCGCGGCCAACCGCCGCTCGTTTCCAGGATGTAGAGATCGGACTGGTCTTCGCGATCCCAGAAGAATGCCAGCCAGCGGCCGTCGGGTGAGATCGCCGGCCCGCGCGGCCGGTCGATCGAGACGAGCAGCGCGTGGCTCCAGCCGGGTGGGGTGGTCGTATCCGGCCGGGCTTCGGCAGGCCAGCCCTGGCGTTCGTACTTGGGGAGGAGTTGTTCGCGGGGATCACCAGGCATGGGATATCACTCCAGGTTGAAACGGTGGAAGGTCGATTCGCACGGGCTGCCGACGGCCACGTGCATGCAGGGTTCGGTCAGATCGATGATCACGGAAGCGATCGTCTTGGATCGCTCGATGGCGACCGGGTTTTCGACATCATGGCAGCAGATGCTGCGCGGGCGGTTGACGTGGTCGGTGAGGATGCGGGTGAAAGTCTCGCGAGAGTGGGGGGCCAGGGTGCGCAGCAGCCGGTTGGCGCGGTTGTATCGAACGTGGGATCGCAGGAGCGCTTCGGGCTGTGATTCGACCGCCTGCAGGCGTGGGTCGAGGTAGTGATTGGTATGGGCCAGCATGCCATCGACTCCGTACTGGACGGCGAAGCGCTTGGCGGAGGCTTCGATGTTGTAGATCTCGCCGCTCTCGTGGGCCAGCAGGTGGTTGTATCCCGCCGCGCGCTTGCTCATCACGGCCGCGGAGAGGGCATCGGAAAGCGAGCGGCAGGCCAGCACCGCCCGGGCCACAAAAATGCGCGGGACTCCGAGTCGGGAATCGTCCGGGTAAACCGAATCGCAGCACTGCGCCAGACCGGCTTCGTTGAAGCCGATGTTGGGCAGCAGGCCACCGTACGTGAGTGCCAGGTAGGCCGGTTCATCGGCCGGCCGTGCCCGCAGCAGGTAGACGGTTTGCTCATCCTCCGGTGACCAGTCCTCGTTGTGAGCAACGAGCACGTGACCGTCCAGGGTGCACTCGCCCGCCGCCGCGAAGCTGGTGCATTTCAGATGCAGGGCGTCATTGACGATGCCCTCCATGCTGTTCAGCACCATCAGGTCGTCGAGCGACACGCCGGCGCCCTGCGCCATGCCCTCCAGCTCGCGCAGGTACTGCGGGGTGTGTTCGGCGACAAAGGGTTGGTACTTGCGGGCTTGCAGGATGACTTTTTCCCAGCTCAACTTCAATCGATCGTAGCTGGTGCTGATCAGGTCCCGGTAGGTGGCAAGCATCTGGCGGATCGGCGTGGTGCAGGCCTCGCCGATCTGCTGACCCATCTGAAGATGGTCCCCGTATATATCGACGATCGAGATCGCAGTCTTGTTCGTCATCCTGTAAACCTCTTCCCGCGTCTTGTTCACGTTTTGAGCCATATCAAGGGCTGCGCGGGGTGTTTAGACCATAACCCGAATCCCGGCGTGCAGGCCGGGGTTCGGAACCGTTCATTGGATGTTAGGATCGTCAGTCTTGAGTAGGAGTCGGGTGACCCGGCTCGAAGGACGTCTCCCGTCGGCCTGGACAAACCCCAGGTTGGGGCGGCCGTCCGCGGCCGAAACAGCTCTGCGGCCAAGCTGGAAGCGGGATTGCGCCAGCCTTCACAGGCCATTATAGCCGAGTCCGATGGGAGTCAGCGGTCCGACTTGATGTAATGAATTATGTAAAGCCGGTAAACGCAGCAGATTTGTCATCGGAATCGGCTTGCTATAATGGTCCCCATCGATCGACGAAGCCAACGAAGGAGAAGAGCGTGAGTACAGACCGGGAAAACTCAGCCGCTGAGGATCGGGAAGAGCAGGCCGCCAGGGATCAGATCCGCCGCATCAAGGAATTCAAAGAGAAGCAGGAGATGATGGCGGGCAAGACCAACCAGGACATGGTCAACGTGCTCTACGAGGCCGCCAAGGAATTGGGCATGGCCGA
>JBJYWH010000147.1:0-9177 GCA_046259355.1 Anaerolineales bacterium
ACGAATTTACCTTCGTGTGCTGGAGCGCGTCGACTAGTTCGGTTAAGTTCCGGCCGCATGCTGCCCTAATCCTCATCCAGCTGGAAGACGTCTTCAAATGGAACGCCGAAGACCCGGGCGATTTTCAATGCCAGATAGGCCGAGGGGACATAGACCCCGTTTTCCACGGTGTTGATCGTCTTGCGGGTGACGCCGACCCGGTGGGCGAGTTCCTCCTGGGTCCAATCGTGCATCGCCCGGTAGACCTTGATCTTGTTGGCCAGCCGTTTTTCCGTCATGATGACCGATACCGAAAGTAGAAGGTCGCCTGGTAGGCTCCCCCGCCCGCAATGATCGCGGTCAGCGCGGTGAGCACAGGGTCGCTGATCGGGTAGAAAAACGAGACGACCGCGAAAAAGACCGCCGCCCCGACGGCGCCCATATACGCTGCGCGCCAGGATTTGAGCTCAAGGTTCTGAACCAGCTCGTTGTTCAACGCCTCCTTCAACGCAGGATCCTGGTTCAGGCGGCGCTTCAAGCTTTCTGATCGTATCGTGCTTACGCTGATCAACGCCAGGCTCAGAATCAGGCCTGCGAATACGGCGATGCCGATCGGCTGCGAATTCAGCTCTCCAAGCCGGAAGAAGAAGCGCGTGACGGACAGTACGATGAAGACCGCTACACCGACCAGGTACAGCTCCAGCGTGCGCATGCGTTTCGCATCCAGGGTTTCGATTTCTAATATTTTCCGCTCCATTTCAGCCTCCTGATGCACCTGAACTCACGACACCTTCGCGTTCCAAAATGTAACCCTTACCACTCTATTTATAACATAAATGTTACTATTGTCAAGCGATTCCGGCCGAGAACGGATACGTCGTTGAGGCGGAGCCAGGCGGCGAGAAAGCACTCGTCAGAGATTGAACCTCTGGCACTTTAAGCACTTTTAGGCTAAAATCAGACCCATCTACTCCAATTAGGGACATTACCAGCCAATCTAAAGGTAGCGAGGTTTCCATGCGAAACGTTATGCTTGTTCTGCGGGTGATCCATATTTTCAGCGGTGTGTTCTGGGTCGGGTTCTCATTCTTCAACGTGGGCTTCATGCAGCCAACGATCGCCGCCGTCGGTGCCGAGGGCCAGAAGGTCATGGGCTATCTCACGCAGAAGACGCGCCTGCTGACGACCGTCTACGTCACTGCCACGCTCACAATGCTTGCCGGCTTGATCATGCTCTGGCTGATCTCCGGGCTCCAGCTCAGTTTCTTGCGCTCCGGATACGGGCTGATCCTGAGCCTTGGCGGCCTGGCAGGGATCATCGCCTGGGTCATCGGCCTGTTCTGGATTCGCGGCATCATCAATCGAATGGGTTCATTAGGCCGCGCGATCAGCGCCGGTGGACCGCCTACACCCGAACAGGCAGGTGAGATGAGCTCGCTCGTGGCGCAGCTCGGAACAGCCGGCCGCGTCGGTGTGATCTTCATGGTGCTGGCCCTGCTGGGTATGTCGATCGCGTCGTATTTGCCATTTTAATCGCCCACTTCTTCGGCCGGACGCCTGACCCGGATGCGTCCGCTACCTGACGGAGGCAGAAACCATGAGCAAGGTTCGCGTGCTGGTCGGGACCCACAAGGGCGCCTTCATCCTCACCTCGGATGGCAAGCGTAAAGACTGGCAGATCGATGGACCGCACTTCGCCGGTCTGGATATCTACCACATCAAGGGTTCACCGGTGAACCCCGACCGCATTTTCGCCTCGCAGACCACCAGCTGGTTTGGTCAGGTCATGCACCGCTCAGATGACGGCGGGAAGACCTGGGAGGTGGTCGGGAACGAATTCCGCTACGAGGGCACACCTGGCACCCACCAGTTCTACGACGGTTCCCAGCACCCCTGGGAGTTCACGCGCGTATGGCACCTCGAGCCGTCCTTCGAAAATCCGGACATCGTCTACGCCGGCGTGGAGGATGCGGCACTTTTCCGCTCCGACGACGGTGGAACGACCTGGAAGGAATTTCCAGGTTTGCGGCAGGCCAAGGGCGAACTGTGGCAGCCGGGCGCGGGCGGCATGTGCCTGCACACGATCGTGCTCGATCCCTCCAACCCGAAACGCATCTTCGTCGCCATCTCGGCCGCCGGTGCCTTCCGCACCGACGACGGCGGCGAAACCTGGCGCCCGATCAACAAGGGATTGGTCTCGCCCTACGAACTGCCCGACTCAACCGCCGAGGTCGGCCACTGCGTGCACCGCATCGCCATGCACCCCGAAAGGCCGAATGTGCTTTTCATGCAGAAGCACTGGGACGTGCTGCGCACGGACGACGCCGGCGATTCGTGGCACGAGATCAGCGGCAACCTGCCATCCGATTTCGGCTTCCCGATCGCCGTCCACGCCCACGAACCGGAGACGATCTACGTGGTGCCGATCAAGAGCGACGGCGAGCACTACCCGCCGGAGGGCAAGCTGCGCGTGTACCGCAGCCGCAGCGGCGGGGACGAATGGGAGGCCCTGACGAAAGGCCTGCCCCAGTCCGACTGCTACCACAACGTGCTGCGCGATGCCATGGCGGTCGACGAGCTCGACGAGTGCGGGATCTACTTCGGCACCACCGGCGGCCAGGTGTATGCCTCGGCCAATTCCGGCGACAGCTGGAGCGCGATCGCGAGCGACCTACCGCGCGTATACTCGGTCGAGGTGCAGACGCTGCCGTGATCCGCGTCATCCTGCCGACCCACCTGCGCCAGCTGGCGGGAACCGGCCGCGAGGTCACGCTCGAGCTGTCGGGGACCGTTACGCTGAATGCCGTCATCGACACGCTTGAAGCCGGGTATCCGGCGCTGCGCGGTATTATTCGCGAGTACGAAAGCGGGCAGCGGCGAGCATACCTGCGCTTCTTCGCTCTCGGGCAAGACCTCTCACACCAATCACTGGACGAAGAGCTCCCCGAACGAATCGCCAGTGGGCTGGAGCCGCTGCGCATCGTCGGCGCCATGTCGGGAGGCTGAACGAGAGCTTTTCCATATATCCCTGCGCACTGAAAAACTGCGTTCCGGATGAACGAAACCGGATGTATGATTCAAGCCAGAAGAAGATCAGCTGCCGGGCATTCCCTGACCGCTCACGCGTGGTTTGTATTTCACGGCTAACAATGGCTCCGAGAATGCATTCAAGCATCCCTTGCAAGGATCCTTTACGTGAGCGGCCTCGAACCATGGCTGCCCGAAAGATATTCAGGGAATCGCATGGAAACCTCGCAATCACATGCCTCACCTCTCGCCAATACCGCCGCCTGGACGGCAGCCGTCCGGGCTATGGAGACCCGCCGCCCGGATAAGTTATTCGACGATCCGTACGCTGAAGCGCTGGCGGGCGAAGTCGGCGCAGCCTGGATCGCCGGCTGCACAGCAGAGAGTGTAGCGCCGATCACGCTGCGCACGCGCTTCTTCGATGACTTCCTGACGCACATCACGCAGGAGGACGGCATACGCCAGGTTGTACTGGTCGGCGCCGGGTTGGACACACGCGCGTACCGCCTGCACTGGCCCGACGGCACCCATCTCTTCGAGATCGACCAGCCACAGGTCCTCGAGCGCAAGGAACGCCTGCTGCTCGAAGCCGGCGCCAGGCCGGCCTGCACGCTCCTGACGGCAGCAGTGGACGTGACCGGGCTCTGGCAGGAGGCGCTGCTCGAGGCCGGTTATCAACCGGGACAATCCTCGGGCTGGCTGGTGGAGGGATTGCTCTTCTACTTGCCTTCGGAGGCTATCCTCAACCTGCTGCAGGGCGTGATGGAGATGGCAGCACCGGAAAGCTGGATCGGCTTTGACGTGGTCAACAGCGAGATGTACTCCTCGCCGCTGTCCGCGCAATGGCTGGAAATGCAGCGCACCTGCGGGGCGCCGTGGATCGGCTCACTGGATGATCCGGCGGCGTTCCTGGCCCAACATGGCTGGCAGGCGACGCTGACCCAGGCCGGGCAACCCGATGCCAACTACGGCCGCTGGCCGTTCCCGGTCTACCCAACCGATATGACCAGGATGCCGCACAACTGGTTCGTGACAGCGCGCAAGCGATAAAAAAGGATTTGTTCGACAGTAGGGATGGTCCGAGTTCGAAATTCAACGCGCAGTGAGGGGGGTAATTTCTCAAAGTACCGTACTCCATCGACAATTCATACAGGGCATCGTTCAGGTATCTTTCGTCTGCCGCTTTTCTCCAAGTGTAAGGCTTGCGATAATTATGACTCAGTGCCACCCAAACCTTCAACAGGAAGGCATTCACCATGACCGAGCGCGTCGTGATCACTGGCCTGGGCACGATCAATCCCCTCGGCCACACCGTCCGAGAAAGCTGGCAGAATGCCTTGGCCGGCGTGGCCGGAGTCGGGCCGCTTACACATTTTGACCCCTCGGGTTTGAAGGTTCAGATCGCCTGCCAGGTCAAGGATTTCAACCCTCAGGCTCACCTCGGTTCGAAGGAAGCCCGCCGGCGCGACCGCTTCGAACAGTTTGCCGCCGTCGCCGCCCGCCAGGCGCTCGATCAGAGCGGGCTGGAGATCACGCCGGATCTTGCCGGCCGGGTGGGTGCAGTCATTTCATCCTCCGGCGGCGGTCTCGGTTCACTGCAGGATTCGTTCGATACGCTACGTGAGCGCGGGCCGAATGCCATCAGCCCCTTTGCTACCCCGATGTACATGTCGAGCGGTGCGGCGGGCCTGGCCTCGATCGATCTCGGGGCCCAGGGGCCAGCCTTTTCGGTCAGTTCGGCCTGCGCCTCGGCTTCGGATGGGATCGGTATGGCCTGGCTGATGATTCGAACCGGAATGGTCGACGCCGTCCTGGCCGGCGGCAGCGACGCCCCGATCGTCCAGATGGTCGTGGCCGCAATCGACCGTTCCGGCGCCATGTCGCACAGACCGCTCCCCGATCCGCAGTCGCCGCGACCTTTCGATCTCGAAAGGGATGGCTTTGTGATCGGTGAGGGTGCGGCCATCCTGATGCTCGAATCGGAGCGCTTCGCCCGCCAGCGGGGCGCCGAGATTCTGGCCGAACTGGCCGGTTACGGCGCAAGCGCTGATGCCTTCCACATTACGGCCCCCCTGGAGGACGGCCGCGTCGCAGCAATCGCCATGCGCGGCGCGCTCGATGCGGCCGGCGTCAATCCGGCTCAGGTTGACTATATCAACGCCCACGGCACAGGGACCGAGCTCAACGATGTGTCCGAAACCCGGGCCATCAAATCGGTTTTCGGGGAGCGGGCTTCCAGGCTTCCGGTCTCCTCCACCAAATCGATGACCGGCCATATCATGGGGACTACCGCCGCACTGGAAGCGCTGTTCTGCGTGATGGCAGTGCAGGATGGTGCGGTGCCGCCGACGATTCACTACCACACCCCGGATCCGGATTGCGATCTGGACTACGTGCCGAACGAAGCGCGCCAGCTGCCGTTGGGGGTGGTGATGACGAATGCATTTGGTTTCGCCGGCCACAATTCGTGCCTGGTGCTGCGTCGGTACAAATAACGGTCCAGACTATCCCCTCCCATGGTCTCAGCCGGGTGATAACGTTTCTTCGGTGCACATCCCCGTCCGGGGCTGAGCGGCCGGGATCAGGCCGTACCGGGCTGGCGCCTCATTTCGATCCAGGTTCGCTTTCCAGGAGACGCTGAACCCCCTGCAGGTACACCCAATGCGGGGTATAATTCCGCCCCATTCAAGGTCGGCATGGTGCATCGCAGAGGTAATTCAGGGCCATGCGCGGCACGTCCCAACACATCCCATCAGGCGGAAGGGCATGGAATGCCAGCCCTCCCGCTTTCGTTTTTTTAGTGTGATCTCCCAACCCTGGGGAGCGATACCAGTCCTGTGAACCGAGTACAGCGGGCGCCCACCGGCGCCTCATAAGTCCAAAATCCAATGAGGAGAACACGATCGATGAAATCCCGAACCCTGTCATTAACGCTCATCTTCACCGCCCTGCTCCTGGTGCTGGTCGCCTGCAGCTTCAGCACAGCCCGCATTGAGGACGCCTGGATGTCCTCCGACGCCGAAGGGAGCAACCGAACGACGACCTTTTCGCAGGATGCCGTGTTTTATGCGCAGGTCGATCTGCGTAATGCCCCGGATGACACGCAGTTGAAAGCTTCATGGATCGCCGTCCAGGCAGAAGGCGCCGATCCCAATTTCGTCATCCAGGAAACAGATTTCACCACGGGCAGCGGCATGGTGAACTTCGAATTGAGCAACACGAACCTCTGGCCCACCGGTTCGTACAAAGTTGACATTTACATGAACGGGGAACTGGCCAAAACACTCGAGTTCACCGTCCAGTAGTTCCTGCCAGGAACGATTACAAGCAACAGGCCGGGCGGTGGACGATCCACATGCAGGATCCCTCACCGCCCGGCTTGCTGTCGCTGGACGATCGCTCGATCGCTATCCGCAGAACGGATCCATCAACCCCATCGCCGGATCAATCATCCGCCTGCTGCTTAAACATCCCCCATCCGAAGACTGCACGTGGGAACGCGGCGGCCGCACAACAAGCGAGCCAGTACGCCCACGGGCCGATGCTTGCTTTACATAATCCTGCTTCAGCTTGATGGCGTGGGCTCTTCGCCGGGTATTCACCGGCTGCCCGTCAGCATGGCATTCAGCATCCCGGTTTGAATCCTCCGATAGTTAAAGCAGACCAGAATCTGCACCATGGTGAGGAGGTGCACGATGTCGATCAATATGATCTCGGTAGCTACGAATCGCTGGGGACCGATCTACCTGCAGGCGCTGTGCAACGTGCTCGGGCGGCGGCGGTCTTATCATCTCTGTGACCTCATCGCAGCATACCTTGCCCGGCAGCGACAGCATCCCTTCATCGCCGCACTCCACGCGAATATGAGCGTCGTCCGCCAGTTGCCCCTCGATTCCCCGGCGCTCACCGAAGACGTCTCGCGCCAGCTCTGCCATGCGCTGCATGGCTACACCGATCTCTATCTGCTGCTCTCCCGACGGAAGGAACGTGTCCAGAATCGGGTTGAGCTCGATTCGCTCTCCCGACAGTCACTTTATGATGTCCTGACGGTGCAGGAAGGGACCGTGCTGGTCGGCCTGCACAACACGGCCTTCGACCTGCTGATCCTGAGTCTGCCGGAGGTCTTCCCGGCCGTGCAGATTCTGGGAAATCCCGAACCGCGCGGCAGCTCACGCACGATGAACGTCATCCGCTGGCGCCGGGGTGTCGAGATCACGCCGACGACGCCGGAGGCACTGCTCGAGGCGGCGCACAACTTACGCGCCGGCAACACAGTCGTTCTCAGCGCTGACCTTCCGCAGGCGGAGGGGGAGTCCCGGATGTTCTTCGGCCGGCCGAGCCGGCTGTCGGGCGGATACAGCGAACTGGCTTGCATGACCGGTTCCCGGGTCCTCTTCGGCTGCATCCATTCGATCTCACCGGGCCGCTATCGCGCTCAACTACGGCCGATCGAAGGCCCGGATGGGATCGATCGAAAGGAGCGGGAGCGAGCGATCACCGAGAGGGTTCTGCGCAGAATGGAATCCTGCATTCGGTCCCACCCTCACGAGTGGCTGATGCCCTACCAGGTGTGGGAGCAGGCATGAACTGAACCCGATCCGCCCCTTCCCGGAGCGCTGCTCCACAGCAAGATCGAATTCCGCTCCGCTTGAAAAGATGCCAGGCCCGGGATCACCCGGGCCTGGTTGGTAGGTATCCTTTGATGCGTTTCAGGAAGGTTATATCGGCAGCAGGCCATACCAGGCGAGAAGCAGAATGGTCAGCAGGACGGCCAGCAAGGTCAGGCCCATAAGCACGGGTCGCACCCACCGTCGCCATCCCGTGCGGCCCTTTTTCGTCCCTTCCCAGTCGATCGTCCCGGTATCGAATTCGGCCTCTTCGGGCTCTTCGCCTCCACTGGCCAGCTTTTCAAAATTGGAGAGCGTCGCGCTGTCGATATATTCCAGCGGTTTGCCGGCGATCAAGCGGCGGGCTTCTCCGTTCAGCAGGCCGGTCGAGATCAGGGCTGCCTTCTGCGCCTTGTAATTCGCCAGGTGGGTCAGGAACAGCTTCACGCTTCCGGCCGTGATTTGAGCGTTCGAATCGCAGCGCGCCACCCAGCGCTCCCCGCCGGAGGAGGCGATCAGCAGGTCGGTCCGGAGCTCATCGATATCCACCACTTGTTCGACGGTGTGGCCGAGCGAGCGGTAGAGCGCAATTCCACGATCAACGAGGGCGCGGTGTCCATCCATGTTTCAAATTTACATGAAAGTGCGATTTTTCGCTATCACCAAAAGCCAGCCCCTGAAACAGGGGTTGACAAATGGCGCTGTGCGCTATATACTTTTTTCAAAGTACTTTTTTTTACAAAGTTAATATTCAGGAACCTTCCGATTACAGGAGGCAGCCATGTCACAAACCGTCAGCTTAAAGGATGCCGAGCAAAAAGTATTCCAGACTGCCGTCAACGATGGCCTGTGGGATATTTACCTCGGCTGCTTCTTCCTCATGCTGGTCATTGCCCCCCTGCTCAGCGAAAAACTGGGAGATTTTTGGAGTTCGGCCATCTTCCTTCCTTTCTTCGGTTTGGTGTACCTGGTCTTGCGGTGGGTCCACAAGCATGCAGTCGTCCCGCGCATCGGAAGCGTGCGTTTCGGTAAATTCCGCCGGACGGTCCTCACCCGGTTCAACTATGTGATGCTGGCCGCAAATTTGGTCTTGCTCGTGCTCGGCATCATCGCCGCGACCTATGCCAGCCGCGTTCCCGGGTTTCTAACAAGTATCGCGTTCGGTCTGATCTTGATGGCGGGATTCACCTTCGCGGCCTTCTACCTCGGGATCGGCCGGCTGTATCTCTACGCACTGATGGTCGGCCTGGCCCCGGTCATTGGGGAATGGCTCTGGAATCACAACCTGGCATCGCACCATGGCTTTCCGGTGACCTTCGGCATCATCTCCGGCATCATGATACTCACCGGGATCACCCTGTTGGTCCGGCTGCTGCGGAAATACCCGCTTGCTGAAAGCCGTTTTCAGCCTGATGAAGGTTGATCGATGGGATCCTCGCCAAAAGAACCCGATCTGCATCCCCTGGCGGACCTCGATCAGGTCATCCACGCGCCTGCAAGGTTGATGGTTCTGACCTACCTCTATGTGGTCGACAGCGCCGATTACATTTTCCTCAAGAACATG
>JBJYWH010000148.1:0-6676 GCA_046259355.1 Anaerolineales bacterium
AGCTACCGTTACTACGTTCTCAATGACCCGGTCATCAGTGATTATGAATGGGACCAGATGCTGCGAGAGCTGCAGTCGCTTGAAGCCGAGCATCCGGAACTCATCACTCCCGATTCACCCACACAGCGTGCCGGCACTTCACCAGCGGAGGGATTCGCGCGTGTCTCGCATCCGGCGCCGATACTCAGCCTGGCGAATGCTTATAACGATGACGAGTTGGTCGCATGGTATGAACGGATCGCAAAGCTCGATGACCGGGTTCGAACGGCGAAATTCGTGGTCGAACCGAAACTCGACGGCCTGACGGTCGTTCTGCACTATGAGGATGGTGTCTTTGTGCTCGGCGCAAGCCGCGGTGATGGTGAAGTCGGGGAAGACATCACGGCCAACCTTCGAACGATCCGCAGCCTGCCCCTGCATATTCCCGCCGAGCCCGGAGGAGCCGCTGCGCCCTCGCGTTTGGTTGTGCGTGGGGAAGCGATCATTTTCCTGAAGGATTTTGCCGAATTGAACCGCCGGCTTGAGGAAGCCGGGGAGCGGACCTATGTGAATCCGCGTAACACCGCCTCCGGCGCCCTCCGTCAGCTCGATCCGACTCTCACAGCACGCCGCCCAATCCGCCTGCTGTGCTATGCGATCGTTGATGGGGATGGCGATCTGCCCGCTACTCAATGGGAGACTCTGCACTATTTGAAATCGCTCGGGTTCCCCGTTGCGGATGGGATTAGCCTGGAGAATGACATCCAGGATGTGCTCGAAGCTTATCGGCGGTGGGTTGGGCGCCGGGAGGAGCTGCCGTATGAGGCGGATGGAGTGGTCGTAAAGATCAACGATCTCGAGCTCAGCAGTAGCCTGGGTGTCGTCGGCAAAGACCCGCGCGGAGCGCTGGCGTACAAATTCCCGGCTCAGGTGGTGACGACGACGCTGCTCGATATCGGATTGAATGTCGGTCGCACGGGGGTCATTACCCCCTATGCAATCCTTGAGCCGGTCGAGGTGGGAGGGGTCACGGTACGTCAGGCGACCCTGCATAACTTTGATTTCATTCGCGACAAGGACATCCGCATCGGCGATCGAGTTCAGCTCAAGCGTGCCGGCGATGTGATCCCGTACGTGATCGGCCCGATCCTTGATGCTCGACCTCCGGAGGCCGAATCCTACAAGCTGCCGTCACGTTGCCCATCCTGTGGCGAACCGCTCGAAACGAGCTCGGATGAGGTCGCGATCTACTGCGTCAACGCATCCTGCCCCGCGCAGCTGGTAAGGAATGTTGAGCACTTCGCCTCACGGGGCGCGATGGACATTGAAGGATTGGGGATTCGCGTGGCTGAGCAGCTGGTGACCGAGGGTGTCATACATGATGTGGCTGATCTTTACACTTTAAAACTCTCCGATCTCCTGGAGCTGGAAGGATTTGGAGAAAAGCGGGCCGAAAACCTGGTGAGATCAATCGCCGAATCGCGATCCCAACCTCTCTCACGATTGATCATCGCGCTCGGGATTCGTAATGTGGGAGAGGTCGTTGCAGGGGATCTGGCTCGGGCATTTGGCGATCTGGACCGCCTGGCGCAGGCAACGATCGATGAACTCGAACAAGTTGAGGGCATCGGCCCCGTTGTTGCCACCACCATAGCCGATTGGATGTCCACGCCTGCCAACGAAAAACTGTTGAAGAAGTTGAGAGCCGCTGGTGTATGGCCGGTGACCGAACTGGGCGAAGGCGCCGATCTGCCGCAGACGTTGAGCGGGAAAACGTTTGTCATCACGGGCACTTTACCCACCTGGTCCCGGGAGGAAGCGAAGGCGGTGATCGAGAAGCATGGCGGGAAGGTCACTGGCAGTGTAAGCAGCAAAACCGACTACCTGCTGCTTGGCGAATCCCCCGGATCGAAGCTGCAGAAAGCTCAAGACCTGGATGTGGCCATCATCGATGAGGACGAACTGCGCGCAATGATCGGCGATCCACGTATGCCTTCCGAGTAACCTGCCAAGATAAGGATTATCTTTCATCGTGTCCGTCCTGCGCTTAAAGCCCGGTCGTGAGCGGCCGCTGCAGCGAAAGCACCCCTGGATCTTCTCCGGTGCCGTTCAATCCATCGATGGCCAACCCGGTTCCGGTGAGATCGTGGAGGTTCTTTCATCGGCCGGGGATTGGCTGGGATATGCCGCCTATTCACCGTCATCCCAGATTCGAGGACGGGTGATCAGCTGGGATTCCAGCGTGCCTGTGGATTCCGACCTGATTCACACACGCATTCATCAAGCCATAGAGCACCGCCATCAATGGCTGAAGACCACCCGATCGAATGCTGTCCGGGAGGTATTCTCAGAGTCGGACGGCCTGCCGGGACTGATCGTTGATCGTTATGACGAAGTGCGCGTGGTCCAGCTGCATACAGCCTGGGCTGACTCCGTGCGAGACGTGATCCTCGATACGCTCGTCCAGACCGGGGATGTTAGCCTCGTCTATGAACGATCGGACGCCGATGTGAGGAAACTCGAGGGGCTGGATCTTCGCGCCGGAGTCATGTGGGGGGAATCCAAGGATTCTCCGGTCGAAATTACCGAAGGCGCTCTTCGCTTTGCCGTTGACATTCAATCGGGGCACAAAACAGGTTTCTACCTCGATCAGAAGGAAAACCGGCTCTGGCTGGGAAGCACTTCTCTCACCGGAGAGGTTCTGGATGCATTTGCCTACACGGGCGCGTTCAGCATGGTCTGCCTGGCCGCAGGGGCGGAGCACGTAACGGCGATCGACAGTTCGCATCCGGCGCTGCAGAGGGCAGCGGAGCACGCGCGCCTGAACGGTTTCGATCCTGACCGCCTGGACACGATCGAGGATGATGTCTTCCATGCCTTGCGGAATTTACGTGATCGAAGGGCCAGCTTCAATTTGATTGTCCTGGATCCACCGAAGTTCGCTGCCACGACGGCCCAGGTGGGGCGCGCTTCGCGGGCGTACAAGGATATCAACTTGCTCGCGTTGAAGCTGCTCAAGCCGGGAGGGCTGCTTTGTACATTCTCATGTTCGGGAGGCGTGTCGGGCGAATTGTTCCAGAAGATCGTTGCGGACGCAGCCCTCGATGCCGGCGTGCAGGCTTCCATTGTCCATCATTTTCACCAGGCATCAGACCATCCGGTGCCGCTGGCCTTCCCCGAAAGTGAGTACTTGAAAGGATTCCTCGTTCGAGTTACATAGAAAAAGAGGAGCCGGTCAGGCTCCTCTCGCTCGTTTGGCGGCGGCCTTACGCCGACCCCATGGACGATTTCATCTTCAACTTCAAAGCCTTCTTATAAAGCTTCCGCATCTCCTCCGCTCCCTCCTGGTGGTTGGAGCTTTCGAGACGCTGGATGCTGCTCATCAATGTACTGAGGAGATTGTCATCAATTTCGGATTGCCGTGCTTCGAGCAGGTTCATCCGTTCTTCTTCGGTCGGGAGAGAGAGCACATCCTGTGCGAGCTGCAGCCCCGGTGGCATCGAGGCTTTCAGGTGATCCTCAATGATCTTATGGATTTGTTCAAGGCGTTTAATGATCTCTTCATCACCGCGCTCACGAGCTGCCCCCAGGTTGGCTTCCAGCGTCCCCAGGAAGAGCTCGTCGATCAATGGCAGCGCTTGCTGAACGGCTTCTTCGGGGTTCTCGGCTTCGACGATCGCTTTCAGCAGGGAAGCCGATTGGGCTGCACGTGCTTTCTGGACATTGTCAATCTCTTCCGTAATCTCAAGGACTTGACTGCGCAGTTTCTCGAGATGCTCCTTCTCCGCTCCCGAAGCCTTCTCGATGCGGTTCGATAAAAGCTCAAAGAACTCGTAGTCAAGTGCCGGTCGGGCCAGGTTGGTCAGCGCCGTGACTCGGTCTTCATTCGGAGCCTCAACGAATAGGTCAAGCAGGGTATCACGCGTGAGGTTCTGCTCTGAAATGGCTCGCAGGCTCTCGGTTGCAGCCTGGAGTTCATTTTCCTGCGCCTGCAGCCGTTTTCCAAAACTGCTTTCTTCGAGCAACGTCTGAAGCCGACCGGCCATTGCCTCCTGGGCTCTCTCATCGCGCGTTGCCTGCAGTGTCAGGCTGACCAGCTGGAAAAACGCAGCATCCAGCTCTTCGTCATGTTCTTTCACGAATTGAGCGACGCCATCCTCGGGGACCCGCAGCAGTTCTTCAAACAGGCGCATCTTTGCCTGTTGGGCTTCAATTTCCTCTTTGGAGATCCCCTCTTCTTCCAGCACGCGATCGATCAAGCCCTGCATCGTAAGCACGGACTGTGGCTGCAGCAGGTACGCTTTTCTCGCTTCCGGTGGGAGTTGATCCATGACCCGGTTGATCAGCTGGCCGATTAACTTTTCCTGCTCGTCCTTCTTCATGCTGATCTCGACCGGCACGAATGTGAGTAAAAGCTCATGTTCGGGGTCGTGGTAAACGAGAGGCGTGGCAATCGTTCCATCAAATCCGCAGACATTGCAGCGGACACGGTTAAGGGTGCCAGACAGCAGGCGGCTCTTCAAGGAGGGATCCTGGCCGACATCGACCAGCTGGCGGATACGGGCCTGGATCGGTGCGCCGCAGTTTGGGCAGGTTATCTGTGTTGAATTGGATACCATGAGGCGTTAATTTCCTTCCTTCTTCTCTTTACGGGGGAGGGTGAAGCATATTCGTGCGCCATCCCTGACGCGGTCATCGACCCAGATCCGGCCCCCATGGGCTTCGACCACCGTCTTTGCCAGAAACAGCCCCAGCCCGGCGCCCTTTGTGCGACGGGCGGCTTCATTCGAACGGTAGAAGAGTTTAAAGATCCTTGGCATATCTTCGAGCGCGATACCCGGTCCTTCGTCCTTGATGCAGATCATGACCTCATCCTTCGAGGAACTGCCGCTGATGGTGATGGTCCCGCCTTCTGGTGAATATTTGACGGCATTGGAAAGTAGATTACCGAGCACCTGCATCAAGCGGCTTTCATCGGCCCGAACAACCGGGAACTCCTCTGGAAAGTCGAGTGCGAATTCATGGATTTCGGACTGCGTCGCGAACCGGTCTGCCATTCTCTTTGCGAGATTGTCGAGCGCGACATCGGAGTAGCTCAGGGAAAGTGCACCGGCCTGGAGCCGGGAGGCGTCCAGCAAATCATCGATCAGCGCCGCCAGGCGGTCGGTTTCCTCCTCGATGACTTGTAAGCTGTCATCGACAACTTCCCGATCCCAATCCGCGTCCTCTCGCCGCAGGGTTCCCACATAGCCCTTGATCAAAGCCACGGGCGTCCTGAGTTCGTGGCTGATAATCGATATGAAGGTGCTCTTCAGTTCTTCGGCTTCGCGGAATTTGGTGATATCCCGCAGGGTCGCCACGATGCTCAGTAGCTTTCCCTCATCGGAGAGTGCCGGAGCATAGGTGATTCCCACGCTCACAGCGCCGCCGGATTTCGTGATCAGATCGCCTTCAACATACAGGGTCGCCTGGGGCGTGAGCGGCCATCCGCCGGCTTTGGCTTCCTCCAACGACATGCCTGGCTCTCGCCGGAGCCAGCGAATGATTGTGCCATGCGGCTTTCCGATAACGTCTTCCGGCTGGAAGCCGGTTATGCGTGAGCAAGCGCGGTTGAAGCGCTGAATGGTGTACGCTGGATCGAGAATCAGGATCCCATCGGCAGCCGACTCGAGCATTGCATCGAGATTCTGACGCTGCTGGTTGATCGCCGTAAAAAGCTTCGCATTATGCGCGGCGATCGCGGCCTGGGAGGCGAAGGACTGCAGCAGATTTCGGTCCTCCGCCGAAAAACGTCCCCGGTAGGCCCGGAAGACGAAAATGACTCCTACAACTTCCCGCTGGGCAATCATCGGCAGGCCGACGCCCGTCAACAGCCCCATGGTCGCGGATTGCGTGATGCGCTGCAGCCTGCGGCTGACCTCGGGCACTTCAAAACGTGCCGGGTCGTTATGATCAGGGATATCTCCCAGCAGGGGATCCAGATTCTGTATGAAATCTTCGCGGATTCCATAGGAAGAAGCGATCCGCCATCCGCCAGATTCATCTCGCAGGGCAATCAGGCTGGCACTTGCGCCGAGCAGCTCGGCGGAGATACGCACGATGCGATCCAGCACACGCTGCAGGTCGAGCTCTTCCGTGATTGCCCGATTGATTTCGAGCAGATAGTCACGCTGGCGGACGCGGAAATCAGGCAGCATGTATCGATCTAGCGTCTGGATTCCGCGTCGGTAAGTGCAGCTTCAAAGATGCTGAGTCCTTCATCGACCAGGTTACGCGTGATGTTGAGCGGCGGTGCGAAGCGGATCGCGCTCTGCCCACTCCCGAGCGTGATGAGCCCACGTTCGAACGATGACTGCACCACGCGTTCACGCAGCTGCTTGGCTGGCTCCTTCGATTCGCGATCTTTCACCAGCTCGACTCCGATCATCAATCCCTTGCCGCGAACCTGACCAATGGTGGGATGACGGATCTGGATTTCCTGGAGGTGGAGCTCAGGGACATAGACAACAACCTGCTCTACGCGTTCGACGAAGGCGCCACCATCACTGTGATCCCGGGTGGTTCGCCGGTCGAGGACAGAAGCTCAAGAAGCGGCTTCACATAGATCCTCGTCGGCTCGAGCAGGGCCTCGCCGAGCGTGCGCGCCGGCGCGAAGGGCGCAGGGCCCCGCCAGCCGAGGCCGAGCGTGCCGACGAGA
>JBJYWH010000149.1:0-8462 GCA_046259355.1 Anaerolineales bacterium
CGGTGAAGGATCAGTCTGGAACACCCTCGGAAAAATCAAGTCTCCTCGGCCAGGACTCGAATCTGGAACCCACCGGCCAGAAGGGATGACCCTATCCGTATAAAAATTCCTGATTAGAAGTCAATGTTTGGAACAGGTTTTCTGATTTACTCCCCTTCATATATGCCCCAGGCCAGATTACGATACTGCGCGACGAAATCCTCCGAAAAATAGCCAGCATATTTGCTGTTGCCCTGAAGATAATATTTAAAGAACGCAACAGCAAAATGATTGATCTGGTTGATCACTTCCTGGCTCTCCACCATCATGTGACCTTTACCGATGAATGAAATTAAAAACCTATCAGCGTTTACAAGATGCTCATAAACATAGCAAGATGTCATTCTGTACGAAACGAGGTCATCATCGGTGCCAGCGATGATCAGGGAGGGGATATGGACAGCAGCCAGGCCTTCTGGTCCGTACAGCCAGGATGAATCAGGCGCCATGGGCATTGCTGCAAGTATCCTTTTATCTGTCGTTGGCTGCCACAGTCCCTCGGATGTGCGCGTAATATCTGCGCCTACCTGAGAGGAGAACTCATCCCATCTTTTTGATAAATTACAGAAATACTGGGTCAAATAGGGGCTGAGTGGCGGATCCAGGTCGGGTGCCTGAGCACACATGGAGAAATAATACTCAGGGTTAACCCTGGCCCCGCTCAAAGCCAGGGAAAATAGACCATCGGAAGAGTAACCCGCCACTCCCACCCGATCCGTATCCAGAACACCTGCCAGGTTTTGAGGGGGATCGGAGGCCATCTGATTCAAGGCGAAGAGAAAATCGAGCGGCCCATCGATCACAGCATTGTTCCAGGGGGCAACGTAGGAAAATCCAGGTGAAACAACGATCGCCATCACAAATCCGTACGAGGCAAGATGAGATTTGAAAAGATAGCTACCCGAGTTATTACCGGTCAAGATCAGGGGATACGGTGCAGCACTTCGATCGGCTTCAGCGTCCGATACGATCGGCTTTCCATCGCTATCTACATGCATAATCGCCGGGTAATAAATTGATAGAAGGATTTCCCGGCCATCCCTGCTCTCGTCCTTAACGGAGTAAGTATGCTTCCCAACAAAGAATGGACCAGGTTCCGATAAAGGCAGCTTGACAGGGGTCGGAGAGCTGTAGGGTGTATCGGGCTTTTTAGCGGTTGACGTCGCGAAAGGGATGTCTCGGGCACTTGGACTGGGAGTTTGGGCTAGAGGGGTATTTCGAAGAGCTGTGCCCTGGGAGGCACATCCAGATAGCGATAGTAGCGAGATTACGAAAACGAATTGCCGCAGAATCTTCGCCATCCTTGGCCTCGCTTTTTCTTTACGATGTCACGGTGAAGCCGTCACGCAGCCTCGAGCCAAGCCTTCCCTCGATCGGGTTCATCGATGGTGATCCAGGGGATGTCTGTGCTGTCTCTTCCTCGGATACGCTGTCAAGCATCACGAAAGGTGAATCTCAAGCATATGATTGTAGCAATATTCATGGATTCGTAGAGGTGCTTTGGATAATTCCATCCGGAGCAGCAATGAAAAAGGGCGCATCCGGGTGAAATGCGCCCTCGTAAATCTTGAAAAGGCTCCTCGGGTAGGACTCGAACCTACAACCCACCGGTTAACAGCCGGTTGCTCTGCCGATTGAGCTACCGAGGAATGCGACGGGATTATAACCGTGCCCAACGACGGGCGTCAAGAAAGCCCGGATCATCACACGCACTCCGATATAATAGCCGCATGGCCTCCAGCGCTGAACCGCGGCGAGAACGCACCGGATCCTGGCGAGCACGGCTGGGTTATTCCCTCGCCATCATCGTGGCCGCTGCCTGGCTGCTGCTCACGCCGGACGGCCTGCTCGGCAAAGCCGATGCCATCGGCTATGCCGTCTGCCACCGCATCGATCTGCGCTCATTCCACCTCGGCCTTCGCCAGCTCCCGCTCTGTGCCCGCTGCACCGGCATGTACCTGGGCGCGCTGCTCGGCCTGATCTACTTCGGGCTGCGGCATCCGAAGGCGACCCGCTATCCGGGCAAGCCCATCCTGGCAATGCTCGTGCTCTTTGCCCTGGCCTGGGCCTTCGACGGGCTGAACTCGCTCCTGAGTCTGTTTCCAAATGCGCCCCACCTGTACGCTCCGGGCAATTCGCTGCGTCTGCTGACCGGAACCGGCATCGGCCTGGCACTGGCGGCGATGATCTACCCGGCCTTCAACCAGGTCTCGTGGGCGGAATGGCGGGCGGAGCCGATCCTCGAGTCGTGGCGCGAGTTCGCACTGCTGCTGGGCCTGGCGGCCGTGCTCGATCTGCTGGTGCTGGACGGCAACCCGCTCGTGCTCTATCCGCTCGCGCTGCTGAGCGCGGCTGGCGTGCTGATCCTGCTGACGGTCGCCTATGCCCTGATCACGATTCCATTTCTGCGTACAATGAGCACGGCCAGAACGTGGCGGCAGCTCGTGCCGGGGTTGGTTCTGGGCTTCGGCCTGGCGCTGCTGCAGGTGGGCGCGATCGACCTGCTGCGCTGGATGATGACCGGCAGTTGGGACGGTTTTCACCTGTGAGGAGAAGAACATGGATCCACTGAGCGGCGTATTTGCTGCATTCGGACTGGCAGCCTCCGCGGGACTGAACGCCTACATCCCGCTGCTGATCCTGGCGCTCATGGCGCGCTTCACTGATTGGATCAGCCTGAACGCGCCCTGGGACGCCATGAGCAGCTGGTGGGTGATCGCGGTGCTCGTCGTCCTGAGCGTAGTTGAGTTTTTCGCCGACAAGATCCCGGCCGTTAACCATATCAACGACGCCATCCAGACCTTCATCCGGCCCACGGCCGGTGCGATTGCCTTCGCCGCCAGCGCGAGCGTGATCAGCGATGTCCATCCGGTGGTGGCGATCATCGCCGGCTTGCTGGTCGCCGGCAGCGTGCATGCTGCCAAATCGGCCGCCATCCGGCCAGCTGTCACCGCCACGACCGGCGGCGCGGGCAATATACCGGTCAGCATGGCTGAGGATGTGCTCGCGACTGTGCTGTCGATCCTATCGGTCGTGATCCCGGTCCTGATCGCCGCGCTGCTGATTATCCTGACGACGACGTTCGTCTGGTGGATGTGGCGCCGGGCCAACGCCCGTCGGATCTGAGAGCAGCCAGCCGAGTTTGCATGCTCCAGGATATTTCACGCGAACAAAGATGATTCGAAAGGGGACTGCCGGCCATCGATCAGCCGCCGCAGCTCGTCCAGCCCCCGGCGGGCCGCCCGGCGATCATCGATGGAGATTCCGAGGGATCTGAATTCGTCTTCATCCAGCAGCTGCATGCGGCCGTCCGGCAGCACGAGCAGGTCGAGGGCCAGATCGTCGGCCCGCAGCTCGCCGCCGGCGAGGACTGCCGGCCGGGCGACGTTGCAGTACCAGCCTTTCAGTTCTGCATTTTGCCCGTCATGGATGGCGAAGATGTTGTACCAGCGGTCGAAGTAGTAGCGCTCCAGGAAGCGGTCGCCGCGCACCAGCACGAGCAGTCCCAGGTCGACCCGCTCGCGATCAAAGAAGGCTTCCAGCAGCAAACCATCCCGATCCTGCTCCAGAATCGTGCCCGGGTAAGCCCACACCAGACGCCCATTCACATCGCACTTGCACACCCTGATCTGCGAGTTCATGCCAGCACCTGGAGCGCGGTTCCTGGATCGAACGTTAGCAGGACCGCCTGCCCGGCCTGCGGAATGGGTTTATCGGCGTCCAGCGTCGCCTGGATTTCGTCATTTCCTATCTGCACCCGCAGGAAAACCTCATCGCCCCGGAACGAATGCGAGATCACCACGCCCTGCAGCCGGCCTGCGCCGCTTCCACCCACGTCGAGGCGATCCGGGCGCAGCAGCACGGTCACCATGCCGCGCAGCCCCGTCTCGACCGGGAAGCTGCCCCAGGGCGTCTCCACCTGCACTACCCCATCGCGAACATGGACCTCGGCCGGGAAGAGATTCGTCAGACCCAGGAAGCGGGCTACGAAGGGCGAGCGCGGCGAACGGTAGATTTCGATCGGTGACCCGATCTGCCTGATCACCCCCTGGTGCAGCAGCACGATTCGATCCGCCAGCGCAAAGGCTTCCTGCTGGTCGTGCGTGACGTAGAGCGCGGTTTGACCCATCTCGCCCAGGATGGACGGCAGATCCAACAGCAGCTGCTCCCGCAGCGTGCGGTCGAGCGCACCGAGCGGCTCATCCAGCATCAACAGGCGCGGTCCAGGAGCGAGCGAACGGGCCAGTGCGACCCGCTGCCGTTCACCGCCGGAGAGCGTATCGACCTGGCGATCCTCATAACCAGCCAGGTCCACCAGGCGCAGCACGGCTTCGATCCGTTCTTTCTGCTCGCCCGGCGGCAGGCCCTGCATGCGCAGGCCGAACCCGACGTTGCCGGCGACGTCGAGGTGGGGGAAGAGCGCGTACTCCTGGAACATCAGGCCGAAGTCGCGCGCGTGGGTGGGTATTCCGCTCAAGTCCTGGCCCTGCCAGCGGATCGAGCCCGCGTCTGGCTGCTCGATCCCGGTGATCAGGTTCAGCAGGGTGCTTTTCCCGCTCCCACTCGGCCCAAGCACAGCTACGATCTGGCCGAATTCAACCTCGAAACTCACCTCCGAAAGTGCCGGGGTGCCCTCATAGGTCTTGGTCAGGTTGATGATCTTGAGTGCAGTCTCGGGCATATCATGCTCCAGCCAGGCGTTTAGAATTCTCCCACTTCCGCGATTCGCATTCTTTCGATGGCCAGCATGCCGGCAGCCGTGACGACCATCAAGATCGTGCTCAATGCCATCGCTTGGCCGAAATTGATCGCGCCCGGACGGGAGAGGAATCGGAAAATGGCAATCGGCACCGTCGGATATTCCGGCCGCGCGATCAGTGCGGTTGCGCCGAATTCGCCGATCGAGATCGTGAAGGCGAACACGGCCGAAACCAGCAGAGCCCGGCCGACGAGCGGCAGGTCGATAAACCGGAGCACCTGGCGCGGGGTGGCACCGAGTACAGCAGCCGCTTGCCGGAGTTCCGGCTGGATGCTGGCCAGCGCCGGGGCCAGGCTGCGCACGACGAATGGGAAGGCGACCAGCGTATGGGCGATCGGCAGCAGCAGGGGCGAGGCCCGCAGGTCGAGCGGTGGGTGATCGAGGGCAACGATGAATCCCAGCCCGAGCGTTACCGCCGAGGTGCCTAGCGGCAGCATCAGGAGCGGATCCAGCCAGCGGGTCAGTCGCGAACGACCGTCGCGTGCCAGCGCCCAGGCGGCTGGCGCCCCGATCGCCAGGGAGAGAAATACGGTGGCGGAGGCATAGGCTAAAGAGTTGCGGATTGCAGCGGTCGGCGGGACGTAGAAAATCGAACTCTGGGGGTTCTGCGCCAGCTGCTGGTAGTTCGCCAGGGTCCAGCCCTGTTCGACCGCCTGCCCGCGCGGCGCGCTTCCGTAGCGCGTGAAAGAGCGGAGTCCAAGCGCAGCGAGCGGCGAGACCAGAATCGCCAGCAGCACGGCGGCCAATATTCCCGCTCCGAAACGCTCCTTCCACGTCCGCAGCGGCTGCTGGGTGAGCCGGGCGCTGCGCAGGGTGATCGGCCGGCTCAAACGGCCCGCCAGCCGGGTGTAGATAATGGTCAGGCCGAGCGTGCAGGCTAGTTGGAGCAGGGAGAGTACGGCCGCCGTTGGAAGGTTGAAAAGGCTCACCGTCTGATAGTAGATCTCGACTTCGAGCGTCGCAAAGCGCGGCCCGCCCAGCAAGAGGATCACACCGAAGGATGTGAAGTCGAACAGGAAGACCAGCAGGGCTGCCGCGAGAATCGCCGGCGCCAGCAGCGGCAGAGTCACATTCGTCCAGGCCCGCCAGCGGTTGGCACCCAGCGTGCGCGCGGCAGCGGCCAGGTTCGGGTCGAGGTGCGACCAGAAATCGCCAACCATGCGCAGGACGATGGTCGTGTTGTAGAAGACGTGAGCAAGCAGGATGGCGGCAAGCGTGTTGACGAAGGTGATGGGCGGGGTCGTCAGATGGAGGAACTGCATCAAACCCTGGTTGATCCAACCGCGTGGGCCGAGCAGGGCAGTGAACGCCGCTGCGACCACGACGGTCGGGAGGACAAACGGGATTCCAGACAGCGCTCGCAGTGCGGACTTGCCGCGAAAAGCGTACCGGCCAAAGAGGTACGCCCCCGGCAGCCCAACCATCAGCGTCAGCAGGGTGGAGGCGGCGGCCTGCCCGAAGGTGAATCCGAGCACGTGCAGCGTTTCCTGCGAACGAAGCGTCGCCGCGATCGGCAGCAGCGGGCTGCCCGGGCTGCGCGCGAAGCTCAAGCTGAAGATCTGGACCAGCGGATAAAAGAAGAACAGCCCCAGGAATGCCAGCGGCAGGATCCAGAGCAGGTTGCCGGGATCGAATCGGCTGATTGACGGCCGCTGAGCCGGCCCGCCGGGGACGCCGCGATTCGAATTCAACGCAGGACAACCCCGGTCCAGGCTTCGATCCAGCCCTCCCGCCCGGCGGCGATGCTGTCGGGTGAAAGCTCCGCCGTGTTCTCAGGGATGACGGTGTACTCGCTGAAGACCGCCGGCAGGGCCGCATTCGGGTTGACCGGGTAGACGAACATGTTCAAGGGCATATCTTCCTGGAATGTGGTGGAGAGCATGAAATCAACCCAGGCCTGCGCCAGTTCCCGCTGCTGCGTTCCGGCCAGGATGCCCACGAATTCGATCTGTCGGAAGCAACTGCGATCGGCAGTCACGACTCCTGTTGGGGCCTGGTCGAGCGGCGTTTCGGCGAAGTAAACCTCCGCTGGCGGGCTGGACCCGTACGAGACGACGAGCGGCCGGGTGCCACCGTGCAGCGTGAACTCCCCATAGTAGGCTGAGTCCCAATCGTTCACGACCAGGGCGTCGTTGGCGACCAGCGCGTTCCAGTATTCGAGGTAGCCCTGTTCGCCGTAAACACCGATCGTGGCGAGAAGGAATGCTAGGCCGGGGGATGAGGTGGCCGGATTCTCCACCACGAGCTGTCCGCGATATCGCTCATCGGGGAGGTCGGCCAGCGATTCCGGCGGCTGCAGCTTGGCCTGCTCGTAAAATGCCCGGTCGTAATTGACGCAAACATCGCCGTAGTCGACGGGGAGAGCGTTTGCGCCCGGGTCGAGCTGGAACTTCTGCGGGATGACATCCAGCAGCGGTGAGCGGTAGGGCTCAAAGATGCCTTCTTCGAGCGCCCTGCTCAAGAACGTGTTATCCACGCCGTAGAAGACATCTGCCAGCGGTTGATCCTTGGAGAGAATTGCCTTGTTCAGCGCCGTGCCGGCGTCCCCAGCCTTCAGGAAGCGGACATCGACTCCCTGTTGAGTCTCAAATTGGGCGACGACATCTTGCGAGATCTCGAAGGAATCATGGGTCATGACGGTCAGGACGCGCGTTCCCTGTGATTCTTGAGTATTTGTCGGTCCTGACGTGCTCGCCGGCTGGCCTGGGCCAGCGCTGGTGCAGGCGGTGAGGATGAGGATCAAGGCGAATATCAGCAAACGATTTGTCCTGTGCATCGCATTTCCTCCTTGCTTCTCAACGCGCCAATCTGCTGCGACGCTCGTGAACGCAGAGCAAGATTCCGCGCTTGATTTCAATCGAGGCAGCCGGATGGGTCAGCAGGTTGCTCACGCCGCGCGTCGCCCCGAAGCGGAGCGTTTCCCCTTCCAGCGGGTACTCGAGGCCGCTGGTCCGGACGCCGTCCACGTCGCCGATGAGCGGGATCAGGGATACGGTTTCGCCCGGTGCGCCCTGCAGGCGTACCTCCCGGCCTGGTCGAATCCAGTGAATTTCCTGCAAGCCATCGATGTACGTGATGTCGGTTTTCTGGAACTCGGGCAGGGTGGGCAGGAGCATGTTGGCAAAGGTTTGATCCCAGCGGCCGCCGAGCGCACCGAGGATGAGAATCTCGTCGGCGCCGCGCAGGACGGCTTCACGCAGCGCCAGCTCGAGGTCGGTCTCATCCTTGCGGGGCGGAAACTGCAGGATCTCGATCGAACGGCTTTTCAGGCGCCGTACCAGGCCACCGTCGATCGAATCCAGATCGCCAATTACCAGATCGGGGAGCAGATCAAAGGCGAGGATGTGATGCAGCCCGCCGTCTGCGGCATAGAGACTGTCGTCCGGTCGCAGGTGATCGCGGTCAAGCTCCGGATGTTCGACCCTGCCGTTACTGAAGATGACGACTCGCAATGAAAAACCCTCCGCTTCTCTTCCGGGAGGGTTTGAGCGCTGTGCTCCATCCCTCCGCCGGCATTACCCGGATCAGGTTCTGCGGGTCGAGGGCAAGCAGGCCCTCCTCTCAGCCCGGCATTTCCGAGCTCCCCGTGTCATCTAGACTATCTACTTGAAGTATAGTGCGCCGATCTCAGGCGGTCAAGGTTCGCGCGCTGGCAGGGATACGT
>JBJYWH010000150.1:0-1571 GCA_046259355.1 Anaerolineales bacterium
CTCGCGACGAACGTCCCCAATACCAATAGACGCGAAATCGATCCCGAGCGTCCCATGAACCTGCAGGTATCGCGTTTTGATCGCTTCAATGACCCGGTGGGCGTGATCCAGGCCTATCGACTGGCCAAAGAATACACCCCCGGCTTGCAGCTGGTGCTGGCTGGCGGAACAGCCACAGATGACCCCGAAGGCGAGGTCGTTCTGCAAGAGGTGCGGGCTGCGGCTGGCGAGGATCCTGATCTGAAGGTGCTGCTCCTGCCGCCCGACGCCCACCGCACCATTAACGCCTTACAGCGGGCGGCGGACATCGTACTGCAGAAATCGGTGAAAGAGGGTTTCGGGCTTACGGTCACGGAAGCCATGCTCAAAGGAAAGCCGGTTATCGGCGGTAATGTGGGCGGCATCCGCATTCAGGTTGTCGACCATCACACCGGATTTCTGGTTGATTCGCCCGAAGGGGCGGCGCTGCGCATCCGTCAACTGCTGCAGAACCGAGATAAGATGCATGAAATTGGCGCCAAGGCTCGGCAGTTTGCCATCGAGAATTTCCTGATCACGCGCCACTTGCGCGATTATCTGGCGCTGATGGTCTCTCTTCAGAGGGATACCAATGCGGAACGGCTGGAGTTGGGATAGGCCAAAACGCGCCAGTAGGGGTTCGGAGCCCCGAACCCCTACCGAAGGCGAGGGAGGGAGTTGCCCGCCATGCCGGACTTCAGCACGGTTGGGTATGGTTTTGGCGGGGATGCGGTTTGGGTTGGTTCCGCTGCCGGCCTCTCCCTGAAGTAGTCGAGCATATGAATAAAAATTGCAGGATCAGAATTCGCTCCTGATCATGCTAACCTGCACTAGATTAGTAAACCACGTACATTTGCCTAGTTTGATATTAGACATTTGGATGATTTTGGGGCAGGTTTTGGGATAGCAGATCTTACGATTCTGGAGTCGAATCCAGCACAACCAAAGGGGGGTCTTCGGGGTGTTCAAGACGCCAACGCAGGTGCTGGCTCAGGCGGGCGTAGTCGATCAGGTCGTCGAAGATGATGGTTTGAATCTCACCAGGGAACATGTTGCGAATACTGCTGGCGTACAGGTTCCCGGCTCCGGGGATCTCGACGTTCTCTACATTTCCATCTGCGCTCAGGTGAATGACAGCTGGCATTTCGGCCGTGGGGTGGGTGGGGTTGATTTGGCCGATCACCGTCAAGCCCGAGCATCTGGCCCATACGTAGATCTCCCCGCCATCCCGCCCGAGAATCGCCGGCAGCGGGCATTGGAGCTCGGCGCTGGATTCGGTGGACATCTGGCGCGCCAGGTCAAACCGAAACGGGCACCGACCAAGCGCGCCGGCGCGTTGACGGAGCTAGTGATTCCAGCGCTGTCGCCGATGGCGACGCTGAGCCTCGATGGGAATACGATCGAAGTGGCTGACACCCGGATGGACCTCAAGGGCGTCGCTCACATGACAGAGACCTGCGACTTCCTCAGAGGCACCATAACGGGACTGCTGCGGGCCTACGAACTGACGCACCTATTCGCAGGCAACGCGTGCCGCAACGAGCACCATGGAG
>JBJYWH010000151.1:0-1952 GCA_046259355.1 Anaerolineales bacterium
GACAGCCCCGTGGAGTCAATCGAAGACCTGGCAGGTCTGACCTGGGCCATCCCGGACTTTGGTTCCACTTCCGGTTATCTCTACCCCCTGTCGATGTTCATCGATGCAGGAGTTGAGCCGGGAGAGATTGTGGAATCCGGCAGCCATAACAACGCCATGCTGGCCGTCTATAATAGCGAAGCTGATTTCGCGACGGCTTTCTTCAGCCCGCCGCTTATGCCCTATTACGACCGGCAGTGGACCTACGGCGTCGATGATCCTGAAATCTGGCGCGATGCTGGCGAGAGCCCGGTGCGCAACGAAGAAGGACAAACCCTGGTTGCCGGCGGCCCGGATGAGGGCGGCTATCGCATCCTGGAGGCCCGCTCCTCCGTATCCGACACGGCGCCGGATATCTTTGACAAGACACGCATCCTGTTCCTGACACCGCAGATTCCGAACGATACCATTTCCTACGGACCGGAGTTCCCGCTGGCGCTGGCCGGCCAGATCACCGATGCTGTAGCAGCATTCACCGAGACCGAGGAATGCATGCAGTCCATTTGCTCGGAAGAGTTCTACAACTGGACCGGGGTTCAACAGGTGACGGACAGCTTCTATGATCCAGTCCGTGCCGCGATGACGAACCTGGGCATTACGGCCGAGGATGTCTTCGGCGGATAAGCCAAGACTTTATTAGCTAAAAAAGCCGGGTAGACGGCAACCGTCGACCCGGCTTTTTTTTAACAAATCGTAGAAAGCATACTGGGTATTCTGCGAGGGTAGACCACAATCTGACTCTACCGGAAGGCCCATGAATACCGCTAGGGGGTCCCTGTGCTCCGTGTAAAAAATCTAACCAAAGTTTACGATGACGGGACCGTGGCTTTGAAGGATGTCAGTTTTGAAGTGCCGGATGGCGAATTTGTGGCCGTCATTGGCCTCAGCGGATCCGGGAAAAGCACGCTCTTGCGTTGTATCAACCGTCTTATCGATCCCACCGAAGGTGAGATTTGGTGGAATGATACGCAGCTGTCGCACATCACGGGTGAGGAGCTGCGTCGAGCACGGCGGCGGATCGGCATGATCTTCCAGCACTTTAATCTGGTGGAGCGTTCGACCGTCCTGACCAACGTGCTGAGCGGCCGTTTGGGATATGTTAATCCCCTGGCCAGCATCCTCAACCGATTCCCCCAGGAAGATATCGAGCGCGCTCATGCGAACCTGCACCGGGTAGGTATCGACAATAAAGCAGATAACCGCGCCGATGAATTAAGCGGCGGCCAGCGGCAGCGTGTGGGTATTGCCCGGGCTTTGATGCAGGAGCCGGAAATGATCCTAGCCGATGAACCCGTGGCCAGCCTCGACCCGGCGCTGGCGCACAGTATCATGCGCTATCTGCTGGAGATCAATCAAGAAGACTCGATCACGGTTTTGTGCAGCCTGCACTTCCTTGACCTGGTGCAGCAGTACAGCACGCGGGCTATCGCCCTCAATGCGGGACAGCTTGTCTTTGATGGGACTCCGGAAGAGATTGATGACGATAAGTTTGTGGAAATTTACGGCCGGGAAGCGGAGCGAATTGGGTAACGCCCTGACTGCGTAAGGGTTGGATATTTCCCCCGGAAATTAGTTTGAGAAAAGGCCGGCTGAAGGTAGTTAAAAATTTCCGGGGAAATTAGACAAGATATTCATGAACGAAGACGTTGGGGAAGGCAAGGGTAGAAAAAGATTACGGAATTTTGTCATTGGCCTTGCTATTTTTCTCCTCTTCGCCTATGCCGTCAGCGTAACGCGTGTCAACCTGGAGGAGCCTCTTGAACCCAAGCGGCAGGAGAACCTGGTAGGCCTGATACGTGAACTGGCGCACCCCGATCTCTTCTCCTACGAAACAGTTTCCGAAAGCATCAATATGTCAATCCGCATGCCCTGTCCGGAGGAGGTCAAGGGCTCGCAGATTGAGAGTAACGGGC
>JBJYWH010000152.1:0-2322 GCA_046259355.1 Anaerolineales bacterium
TCTTCCATCGCTTATCCGTTTCGTGGACTATGCAGCAGATTGATCTTAATGGTTTCCCAGCGAAGCTTGTTTTCATTCTACAACAGGACGCGTAACGAAGCATGGAGCCTCGTGAACGGAGGCTCCCATTAACTTCATAGGGGCGACCGGCTGGCCGCCCCTATGAAGAATACTCCAGGGGGAGCAAGCCGCCAGGTGTCACTCCCCGGCAGTGATATTCCCCACATCGGTGCCCATCTGGATGACCGCCTGGACCTCACCGCTCTGTGGATCATATCGGGTGACGACTCCCTCATTCGGACTCGTTGCCCACAAGCTGCCGGCATAATACACCAGCCCGCTTGGAGGGCTTGCAGCTGCCAATGCATCGGCGGACCAGGTGCCCGGTTCGATGCTGAACAGCGCTGTGGGTCCGCTGTACCACACCTGATCCGGGCCTTCCACCAGATCGTGAATTACATAGCGGTACGGTTCGGAATGGATGACCAATCCGCTGGCCGGGTCAATCACGACCAGCTCCTTGGGGTCGGAGAGCACGGTCCAGACGTAGCCGTGGGCATACAGGATCGCCGTCGGCTGGCCTTCAAGTTTTACGGTGGCCACGACTCGCCGGCTGACGGGATCGATTTGCAGCAGCTGTTGATCCAAAGTCTGGCTGACCCAGACAAAGCTTTCCCCGACGGCTACATCATAGCAGCGGTTGTAGACCACGTCGTAGCGGGATGAGGTCACGAGGTCGATCTTGCGTATGCCCAGCCCGCCGACAACCCAGAGCGACTCCGCATCGGCATCAAGGTGGATCGTCTCACCGTTAAGCTTGAGGGTATCCGTGACGCTCTTGCTCTCAGGATCAATGCTCCAGACCGCGCCCTCGGTCCCGCTGACGACATATACGCGGCCTCCGGCAACGGTGAGGTCCTTGGGAAAGCGTCCGACATCGATGGTCGCAATGAGTTCGTTGGAATTCGGATCGATGGCATACACCCGGCCGGCATTGGCGGCGCTCACCCATACCAGGCCGCTGACAAGCTCGGCTGAAGGCTCTGCCGTATGGGTCTGCTCGACCGCCTCCATTTCGCCTTCATCGCCCAGGCCGATTGTGAAGGATCCATCGCCATCCTCATCGAGCAGGTAGAAATTCGCCGGCAGCCGTTCGAACACCCGATCGCCCAGGCCGGCCAGCTTCTCCGCCGCAGCGGTCATGTCCCCACCGATCTGTGTCAGCGAGACGTATTCATCACCCCGCACGAGCAGCATCGTACCCTGGGCGTAGGCCTGGGTCTGGTAGAGCAGCCACACGCCGCCGCCATCGGGCTGTTCGACGCGCGTCACGCTCACGCCGGTGCCCTGGAACAGGTCGGCCAGGCGATTCACCAATTCAAGCAGCGTGAGATCCGGGACCTCCTGGTTGAGGGTTTCGAATTCTGCCGATAGGTTCGGGTCACCGCTGAAACCAGCAAGGAAGCCAATGCCGAGCAAGGTCAATGTCTTCGCCTCTGCGCCTTGCGCGGCCGTGAGGGCAAGCTGGACCATTCCCGGCATGTCTCCGTCCGCCAGGATATAGGAACAGCCTCCGGTTCCTCCAGCCGGCTGGACGTCCACCGGACCACCCAAAATGGGCTCCACATCTTCGGCGCTGAGCAGGGTGCAGGGGTCAAGCTGCACTCGTTCGGCTGGAGCCGTTGGCGCAGCCGGGGTCGATGAGGGAAGAACGGCTTCCGGGGCTGTCGTTTCTGGCTCCTTTGCCGGACCGGTGGGTGCGTTGCATGCCGCCAGCAGGACCAGGCTGCAGAGGAGAATCATAGACGGGATGGAATAGGTTTTCATAGGTGGGTCCTCGCTTCGGTGAAGGCTACCGGGTAATTGTGCCTTCGTCATTGTCAATCAAGCCCCAGTCTCCGCTGCGCGTCCAAAGGCCCACACGGTCTTTCAGTCCGCGGATGACAGGACCACCCTGAGCAGGTGCGATGTTCGATGCCTCCGTGTTTTCCAAGGAATGGCTTGCTAGGGTCATCATACACCACTTAATCAAGCGGTCCACTACGTCGGTTCCTCCGGGCAGAATGGAAGCGGGGGATGCCTCGACTTAATCCGGGAAACCGCTTCCTTTGGGATTGTGAGCAGGCCGAAGAGGTGTATCTTATAAATGGAAGCGTGTAGCTTCGAAAGCGGCGAAACCATCACTTTGGTACGGTTGGTCGACCACCCGGCGGGAGCTGGCTGCGAGGTCATCACGGCCATGAAGATCCTTTCGCTGCTGGTTTACACGGTTGAAGCTGGAGAGCCAAGGAAAATGACGATGCCCGAGAAACGATTCCGTTC
>JBJYWH010000153.1:0-5814 GCA_046259355.1 Anaerolineales bacterium
CACGACCTGCGCAGCGGAAGTGCGTGCAGTACTCACCGGCTGAAAGTTCGCCGGTTTCAATCGTTTCGTTGGGATGCATCGCGCCAAGTCTTGCCATATCCATCAAGGTCCCGGTGCAATCTGAGCTGATCGCATCCCGCGACCCTTCATCGGCATGATCGAGCGTCTGCTTCTGGCTGTCCTCACAATGCAGCCTTCACCAAGCGCAGCGCGCGCAGGGTGACCCACTTATTGGGTTTCCTTTTGTCCCCAAAATCCACCCATGTCTTCCCGCTGTAACTGAACTCTAGCGGCCAGCGCCCCTCGTCATCCTGCTTTTCGACGACAACGGCCAAAGCCCGCTCCAGGCGGGAATCCTTCCGGAGACTGAGGCCAAGCAACGCCTCCAGATTTTGCAGCAAATCCGTGATGTAGAAAACGGGAAAGCCGAATTTCCACCAATTACCACTCGGTTTGCTCGCATAGCCCGTCGGATAGGCAGCCCCGGCTGGATCGGTACCTAATAGGAAATCCACCCCTCGCTCAATAGCCTGATCGATCAAAGCACCCTGCACCCCGGCCGGCCGCACAGAGAAGGCCATCATCACCTTAACCGCACCCCATGCACAGGGCAGCTTGTTGTTCCCACCGCAGCAAAATCCGGGACCGCACTTGCCAGCATAGTATCTCAGGGGTGCATCGCGCTCCTGATTCGATGCCAAACCTTCGCCGGTCACCGTGCGCGCCATCCACTCGTAGGCCAAATCCAGGCGTGCATCGCGGCAGCCCAGCTCCACCAGTGCCCAGCACAAGTTTCCCTGCAGGCAGTCGACCGTTCCGGAGGGCGCTCCGGTTATGGTGAACTGCCCTGCAGACGTCAGGCTGTGATCGAGCATGTATTCACAGGCTCTGGCGATTCGGGCATCCTGATCCAACCTCGCCCCCAGCTGGGCCAGCATGATCAGCGACCAGACGCTCGAGCGGTATTTCGGGTTGTACCCCGGCCCGGGTTCGACCCAATAGCCTTCAGAGCTCATCGCATCCAGGATGACGGCGATAGGGCCGCTGCGGTGCGCCTCAACCCGTGCAGTTTCCAGCTCCAGGTCGGTTTCAGGTCGGTCGAACAGGTCTCGCAGCGCAAGGTACCGCACTCCCGGGGCCTCTTCTTCAAGCAGCCATGGGGTCGGATCCGCATGCAGGACATCTTTCCAGCCCATACCACCTCCCTCGCATACCGCTCGCGGAGTATGCCATCAAGGACCGCTCGAAATGCGTCAACCCGAGAAGGGCTGCCCGAACCGGCCGTGATGCACGACCTGGTCGAAAGGCTTACGCCGCTTCTTCCCTTTGACCCCTGAGCGCTTGTCATAACCAAATGCGATGATTGCCAGCAGCCGCAGCTCCGCAGGCAGTCCAAGCATCTTCTCCACCGGATCGAGCCCGAAGAATCCGACCCAGTTGGATGCGATCCCCTCCGACCATGCAGTCAGGATCATCGATTGGATCGCCCGGCTGGCATCCGAGACAGAGAAGCGAGTATCCTCAATCGCCACGGCAACCGCCATACCCGCTTCCGCCAGATAGGGTCCGGTTTTTGCCAACCGGCCGAGCTGCTCCAGGTCCTGGCGTTCGTCCACCACGATGAAGTGCCAGGGTTGTTTGTTCATGCTGCTGGCAGTCAGGCGTGCCGCTTCTACGATTCGGTGGACGGTGTCGGCTGGCAGCGGCATCAGCCGGTAGCTTCGGGTGGCCAGCACGGTTCGTACGGCTTCGAAGACTTCCACGTTTTCCACCTCCGTATCTTTGCTGCCAGGAAGGTACAAACACGGGTGAAAAAGATATCAGGTTTGAAGTACCTTGCGCATCGGTTGGATCTTCAGGCCACGCCCTTTAAAACTCCACCCGTTCCTCACGCCCGTGGAACGTTGATATCCCATGGCCAGGTAGAACGGAACCGCATATAACGTCGCTGCCAGGCGAATAACCCTTACACCCTCTCGAATCGACTCATGCTCGAAAGCCTCAACCAGCGCGCGGCCGATCCCCCGATGGTGCCGGTCTGCCTTCACGAATAGGCTCGCCAAACGCTCCGGCCGGCCACGCAGTACGCCGACAACCTCTCCACCTTCTTCCGCCACCAGTATCGTATGCGCCCGGAGAACCTTCACAATTGCATCCTGATGCGCTTGATCGGCAGAAGCCGCATGCTGAAATGGACCTAAAAATGGGGCTCGTTCCTGCTCGGGAAGGAAATCCAGATTGAACCGGCTGTATACGTCAGCGATCAATCGGCCAATGGATCCGAAATCCTCCTCCCGGGCTTTACGGATCACGATCTCGGTCATGCATGCCTCCCCGTGTGGGAGTTCTCCGTACGTACGGTGCCTTCGCAGTTGTAGCTGTAGCAGACAACCGTCTGCTCCAAATCGAAATGGGCTGATCGGTAAAGGTCCAGTGCCTTCCGATTCTCGGCGTTTACGGAGAGCACAACCCGTTCGAAACCGCGTTCCACGGCGAAGTTAATCCCATCTTGCAGCAGCATGCGTCCTACTCCGCGCCCCCGCAGACCGGGTGATACGCTCAAGGCTGAGATTTCGGCCATCGCTGGATCCGAATACTCACGTGACACCCACAGCGTTCCAGCAACCTTCCCATCCACGAAGAGCATGCGAACGCCGTCCTGGAGGTAAAGTTCATCCGTGAACCACTCGGACACGGTCTCGGCGGTGTTCTCCGTGTGGCCAGCGAGGTGCTGGAAGTTGACGTTCAAGCAATCCGCGAATGCTTGAATGACCTGCGCTTGACCTGCTTCGAGAGGAATGATTTCAGCTCCTGCTGGCAGCCTGAGTGGTTTGAAACGCGGACGGTGGTTGATGAGCACGAAGGAATAGCGCTCGATCTCGAAGCCCAGGGCTTCCAGGATCCTCGCGGTTCGCTGCTTGTTTTCGGGGATGAAGAGATAGGCGCTCTTCAAATCCTGCAGGTGCGGCCGAATCGCTTCGAAGAGCATGCGATAAGCCTCCGGAGATTCCAACCGCGAGTGGAAGATCGAAAACCGGGCCTTCCGCAAACTCAGGAAGCGTTCCCAGCGAAGCAGGCTGGCCGCTCCAAGCGCCTCCCCACCATCCACCAGCAGATAGGATGGCTGAACTGGTGAGGGCTCAAAACCCGGAAGCGGAAGGTAGGAGTCATCGTGCTCCGCGCCGTATTTCTGGCAGTATCGGATGAATTCCCGGGCACTGCCCACGTTCACTTCTTCAATCAATAGACTCATAAACGATCTTCGCTCAGCGATGCATTGCCTGGTGGCGAGTTACGATCCCGGTGCAGGTATCTCCACGCACGATCCTGGCTTGCCCGGATCCGGCCCTGGCGAATAAGGCAATCGGCAATCGGCTCTGTCCTCCGACACTTCTACGCTTCGGAGGTGCCCTTACCCGGCATGGCTTGAATCAACGCCGACGGCGAGCAGCACCACCTCCACCGCCACCGAAGATGATCGACGCTCCGAGCAGGAAGCCAAAGTTGTACCAGTTGCCGTTGTTATGCACATCGTAGACGAAAGTCGTCTTTGAGAAGAGCGAGATGATGAACGTGAAGGGTGAAGTGAAGCCGTTCCACAAACCCTGCCAGAAGCCGGCAACCTTCCCCTCCGCGTCGGGCGTGTTCACCAGGTCGTTTGGCCCAGCGCACGCTGAAAGAATGACCGAAAAAAGCAAAACCAGCAGCAGGATGTGGATGAAACGCATGATGCAGCCTCCCATGATATCGATGAACGGATCGCAAGAACAGTTAGAACCCGATCGCCTGGAAATCGCGGGGTTCCAAGCCATTATCCCGGTCAGAAGCGGCGGCCTTCTTCGTTCTCAGTTTTTGCCCGTTCAGTAATCCTTCGCACGAAGTCGCCTTTTCCCTTGGTATAAGCCTCCCGATCATAGTGGTGCACGAACGCGAGTTCAAATTTAAGCCTAGCATATTCCTCCGCCGCTTCCGGGTGGCGGATCAGGTAATCACGAAAAAGCACTCTCTCCCACATTGCATCCTGGTCACGCCGGGCCATATGGATGTGAACGCTTTGCTCCGCAAGACCCTTGAGGGTATAGCCTTTGACGAACATCAGGTGGTCCTGCTGCTCGCGCATCTGGATATACCCCGCCGCTGTCATCGCCTTCTGTATCGCTTCGACAGCATGGCTTTCATCCGGAATCTCAACCAGGATATCGATCGTGGGCTTTGCGGCAAGACCCGGTACGGCTGTGCTGCCAATGTGCTCGATACGGCCTGCAAGCGGACCGAGAATGCGCTCCAGCCGGGCTTTCTCTGACCGATACTGAGCAGGCCAGTGTTCATCGGGCTCGGCGATCTCGATCGGAAAAAGGTGCCCGAGCTCCTCCTGTGAAAGATTGTGCAGCTCTTTCCCCATTTTCTCTTTATCCTGCCCAAATATATGCCGAAGCGACCTGACCCATGTTTTAATCAATTTGACCCGTTTCAACCGTGATGGATGTTCCCGGATCGTATCCGGGTGCAGGAATAGTATATAAGTCTTTCCATCGCAGTGGACTCACCGCGGGTGCGTGTCGACCTCATGTTGGTTTGCCGGTTCAGACCTCACGTTCAGCCTGCGGCTCTAATATTCATCGCTTGATGGATCAAGCCCAACCCTCAGCCGCCAACGCATCGTGCAGTTCGTCGGGATGATGACGGCATCGGAACTCCAGTTTGCTCGATTCTTGATGCGCTTTACTGTAAGGCCAGCCCGATTCCATTCGATTGCGCTCATGCAATTCATGCAGCAGCACGAAACCACGCTCCTTCTCCTCGATGGCATCATCGATCCAGACTTCACCTTCCGGAACAAATTCGTAGACGTGATCGTGCCCACCGGCTGTGAAATCGATATCGAACAGGCTCCGGACGAGTCGGCCGTTCACGATCCATACACGGACCCCATTTTCGAGCTGCTTCCACAACCGTTCATGTACCGCCGCCGCATCGGGCAAATCCCGCCCGTGATGTGTAGCTCTCCGCATATCCCCGGCGCGACGCCGTTCCCGCCGCTCCACGCGATCTGCTTGCTGGAGCGCCTGGTCATATGGCACACCCTTGGCCATCAAATCATGCTCCGCGAGCAGATGGTCCAGGAAGAACGTCCGCTCATCGTGCTCGGCTTCCTGATCGATCCAGAACTCGTTTTCCGGGATGTAGGGGTAGCGGTAGTGCTGGCCGAAATTCGTGAACTCCTCATCGATGTGTCCACGGATATAGGCTCCATCCACGATCCACACCTGGTAATCGCCACGGGTTTCGTCTTTCTGGAGGTATGGCAGTTTGATAGTTTCCGTCATATCAATCCCTGTACCTGCAATCCAGGATCGTATACCCCTGATGATTGTAATGGAGGGGTCTTCTCCCGCATCGCCCTATTGGTTCAGGCAGGCTTCTCAACGTCCCATGATGACATCTCTGGATGCTGAGATTGGCGGCTCGATTGGACCCGGCGATGATTACCGCATCGATAAATCCTTCTTCATGAAGTACCAGGTCGACCCGGCAGGTTTTCCCCGCAATTCCCCGAAGACTTCATAGCCGAGCTTGCGGTAGAAATCAAGGGCTTGAAAGCTGGTGGTTTCGAGATGACAGCCTTTGAAACCATGATCCAGGGCAGCCTGTTCGATCCGCCTCAGCAGTTCGCTTCCGATTCCCTGGCCGCGGTAGTCCTTCGACACCCAGAGAGTCTTCACATGCAGCCAGTCCCAGAACATCTCCCCATGAACCCCGCCAATCAGATTGCCCTCACCATCCTCAGCCTTGACCAGCACGCGGTGGTCATTC
>JBJYWH010000154.1:0-11500 GCA_046259355.1 Anaerolineales bacterium
GTGAGGTTTGCCATGTCTGAACACAGGGTATTTCCGGTAGCCAACAGCGATCCGCTGGCCGGCGCGCACGCCATACTGGAGGCGGCATGGGAGGCGGCAAATCTCGACCGGCTCTTGATTCCGATCTGGTCCCAAGACGCCCACATGCCGGTCCCTTCGCTCATCCGTGATGCAGGCGAGATCACCCATGCCGATCCCTTCGCTCCCATCATGCCCGGCAATGCCGCCCGCCAAGCGGCGGATGCAATTCGGGCTGCGGGTGAACAGCGCCTGGGCCTGTTCCTGCGCCCCTGTGAGATTCGCAGCCTTCGCAAAATCGCCGGTCGCGAGAATCTCGACCTCGAGAACGTGCTCCTGATCAGCAGCGATTGCCTGGGTGCAATCCCTTACGAAGACTACCGCCGGCATCTCACACTCACGAAGGACTACCTGCAGATGACGCGCGAGACGCTGCAGTTCGCAGCCCAGGGAGGCGTGCTGCCCAGCCGCTACCAGCAGAGCTGCCAGCTCTGCGATGCCCCCTATCCGTCCGATATCGATCTGCATTTCGAGCTCTTCGGCTCGGAAACCTACGACCAGCTGCTGCTGAGTTGGGATGAGCGGCAACTTCCCGCCTCGTTCACCGAGCGCCTCGAGTTGGGCCCGGCCCCGGGCCAGCTCCTCGAGCGCCGTCAACGCGTGATCGAGAACCTCAGCCGTTGGCGGGCCCGCAGCCTGAACAACCATCGTCAGGAACTCGACGCGACCCTGGCGACACCGGAAGCCCTCATCGATCACATCGAGCACTGCTCGGCTTGCTGGGATACGCTGGAGGCGCACTGCCCAACCTTTGATGAGACGATCCTGTTGGCGTCCAATGCAAGCGATGCCCTTCTCGATTGGCTCGCATCCTGCGGTGGATGCGGCATGTGTGCGAGCCACTGCCCGGATGGATTTCCACTCTTTGAGGTTATCGTGGCGCTGCGCGGGATTCGAAACGACCCGGACCAACTCTGAGCGGATCATCGATCCTTGGCAGCCCCCCGGCGTTGTGCACCAGCACGCAAACCTTGATCATTCACCACGCTCGCATAAAATAGGATCATCAAACTCATATTCGTCTCGCCGGTGCGTTGCATTAAGCCGGACGTAGGCGTGAAATCGACTCCATGCCCCTGGAGGCTTTTTCGGCATGAAGCGTCATCTTCTTCCATTTGAACGCGCCGAGGCGGATCTTGTTTTTGGAACGGCGCTCGATTACGAGCGCGTGATCGTGGTCGAAGATGCCGGTTGGCCGGACACGATCGCGCGGCTGGCGGCGCGCCTGCGCAGCTCTCCGCCTCCCTCCCATAACGCCGTCACACTCGGCAACCACATCTACTTCCCGGTCCAGCTGCGGACCCGAACTGGTTCGCTCGATGCGTCCGCGCTCAACGACATGGCCTGGCTGGTCCACGAACTCACCCATGTGTGGCAGTACCAGCACAGCGGACCGGTCTACATCTTCCAGGCGCTGTGGGTGCAGATCAAGCTCGGGCCGCAGGCATACGGCTACGGGTGGGAAAACGGCCTGCGACAGGCCGCCCTCGACGGGTGCACGCTGGCGGATTTCAACCGCGAACAGCAGGGCGAGATCGCACGCCATTTCTACTTCCGCACACGCCAGGGACAGGATGTCAGCGCCTGGCTGCCCTTCGCAGCCCAATTCCAAACTCCGCTGTAAACCGCAAGCGTATCCGTCCTGGAAATCAAAGCGCCGGGGGAGCTCCCCGGCGCCGTTTTCCTTCCATCCGGTCGTCTATTCGTTGAACAGCTCCCCGACCGAGCGGCCCTCATGCGCTCGCATGATGACCTCCCCCAGCAGCGGGGCGACCGAGAGCACGGTCAGGTTTGGAAGCCGCTTCTCCTTTGGAATGGGCAGCGTGTTGGTCGTGACGATCTCCTTGATCGGTTTTTCGCTCAGTTCACCGACAGCGTTGGACATCAAAAGGGCATGTGTGAAGGATAGGTACACGTCCTGCGCACCATGACTGCGCAGGATCTCGACTGCCTCACAAACGGAACCGCCGGTCAGGACTTCATCGTCGACGAGGATCACGTCCTTCCCGCTGACATCACCGATCACGGTATGAGCCTGGGCGCGGGCCTTATCTTTCGTGCGGCGTTTCTCGACGAAAGCCAGGGGGATACCGAGCTTGGCGGCGAAGTTGCGTCCCTTCTTGGCAAAACCAAGATCGGCCGTGGCCACGACGGCATTCGTGAGGTCCTTTTGCAGAAAGTAGTCGCTCAGCAGGTGGAATGCCGTCAGCACATCACCGGGGATCGAGAAGAATCCCTGGATCTGACCGGCATGGAGATCGATCGTGATATAGCGGTCGGCGCCTGCGACCTCGATCATATCGGCCATCAGGCGGGCTGTGATCGGGACGCGTGGCTGGTCTTTCTTATCCGATCGGGCGTAAGCCATGTAGGGAAAAACGGCCGTGATTCGCCCGGCCGAATCGCGCTTGAGCGTATCGATCATGATCAGCATTTCCATGATGTTGCGGTGTACGGGCGGGCCCATGGACTGAATCAGGTAGACGTCCTGGCCGCGAATGCTGCCCCGAAGCTTGATGAACAGGTTCTCGTTGGTGAACTCGACCAGGTCGTACGCCTCCAGCGGGACGTCGAGGTATTCACTGATCTCCTGGGCCAGATCCGGAGAGCCGGAGCCTGCGAAGAGTTTGATATCGCCGTAGCCGTAGGTGTTGCTCATGAGTGCACCATCCCGCGTTGCCAGCCGGACTCGATCGGTTTCCTTTGAGTCTAGCGTGGATCAGAGCCTGAGCGCAAGGTGTGTTTCAGGTTTCCATCTCCGACATCATCCGTTCGATCGCCGCGCGGGGAGATAGGCGCCGCTCGACCACGGCGTTCACCAGTTCAGTAAATTGCTCTTCTCCCACGCGGGCCAGCAGGCCATTCCAGAGCTCAAACATCAGCTCCTGCTGGAGGTGCTTCCTCGCCCGGCTCAGCTCGCGCAACTGCCGCTCACCGCTTTCGTCCAGGTATTCACGGTGGGCGGCAATCTGCTCAGCCAGTTCGGGTATTCCATCGCCGTTCAACGCGCTTGTCGCCAGGACCGGAGTGTGCCATCCCCGCGCTTCCTCCTCAGAGATCTGCGAGAGGTGCAGCGCCATCTCCAGCGTGTGCAGCGTCCGCTCCGCACCGGGCAGGTCGGATTTATTCACCACCAGGATATCGGCGATCTCGAGAATTCCGGCCTTGTTGGCCTGAACATCGTCGCCCAGCCCGGGTGCGTCGATCACGATGGTCGTGTGTGCCGCCGAGGCGATGTCGACCTCCGCCTGCCCGGCCCCGACCGTTTCAATCAGGATCCGCTCGAAGCCGGCTGCATCCAGCACCTGGGTGAACGCAGCCGTCGCACGCGCCAGGCCGCCCAGCGCGCCCCGGCTGGCCATGCTGCGGATGAAGATACCGGGATCACCCGCCAGGTCACGCATGCGGATGCGGTCCCCGAGGATCGCACCCCCGCTGAACGGACTGCTCGGATCCACGGCAATGATCGCGACCTGCGGCGGCTCCTTCAAAGCGCCTGCATCCGCAGAGCGCAGGCGCTGAGCAAGCTGGTTGACCAGCGTGGATTTGCCGGTTCCCGGTGGGCCGGTGATGCCGATCAGGTGCGCTTTTCCAGTCTGGGGATAGAGTTCGGCCAGGGTTGCAGCACCTTCCGGAGATCCGTTCTCGACCTGGGTCAGCGCCCTGGCGAGCGCGAGCCTGTCACCCGAAAGGATGCGTTCAGTCAGGGTCATTCGAACGTGTGGCCAGGTGTATCACGTCGACGATCTCGTTCGTGCTGGTGCCAGGGCCGAAGATCGCCGTCACCCCGAGTTCCTTCAAGGGCGGGACGTCTTCATCCGGGATGATGCCGCCCACAAGGACGGCGACCTGCTCCTGGCCCTGCGCGCGCAGCAGTTCGATCACTCGCGGCACAAGCGCCATATGGGCGCCCGAAAGGATCGACAGGCCGACGGCGTCGACGTCTTCCTGCAGCGCCGATTCGGCGATCATCTCCGGCGTCTGGCGCAGGCCGGTGTAGATGACCTCCATGCCGGCATCGCGCAGGGCGCGCGCCACGACCATCGCGCCGCGGTCATGTCCATCCAAACCTGGTTTTGCAATCAGCACGCGGATTTTTTTCATCGCCCGTCTCTTTGGTGATCGAAAATGTCGCAACGCTGGCGATTATACACCAGCCGAAAAAAGACCACCGCCTCCCGCTTGAAAGCCTCCTTCATCCCAGCGGTCGGTAGAGACCCATGGCATCCCGCACGAGCGCCAACGTCGCCCGGGCTTCCTTCCGCATGCGTTCGGTCCCTTCCACGAGGTAGGAGGTAACCCGATCCGGGTCGCGCTCGAGCTCCGCCCGGCGGGTGCGGATCGGATCCAGGAAATCATTGATCGCATGAGCGAGCTTTTTCTTGACCTCCACATCACCGACCTTGCCGTGGCGGTAGCGCTCTTTCAAGTCCTCGACCTCTTCCCGGTTCGGGTTGAAGGCATCGTGGTAGATGAAAACCGGGTTCCCTTCCACCTGTCCGGGGATGTCCGCCCGCACTCGATTCGGGTCGGTATACATCGCGCGCACCTTCTCCTCAACCGTCCTGGCATCATCAGCCAGGAAGATGGCATTGTTGAGCGACTTGCTCATCTTGGCCTGACCATCGGTGCCGACCAATGTCGGAACCTCGCCGATCATCACGTCCGGCACGGGGAAGACCTCGCCGTAGAGAAAGTTGAAGCGGCGGGCGATCTCGCGCGTCACCTCGACGTGAGCCTCGTTGTCCTTGCCCACCGGGACAAGGTGGGCGCGCGGCAGCAGGATGTCAGCCGCCTGCAGGACAGGGTAGCCGAGCAGTCCATACGGCATGCGGTCCAGGTGCGCGGCGTCGGCCATGTCCTTCAGGCTCGGAATGCGCTCCAGCCTCGGCACCGTGACGAGCATTTCAAAGTACAGGTTCAGCTCGTAGGTCTCGGGGACGGCAGACTGCAGAAAGACGGTGCTCTTCTCCGGATCGATCCCGCAGGCGAAGTAATCCAGCAGCATCTCGCGCACGTTGCCCTCGATCTGCTCGATCGATTCCCGCTCCGGTTTGGTCGTCAGGGTATGAAGATCGGCAATGATGAAATAGCACTCGTATTCGTCCTGCAGCTGCACCCGGTTTTTCAGCGAGCCGACGTAATGCCCCAGGTGCATGTGCCCGGTCGGCCGGTCGCCGGTCAGCAAACGCTTGCGTGCTTCTGTCATGTCTTCCTCCTCGAGCGTGCGCTCACCAGCGCCCACCGTATATGAAAATGAAAACCCGCCCCGGTCAGGGACGGGCCAAAACGTGCCCGCGGTGCCACCCCGCTTAGGATGCTCGCATCCTCTCCTCGTCTGCTGCGAGCGTTTCCACAGCAGCCGCCTGATAACGGTAGCGAGACCGGCCAGGACTACTGAAGCCAGATCGGCTTGTTCACCCCGCAGCTCAAAGGTCCATTCGGCGCCGCCGTCCGTGCGAGTTTCCACCCTGCTCGCTCTCTGGTACGCCGCTTCGGCGCGTACTTGTCCTCGTCGCAGCTTTTACTTCGGATCGATTGTCTTCGACAGTATATGCCGTACCCGGCACACGGTCAATAGCTTTCTAGAGCTCAGTTTGCGAGATGGGGGTCGACCATCGCCTCGATCTTCGGCCGCGGCTTGAAACCCATCATCCGTTCAACCGGTTCGCCGTCCACAAAGAGGATCAGCGTCGGAAGCCCCATAACAGTGTAGCGGCTGGTGGTGTCTACATTCGCGTCGCTGTCGATCTTCACCACCTTGACCCGATCACCCCACTCCTGCGCCAATTCCTCCACAATCGGATCGAGCTGCTTGCAGGGCTTGCACCATTCGGCGCCAAAATCGACCAGCACCGCACCCTTGACCTGCAGGACTTCCCGCTCGAAATTATCATCCGAGATTTCAACAATGTTTGCCATCGATACCTGCCTCCTCGGTGGTTGAGCCGGGATACTAACGGGCCGGAATCGAATTGTCAACCCCGAAGCCGATCCCGGGGGTCTCCCCGACCATCGACCGGAAGGAAAGCAGGCGTACCAGGGCACTGCTTGACGCTGATTTGAGCCCTATGGTACCATTGATGGGTACGTTTAGCACTCTCCTTACGAGAGTGCTAATAATTGCTGGGGAACCGGAATATGAGTGAGCTTACGGAGCGCCAGGAGACGATTCTCGCACTGATCGTGCGTGAATACAACGAAACGGCCGAACCGATCGGTTCGAAGAGCCTGGTGGATCAGTATCACCTGGATGTAAGCTCCGCCACCATTCGGAACGAAATGGCGTTGCTTACCGAGCAGGGTCTGCTCGGCCAGCCCTACACGTCGGCCGGCCGCGTGCCGACCATGGAAGGCTACCGCTACTTCGTGCGCAAGCTGCTCGGCGAGACCGAGCTGCCATCGGCCGAGAAGCGCATGATCAGCCACCAGTTTCATCAGGCCCCGGCCGAGGTCGAGGAATGGGTACGGCTTTCGGCTTCGATCCTTGCGCAGCATTCCCAGGTCGCCTCGCTGGTGACGAGCCCGCGCCCCGAACGGGCGATTTACAAGCATCTCGAGCTGATCGGGACCCAGGGACGGCAGGTCCTCATGGTGCTGGTCCTGCAGGGCGGCGAGGTGCGGCAGCAGATGTTGACGCTGGCCGAGACGGTTCAGCAAGGCCAGCTGGCTGCGATCGCCGATGAGATCAACCAGCGCTGCGCCGGCAAGACAAGCGAAGCGATCGACCTCCTGATCGATGATTTCGGCGGCCTGGCGCGCGACGTGACCCGCCTGTGCGGCGAGATGATGGCGCGAGCCGATGCATTCTGGACGGGTGAAATTTACCGTGATGGGTTGACGAACGTCCTCGCCCAGCCCGAATTCGCCGATGCGGGTTCTGCCCGGCAGGCTCTGCGGGTATTCGAAGAGCGCAGCCTGCTGGAGGAGGTGCTGGCGAACGTGCTGTCACCGACCGTCGGCGGCGTGCAGGTCGTCATCGGTGGCGAAGGCGGCTGGGAGGAATTGAAAGACTGCAGCATGGTCCTTACACGCTACGGTGCGCCCGGCTTTGCAACCGGCGCCCTGGGGGTGCTGGGTCCAACCCGCATGGCTTATGGACGCACCATTTCCGCCGTTCGGTATGTAGCCGGATTGCTGAGCGAACTCGTGATCGAGAGCTTTGCAGGTTGAGCCTGCATAAAGAAACGAAATCCAACCCGGTTAAGGAGTGGCCGTGACAGAGGAAGAAAAGAACGAAATAAGACAAGATGAACCGCTTCCCGGCGAGAGCCAGGAATCGAAAAGCCCCACCGAACCGGCAGAGGAAGCGGAAGCTGGGACTGTCGAGGACGAACTGGAGCGGGTTAAAGCGGAAGCGGCAGAATATCTCGACGGCTGGCAGCGCGCCCGGGCCGAATTCGCCAACTATAAGAAGCGCGTCGATCGGGAGAATGAGGAAGCGCGCGAGCGGATTACGGGCGAGATCATCACCCGCTACCTTGGTGTCGTCGACGATTTCGAGCGCGCGCTGGCCAGAGCACCTGAAGACGAGGCGTGCCAGGAGTGGATCAAGGGGGTCGAACTGATCTACCAGAAACTGTTTGCGATCCTGGAAGCCGAGGGCGTCGAACCCATTCAAGCAGAAGGCGAACGATTCGACCCCAATCTTCATGAGGCCATCTCCTATGAGGAGAGCGACGATCATGAAGAGGGCACCATTATCGAAGTTACCCAACGAGGCTACCGGCTGGGCGAGCGCGTCCTGCGCCCGGCCATGGTACGCGTAGCCCGCTAGGAGGCATCCGTCATGGGTAGAATCATCGGCATCGATCTGGGAACGACGAACTCCGTCGTGGCGATCATGGAAGGCGGTGAGCCGACCGTCATCCCCTCCTCGGAAGGGGGACGGCTCATCCCCTCCGTCGTAGGACAGAATCCAAAATCCGGCGAGCGCATGGTGGGCCAGGTTGCCCGCCGGCAGGCGATCGTCAATCCCGAGAATACGATCTTCTCGATCAAGCGCTTCATGGGAAGGAAATACTCCGACCCGGAGGTGCAGCACGCCCTCGAGTTCGTGCCCTACAAGGTCACCGAAGCACCGAACGGCGATGTCCGCGTGACACTTGGCGACCGTGAATATTCGCCGCCCGAGATCTCGGCCATGATCCTGGCCAAGATCAAGGCCGATGCCGAAGCGTTTACCGGTGAAAGCATTACGCAGGCCGTGATCACCGTCCCGGCCTATTTCAACGATGCCCAGCGCAACGCCACCAAGGATGCCGGCAAGATCGCCGGCCTGGAGGTGCTGCGCATCATCAACGAGCCGACCGCCTCCTCGCTGGCCTACGGCCTGGATAAGAAAACCGAGCAGACGATCGCGGTCTACGATCTGGGCGGCGGGACCTTCGATATTTCGATCCTCGATGTGGGGGAAGGTGTTTTCGAAGTCAAGTCGACCAACGGGGACACCTATCTCGGCGGCGATGACTTCGACCAGCGCATCATCGACTACGTCGCCGATGAGTTCAGCAAGGAGCAGGGCATCGATCTGCGCAACGACCGCCAGGCCCTTCAACGCCTGAAGGAAGCGGCCGAGAAAGCCAAGATCGAGCTTTCGACCGTGGCCCAATCCGAGATCAACCTGCCCTTCGTCACAGCCGATTCCAGCGGTCCCAAGCATCTCAACCTGACCCTGACACGCGCCAAGCTGGAGCAGCTGACCGAAGACCTGATCGAACGCTCGGTCGAACCCTGCAAGCGGGCGTTGAAAGATGCCGGGCTCACGGCCTCCGCCATCGATGAAGTCATCCTGGTGGGCGGAATGACCCGCATGCCGGCCGTCCAGGATGCCGTGCGCAAGATCTTCGGCCGCGAACCGCATAAAGGCGTCAACCCGGATGAGGTCGTTGCCGTCGGCGCCGCGATCCAGGCCGGTGTCCTGGGCGGCGAGGTGAAAGACATCCTGCTGCTCGATGTGACACCCCTGACCTTGTCGATCGAGACGCTGGGTGGCGTGGCAACGGCGTTAATCGAACGCAACACCACCATCCCGACCCGCAAGAGCCAGGTATTCTCCACAGCCTCCGACAACCAATCCGAGGTCGAAATCCACGTCGTGCAGGGGGAGCGCCCCATGGCAGCCGACAACAAGTCGCTCGGCCGCTTCACGCTGCAAGGCATCCCGCCGGCGCCGCGCGGCGTGCCACAGATTGAGGTCACCTTCGACATCGACGCCGACGGTATCCTGAAGGTGAGTGCGACCGACAAGGCGACCGGCAAGAGCCAGCAGATTACGATCCACGCATCGTCCGGCCTTTCAGACGACGAGGTCGAGCGCATGCGCGGCGAAGCGGAAACCCATGCCGAACTCGATCGCAAGCGGCGCGAGGTGGCCGAAACACGGAACCGCGCCGATCAGGCGGTCTATACGACCGATAAGTTCCTGCGCGAACACGGCTCCAGGCTGCCGGAAGCCACGCAAGCTGACTTGAAGGCGAAATCGTCCGCGTTACAATCCGCGCTGGGGGCGGAGGAGCCACCCGCAAACCTGAAAACACTGACGGACACCCTTTTGGCCGCCATGCAGCAAGCCGGTGCATCGATCCACGAGGGAGAAGGCGCCGGCACGGAAGGGACCCAATCCGCTGAAGACGGCGTAGTGGACGGAGAGTTCAAAGAGATTTAGCGGCCCGTGGTTCGCCCGTTGGGCTTTCAGGAAGGGCGCCCAAGGGCGCCCTTCTGATTGCAGGTATGATGGCTGAGAAACGCGACTATTACGAAGCACTTGGTATCGCTCGCAACGCATCCCAGGATGAGGTCCGGAAAGCGTACCGCAACCTCGCCAAGCAATACCATCCGGATGTGAACAAGAACGATGGTGCCGAGGAACGCTTCAAGGAAATCAACGAAGCTTATGCTGTCCTGAGCGATGCCGAACGCCGCTCAGCCTATGACCGATTCGGTCACGAAGGCCTGCGCGGCATGAATATCGATTTCGACTTTGGCTTTTCGGATATCTTCGAGGAGTTCTTCGGCTTCGGCATGGGCGGCCGACGCAGCCGCAACACCCCCCGGCGCGGCAATGACCTGCGTTATGACCTGACGCTCGAGTTCGAGCAGGCTGCCTTCGGGGTCGAACGTGAAATCGAGTTTTCCCGCAACGAGACCTGCTCGCGCTGCCAGGGCTCAGGCGCTGAACCGGGGACCAGTCCGATCCGCTGCGAGACCTGCAACGGAACCGGCGAAGTGCGCCAGGTGCGGCAGACATTCCTGGGATCGATGGTCAACGTCAACACCTGCCCGACCTGCGGTGGGCGGGGCGAAACCATCGGTACGCCGTGTAAGACCTGCGGTGGACGCGGTTTGGAGCGCAAGCAGGTCAAGAAGGTCATCCCAGTCCCGGCCGGCGTGGACGAGGGCACCCAGATCCGCCTGGGCGGCGAGGGCGAACCGGGCATCAACGGCGGCCCACAGGGCAACATGTACGTGGTCGTCCATGTCAAACCGCACCGCTTCTTCCGACGCCGTGGTGACGATGTGCTGCTCGACCTGGCCATCAACATCTCCCAGGCTACCCTGGGTGCGGATGTAACCGTGCCCACGCTGGATGGAGATGACACGCTTAGCATCCCTCCCGGCACGCAGCCGGGGAAGGTTCTGCGCCTGCGCGGTAAGGGCATTCCGCACCTCAACCGCAATGGCCGGGGCGATCAATTGATCGTCGTTTCGGTTGAAATTCCCCGCCGCGTCAGCAACGATCAGCGCGAGCTGCTCGAGAAGCTGGCCGCAACGCTCGGCACGGAAGTCAAACCCCAGGAGCGGAGCTTCCTCGACAGCTTGAAGGACCTGCTCGGAGGCCTGGCGGATTGAAGTGGATCGAGCTCTCCCTGAGCGTCGATGGAGAATTGGCCGAAGCGGTCTCCGAGGTGCTCTCCCGTTATGCGCCCAGCGGCGTCGCCGCAGAAGCAGTCGTCGCGCCCGATGAAAGCCACCAGCTAACGGGGATGGTCATCGTGCGGACGTACCTGCCGGTCGATGAAAATCTGAATCCGACAAAAGAGAATATCGAACGGGGCCTGTGGCACCTGAGCCAGATTAGGCCGCTGCCAGAACCACACTACCGCGAGCTGGAATCGGCCGATTGGGAGAATACCTGGCGGGAGCACTACCACCCGATTCCGATCGGCCGAAGCCTGCTGATCCTGCCTCCCTGGTACGATGTTGAAGCCGGTTCGCGGAAACCGCTGATCATCGAACCCGGGATGGCCTTTGGCACCGGCACGCACCCCACCACGCAACTTTGCCTGAGCCTGATGGAAACCTTTCTGCGGCCCGGCACAACCGCCGTCGATCTGGGCTGCGGCTCCGGTATTCTCAGCATCGCGGCGGTGCTGCTCGGCGCCCGGACCGTCCTGGCACTCGATATCGACCAGATCGCGGT
>JBJYWH010000154.1:11600-15191 GCA_046259355.1 Anaerolineales bacterium
CGGCAGGTGCGCGGAGATGGTGATTGGCGGGCGGTGGCGCTGGAGCGCACCCGGAAATAAAAAGCCCCCGGCTGTGCCAGGGGCTTTCGTTTCCTGAATTTCTCGATTTGCGTCAGTCTTCGCTCTGCGAGGCGGTCTGTTTGCGAAAACGGTATGTGATCCGGCCACGGGTAAGATCGTAAGGGGAGAGCTCCACTCGCACCCGGTCTCCCAGCAGAATGCGGATGTAGTAGCGCCGCATCTTGCCGGACAGATAAGCCAGTACCTCGTGCCCATTATCCAGCTCCACCCGGAACTGCGTTCCAGGCAGTGCCTCCACAATGGTCCCCTCCATGACTATCTTTTCTTCCTTCTTACCCATGCACACCTCCGCAGGGTTAGGCCCGGGATCCTTGAACCCGGCCGCGACCTGCCTTGCTAGCGACCGCGCGAGGCGATCTTCCGCTGTCGACGCTTCAGGCGGCGGATCGCTTTCTTGCGTTGAATCCGACGTAGTTCGCTCTTTGAGACGAACCAGCGCTTGCGACGAACGGTGCTCAGGATCCCGCTCTTCGCAACCTTTTTCCGGAAGCGTTTCAGGAGCTGTTCCTGAGATTCATTCGGTCTGATTACAACCGTTGGCAATCGAACTCACCTCCTCCCGTGCGCAAGCTTTATTTCTGTGTTTCCGCGCTCACCAGTTCGAGGTCCAGCCGTTCTTTTTCCGGATCGAAATCGAGAACGCGGACTCTCACGTCCTGCCCCGGGTAAACCATCCCCTGGGCTTCGGGTGTTTTCAGCAAACCTTCCAGGTTTTCTGCCACCTGGATGAAGGCTCCCACGGATGACAGCACCGTGACCTTGCCTTCGAGTTCCTGCCCGGGCTTGAACGGCTCTTCGAGCGTCTGCCAGGGATTTTCCTGCAGCCGCTTCAAACTCAGGCCGATGCGGTTGTTCTTCGGGTCGAGCCGTACCACCAGGGCTTCCACTTCCTGGCCAATTTCCAAAACGCTGGAGGGATCTTCGATCCGCAACCAGGATAATTCCGAGATGTGGATCAGGCCATCCGCCCCACCGATGTCAACGAAGGCTCCGAATTCGCGCAGGCTGGTAACCACGCCCTGGCGAATTTCGCCCTCCTTCAAGGTCTGGATGACCTCTGCTTTCTGTTCCTGGCGCCACTGCCGGATGGCTTTTCGCTCCGAAAGCACCAGCCGTCTGCGCTGGGGGTCGACCTCGATGATTTTAAAGGGCAGGCATTCTCCGACCAGGGATTTCAGGTGGTTGAGGCGTTCATCCTCATCCAGCCCGCGCGGCAGGCTGCTCAAGTGCGAGGCGGGCACAAACCCGAGCAGATGTCCGAACGGCACCAGCAAGCCGCCTTTGTTAAACCCGCTCGGAACCGCCTCAAGGATCTCTTCCGATTCCACCAGCCGTCGAGCTTCGATCCAGTCGCTGCTTTCCCTCGCCTGGGCGATGGACACAAGCAAATTTCCGTCCGAATCGATCGGGTCGATCACCATCACCGACACCGTATCACCGACATTGAACCAGATTTCTTCCTGGGAGAGTTTCTCCATGTCAGAGCGTGCAACCACGCCATCGCGTTTCAGGCCCAGGTCGATGATGATTCCATTGGGATCGCGAGCAATCACGACCCCTTCCAGCAGGTCGCCCCGTTCAGGGGTAGCGAGAAGATCTTCGCCAGCAAGCAGTGCGGCAAGGTCCTCCCCAGTTTTGTCCATCCCCGGTACCCCCCGCATAAAAAACTCCTGGCCAGCGCATTCACGGGCCGGCCAGGCTATCTAGCTCATCCGACGGTTGCGAATTAGATCGGATACCTGCTTCGGCTCACTCCTCTTCGTCTCATCGCAACGACCCAGTGTACTGTCCTGCGAACGCACGTTCATTATACTCACGCCAAAATTGCTTGTCAAACAGGGAACGATCATGGACAGGAAGTTACTCAGGTTCATCCAACAACACTCTGTCCGGGCCGGGGTTGACCTCCCAGGGATACACGATATAGGCATCGGTGATGGCGGCATAATAATCCGGGCGGAGCTGCCCGAAAAGGTTGCGGTAGGGGTTGTAGTGCAGGACGCAGGTTTGAGGGTAACCGCCTGCGGAAGCTACCCGTCCACGAACAGCCGTGATCGTCCGTCCGGAGCCCCACACATCATCGACGATCAGCAGGTGCCGCCCCCGCAGCTGGTCCTCTTCGGGGAACTGAATGAACTTCGGCCAGGCGAGCAGTTTTGCGCCCTGGCGCTCGATCTCGGCCGGGAAATCCACCGCGGCTGTGAGCACGTCCTCGATTTCCAGCTTCTCGCAAAGCAAACCGCCCGGGATGATCCCACCGCGTGTGATGATCACCATTCCGTCGAATTCCGCCGAAAATTGAGGGATGAGGTGATCGATTAATCGGTCCACCTCTTCCCAGCTCACCAATTCCTGTCGTCTCGCCATTTCACCTCGAGGGCTGACCAAACCTGAAGTCTAGCACCAGTACCGCCGGTGGACAATCACAAACGCTTGCCGCCGCCGGATTGAAGACGGGTGCTGGATGAAGCAGGTTATACGAAAACGCGTACCGATCCTAGAGCGACTTGATCAGTTCGAGGAATTCATCCCACTCTTCCTGGAAGAAGTGCAGGGTGATCGTCCCCAGCTCGACATGGTACGTGAGCTCACCATCCGGCTCTTCCGCTTTCCAGATCAAATATCGCGGGGTTTCGGCCAGCGTCTCGGTCGACAGATCATCATTTTCGGTCATGGGATTCCTCTCCTTGGCCAGGTTGGGCACGCAGGGCTTCCAGCACGTCCCGCAGGCAGGCCAGGCTTTCACCGGAATACTGGCTTCCTGCGAGCGCCGGGACGGTATACCGCCTTTGATAGGGGTTGCGCTCGAAGGCGGGTTCCATCATCAGCACTTCAAGCTCCGCCAGCACGCGCTCCCGCAGTTCGGGTTTCCAGTTCAAACTGGTCTTCATCCAATAAATTCTATACGAGAATGCCGGTGAGACCTCATCGGCATGGGAAGGAATTCGGATACGTTTCCACATCGTACGCAGGAAATTCATCGCCGCCTCTCAAACAGCACAAGCTCTTCATCCGGATCACGAGTCCAGCCGGCCCGCTCCCAGAAGGCTTCCTGAGCCAGGTCGAACGGAGCAAAGAGCCTGACGCCCTTGCAGCCGAGTTCGAACGCCAATCGGCGAAGGTCCGAAAAAAAGGGCAGACAATGGTCGGCATCCACACGGAATGCCTGCACCAGGAGCCGGCCCTCCGGTTCGTGCTGGACCGGATGAACGACCGCCCAGGCCCCTTCATCGCGCCAGTTCCACAGCGAGCTGTGGAAGCGTTCGCCGATGCGCTCCGGGCGCAGGCAAGCCCAGGCCCAATCGAGGTCCATCAGGTCTTCTCCACGTGCTGACACCAGATTCAGTTGGTCCGGGTGGAAGCTGAGAGCCGGGGGATTCTGAGCGGCGAGCGTAAAGCCATGCCCGGCATGCTGCGCTTCAGCAGACACGTCCCCGAGACGCGCGATGTATTGAAAGCCGGTCCGCTCGCACAAGTGGTGCACTGCTTTTCGACGAGCGTGGGTTCCGA
>JBJYWH010000155.1:0-9894 GCA_046259355.1 Anaerolineales bacterium
AGCGGCATTATCAGCGCAAAGGAAACGCCCAGCATAGGTCCTCCAATGCGGACACCGAGCAGATATCCCCCGAACGCTGCGGTGAGAAGCAGCAGCAGGTACCGTGAGCCTGACTTCCCAAATTTCGAATCGATCCACTCTGCCTGCAGGACACGCCCGATCCTGGAGTGCAATAGCGGCTTTACCATCCACTCCAATGGATCGGGTACGGACCGGCCAATTCGCCTCAGGATGCCCTCTGGATTCAAAGTGGGCAGTCCGACTCGCGAAGAAACATACTGAAGCCAGGCACGCCTGAGACCGTGCGACTCGAGGACCAGAATCAGGGTCAATATGACCATCAGAACGCTTCCCCCTGCGAGCACCCCGGGATAGAAAGCAGGATTGCGTTCGGGGAAGGCTGCTGATCCTGGAATCCCTATCCATGCGCCAAGCAGCAGAACTGAGATGAAGATCGCAGATGCGGAAACCTTCAAGATGAACTTTCTACTCATCCTGCACCCGGCTTTTCCTAACCTTTGAATGCCTTTCCTTATTTCGAACCGAAGCTGAATATCGGGATCAATCGAATGACATCTGGCGCATCACGCTCCACCTCGGCGATGGTCTTGACCACTCTTTTCCCATCCGGGAGTCGATCCTGCTGCACGATGATCTCGATCGCCCCAGCGATCATCCTGCGAATGGCCGCAAGCGGCAGCTCAAACCCCGCCATCAATACCATCGATTCAAGTCGGATGAGCGCATCTTCGGGCGAATTGGCGTGCAGCGTGGTCAGTGAACCACGATGCCCTGTGTTCATCGCCTGGAGCATGTCGAAGGCTTCGCCTCCACGCACTTCCCCTACGATGATTCGGTCGGGGCGCATCCGGAGAGCATTACGAACGAGTTGCCGAATTGGAACCTCACCCTTTCCTTCCACATTAGGCTGACGTGCTTCCATTGAAATCAGGTCGCTGTGCTGCAGCTGCAACTCGGCTGAGTCCTCAATCGTTATCAAGCGCTCATGATCCGGTATGCATTGGCTGACGGCATTCAGGGTAGAGGTCTTTCCCGATCCTGTTCCACCCGAAATAATCATGCTGCGCCGGTCCATGGCGGATCGAGTCAGATACTCTCTCATCTCCGGACTGATCGTTCCGAGGTCGACCAGGCGGGACAGCGTAAAAGGCTGCTTCGAGAATTTCCGAATCGTGAGAGCTGGCCCTCCAATCGTCAGCGGCGGGATCACAGCATTCACCCGTGAACCATCGGGAAGACGCGCATCGACCATCGGGCTGCTTTCGTCGATACGCCGGCCGATCGGAGAGACGATCCGCTCAATGACATGGCGCAGGTGCGCTTCATCTCGAAACCGCACATTCGATGGCTCGATCCTGCCATTGCGTTCGATGAATACGTGATCGGGGTCATTGATCATGATTTCCGTGATCTCACCATCCCGAAGCAATGGTTCAAGGACATCGCATCCGTCGATACGATCTAGCACTGTTGTCTGAAGCCACTCCATTTCAGGCCGATTCAAGATCAAAGAATGCTTCCCGATCAACCTCAACAGTCGCCGTGATAACTCCGTCCGCTCCGGGAGCCGCGCGCCGCCTTCCTTGAGCATTTCATATTCCAGCACCGCGCTTAGCTGATGGTGCAGCGTGTCAGCGAGATTCATCAAATCTTGATCGCGGTTTGATAATTGCCTCGAGGTCATTTCAATTCCTGACCTACATCCATCCTGGACGGTATCCCGCTCCTGACCCTCGGATGGGCACTCCGGTCTCGAACAATCCGTTGTGCAAGGTCCCATACGGCCTTGCCGAATGGACTTCCCCGATCATGTACGCAGGAGGCGCCAAAATTGACCTGATACCCAACCGCTCGCACATCGATTGGCAGCGTGCATAGAAGCTGCGTGCCCAACGAAGCAGCGATCTTCTGCGGATTGGCCGGATGGTGTGTGGAGATTTGGCTCAGAACGAGCTGGGTTTTTTCCTGCACATCAACCGGCATCGCGTGAAGCCATCGTTTCCCGGATCGAAGCGCAGGAGGATCCGGTGTAAGGACAAGCAGGCAGCTTGAAAGCACATCCCATAGGTTGATTTCCTCTGGCGCGCGCGGGGACAGATCAACCAGGATCCAATCGTAGAAATGTTTGAGCTCTGCCAATAAGCCAGGCACCTTCTTCCACTCACCGGAGCGTGGCCAGGCCGCAGGTGCTGCCAAAAAAGCCAGACCCGAATCATGCATGATACAAGCTTGCTTGAGGTGATTTGCATTGATTTCCCCAAGCACGAAGAGAAGATCGAACCATGAGTTATCCGGCGATACATCGAGCAGCAAATCGTCGCCTCCAGACAATGGCTGAAGGTCGATCAGGAGCGTCTTCCCCGCCCCAGCAAGGACGGCGGCGAGATTGACACTGAGCAGGGAGGCACCCACGCCTCCTTTCGCACCAAGAATCCCGAACATAACCCCATGCACTTACGTCCCCTCCGGTCTGAGCAGCAGGACGAGTGTGAACCCATTTGCCCGTGCATAGAGAATGGTCTTGGCTTCCTCCAGAGTCAGGACCAGAATGATCTGGGCTCCACTCTCCGTCCCATTAAGCAACCGGACTCTGCTCACAATCACCCCGACCTCGTCGGCCGGACGTCCCGGTTGGTATGCCATCAAATCGAAATGATCACCTGCAGAAGCGCTTGGAACCGGGCTGGCGAGCCAGGCGGTAGGCATTACAAATGCCCAATGATCCTTCGGAAGGTGGGAAGAAATCCCTTTCCCGGATGATTCGATGAACTGAGATTCCAGGACGACTTGCTGTTCCCGAATGGGAACCGAGAGGACACGACCACTGGCCTGACTAATCTCACGCAGCGCGTCGGAGGGTACGATAGCCTCCGGCACGGTCATAACATGGAGTTCTTCAACCGAAAGCCTGGTACCGGGTTCCAGATCCCGGGCTGCCAAGACCACAGGGATGCTCGGTAGCATTCGAGCGCGTGCATCCTCAAGATAGACAAAGGCCAGTACGCCCGCCAGGAGTGAGAAGAAGATGGCGATCAGGATGTAGAAGGGGAGGCGACGCCTGAATCCACCCGACCAGTTGGGTGTCGTTGAGCGTGCAGGTGGTGCCTGCGAAGCCATGCATTCCCCCTTCTGGCACTGTACCTTTTCCCTGAAAATGGTTGTCGAACAGCACTATCGCTGTTCTAACGACCGGAGAAAAGGGAGTTGTTGAGAGCCGTATGCGCCGGTCCCCCTAGAGAAGATCCTGGTTTGACTGTAGCATAGGCTGCTTTGGACTGTCAATAATCGCCCTTCAAGTTTGAGCATCAATCTTGCATCCTCCCTCTGGGACCATAGCCTTGTTGCAGTCCGGGGGACGGTATGCTAGATTCGGTGCGCTTCATGGTTGAGGGTGGCTGAGATTCCTATGGCATCGACTCCACGATCCACGATCGAAGATTCCTACGCCAGCGGCAAGCACTGCGCCATCTGCGGCGCCGCGGCGCTGCAGGTCGGACACGTCGCCAAACTGCCGGACTACGTGACCTGCCGGGAGTGCGGCTCGGCCTTCCTGGTCGAAGAGGGCGGCGAACGGGTCTTTTACGGCCAGATCGCCGCCGGCTACGCCGACGCCGAAAAGTTCGCCCTGCGCCAGTGGGCCTTCGCGGAGGCGATCGAGAACCGCGCCCGGCCCGACCGCCCGACGCTGCCCGATTTCGAAGAGGCCGCCGAAGCCGTCGAAGAGCCGGCCCCTGAGCCCGAGCCGGAACCCGAACCGCAGGCTGAGATCCAGCCCGAGCCGGAACCTGAAATGCCGGCGGCCGACGAACGCCCCACGCAGCCCTATATCGAGTTCGAAGCCAGCGCGGTCGAAGCCGAAACCCTCGAGCAAGCTCTCCCGGCCGAATCGATGCCGCAGGAGCCGGAAGCGGAGCCCGGTTCGGAATTCGATTTCCTGGCCGAGATCGCCGCCGAAGGGCCGGCGCCGGAACCCTTTGAGGAATTCGAAGCCGCCCCGGCGGAAGTGGAAGGCGAAGACGACCTCGATTTCCTGGCCGACCTGGCCGCGGAAGCGCCAGCGCCCGACCTGGAAGAAGCCCCGGTCCCTGGAAAAGACGACGTGGAAGAGGATTTTCTGCTCGGGCTGATGGCCGGGCAGCAGGCCGCCGAGGCGTTTGAGATCGAAGAGAAAACACCGGCCGAGCCCGAGCCGGAGGCTTTCGCGTTCGAACCCGAATCGGAGGTCGATTTCCTGGCCGGCCTGGAGGCAGTCGAGCCGGTGGAAGAAGCCGCACCCGGCCTGGTCGACGGCGATGAGCCCCACCCGGCCGACACGCTCACCCCGCCCCCGTGGGCGGCGCGCCCTCCGGAAGCGCAAGAACCCGCCGCCGAGGCGCCCTCACCGGTCGCCTGGCATGAACTGACCGAAACGGAAGAAGCCGAAGCCGAACCCGAGCCCGAGGTGACCCTCGAGACCCCCCGGGAGCCGGAAGTCGTACCGGCTTCCGATGAATTCTCGTTCGAATCGGAGGACGACCCGCTCGGCCTGGCGGCCGCGTTCGAGGCGCTGACGCCCGATTCGGGCGGTCACGAAGCGGAAGAAGAGGCGGAATCGGCGGCCGAGACACCGGCCTGGATGCGGTCCGAGGACGAAGAATCGTCCCCGGCCGAAGAGGCCCCGCAGGTGCCCGCCTGGACCGCCTTCGAAGGCGAAGAAAAAAACGCCGAAGCGGCTCCCGAGGTTCCCGCCTGGACGCAGTTCGAGGACGAAGAATCGGCGGCGGAAGAGCCGGAGGAATTCGACGCCTTCGCCTCGCTGCGCATGGAATCGGAATCGATCCACGAAGCGGCAGAGCCCGAAGAGCCGGCCGTCGAAGCGGAAGGATCGGAGGAGACGTTCGAGCCCTTCGAATTCAACCAGCGCCTGGGTGCCTTCGGCGTCGCGGAAGAGGATGAAGAAGTCGAGGGCGCAGCCGAGGAAGAGGAGGATTTCCTCTCCGGCCTGCGGCGATCAGCCGCCGTGCCGCTCGAATCAGAACCGGTCGCTGATACCCCGCTCTCGGCGGTCCGCCTCGAGTCGCAGCCGGTCTCTGGGGCGGCAGACGTGGCCCCGGACGAAGAGCCGGGCGAGGACCCGCTGGCGATGGCCGTCCGCATGGGCGCCATCACGGCCGGCGCGGCGGAAGAGACCATGCCGGAGTGGATGCAGGAAGCGGAGGAGGAAGAGGAGCCCGAGCCGAAAGAGGTGCGCGGCGCCTTCCACCTGCGGGACACCGATCCCCCACCCGGCCAGCGCTACCGGGTCGTGCTGCTCGGCGACCGGGTGATCTTTCCCGGCGGCGACTGCGCCCACTGCGGCCGCACGCCCGTCAAGGGCCGCCTGGCAGTCTACGGCACGCTGCCCAACGGACAGAAGGTCGGGCAGCGCAAGGTCACCAGCTTCAACGTCCCGCTCTGCGGCGAATGCCGCGAGCGCGCTGCGCTGCAGACCGAAGAAGCGAGCAACGCCCGGCTGCAAGCGCACCTGATCTCGGCCATCATCGGCATGGTGCTGGTCGTGCTCGCGTTGGTGATCGGGCTGGTCGACGCGCGCGCGCTCGGTGTGGCTGATTTCATGATCCTGGCCATCCTGCTGATCGTCGGCTACGCCGGGCCGGTCATGTTCCTGCTCAACCGCGCCGGCAACTACCCGCCGCCGCCCGATGCGGTCTACGTGCGCACGACGCTGCTCGTGCCGAGCGAGACCCAGGGATTGGAGACCGCCTTCGAATGGCGCAGCAAGGAATACGCCGAGCGCTTCTTCGAGGCCAACCAGGCCAACGCCATCGGCCGCCTGACCGCCGTCAAGGACCGCCTGGCGCCGGTTGGCTGAAGTCACCCGCGCCCACTACTGAACGGCAGAAGGTCGATGCCCGCTCAGCCCAAACCCCGAAGTTCGAATGAACGCTGCCCCTCCTGCGGCGGCCGGCTGCAGCTCTGGCCGGCCCTGAACGAGTCCGGCGTCGTGCGCCTGTGCCCGGCCTGCGGGCTGCAGCCCGAGACGGCTGCCCCGCCGGTCGAGAGCCGCTCCCCGCTGCCGGAGGAGTTGAGCGGACGCCTGCGGCGCCTGACCGACGACCCCTCCGGAGGAGCGGACGCAATTCCGGAGTGGATGATCGAGGACCTGCCCCGGCAAGCCCGTGACCAAATCCAGCGCCTGGCACCCCCACCCGGACCCCGCCTCGGTCCCCGCCTGAGCGAGGCGCTGGCCCAGGCGCTGCAGGGACGCGGCCTGACGTTCGGCGGCTCCCGGCGCGGTTCCGGCAACGGCCGTCATGCCTCGCCGGGCGACGAGAAGCTGACGGACGCCGAGGGCTGGATCGCCTCCCGCCTGCGCTGCGAGCAATGCGACGCCGGATTGTCCGCCGCCGACAAGACCTGCCCCTGGTGCGGACACCCGCGCGCAAGCGGTTCCTGAGTTCCTCTGATACCCTCATTTCACCCTTAAATATCACCCTCCCGGGGGGCTGCCCCGGGATGCATACTGTTATAATGACCGGTTGGATCTTTGACCTGGTAAACCGGATGCGTACGCATGCCCCAAGAGAAAATCACCGTCATCGGTGCCCGTGAACACAATTTAAAGAACATCAACGTCGAGATCCCGCGCGAGAAGCTGGTCGTCATCTCCGGCATCTCCGGCTCGGGAAAATCGTCGCTGGCGTTCGATACGATCTTTGCCGAAGGCCAGCGGCGCTACGTCGAGTCGCTTTCGGCCTACGCCCGCCAGTTTCTCGGCCAGCTCGACAAGCCTGACGTGGACTACATCGACGGGCTGTCGCCGGCGATCTCGATCGACCAGCGCGGCGTCTCCCACAACCCGCGCTCGACCGTGGGGACCGTGACCGAGGTCTACGACTACTTGCGCCTGCTCTTCGCCCGCATCGGCCAGCCGCACTGCCCGATCTGCGGCAAGGAAGTCCACAAGCAGTCGGCGCAGGAGATCGTCGACGCCGTCGCCGACATGCCGGAGGGATCCCGGATCATGCTCCTGGCCCCGGTCATACGCGGCCGCAAGGGCACCCACACGGCCGTATTCGACGAGCTGCGGCGTTCGGGCTTCGTGCGCGCCCGCGTCGACGGTGAGGTGACCTCGCTGGACGAGGAGATCGAGCTCGACCGCTACAAGAACCATACGATCGAATCCATCGTCGACCGGCTGGTGATCGAACCCGCGGGCGAAGATGACGGGGCTGCCTTCCTCTCCCGCCTTACCGATTCGGTCGAGACGGCGCTGCGCTGGGGGGAGGGCATGCTGATCGTTTCCGATCTATCCGGAAAGGAGCCGGTCGACATCCCGTACTCCGAACACCTGGCCTGCCCGGATCACGGCACGACGCTGGCCGAGATCGAACCGCGCACTTTCTCTTTCAACACTCCGCACGGCGCCTGCCCGGCCTGCCAGGGCCTGGGCAGCAAGCTCGAGATCGACCCCGACCGCGTCATTCCCGATCGCTCAATTTCGCTCGGTGAGGGCGCCCTGGCGGTCATGAATTGGTCCAACCAGTCTCGCGACCAGCAGGGCTACTACTGGCAGCTGCTGGAGGCCGTGGCAGAAGCGTACGACATCGACCTGGAAGTCCCGGTTGATGAACTGAGCGACGAAAAGCTGAAGATCGTGCTCTACGGGACGAACGGGAAGGAAGTGCCCGTACGCTACGAGAGCCGCGACGGCCGCACGGCCACCTACAAGACGGCATACGAGGGCGTGATCGGAAACCTTGAGCGGCGCTACAACGAAACCCAATCTGACTACATTCGAGAGCGCATTCAGGAATACATGTCCGAACAGCCCTGCCCGGTCTGCGGCGGGCTGCGGCTGCGGCCGGAGGCGCTGGCGGTCACAATCCAGGACGTGAACATCGTCGAGGTCACCGGCTGGCCGGTGCTGAAGAGCCTGGGATGGGTGCGCGAGCTGAAATCCGATCAGGGGCCGCTCTCCGACCGTGAGCGGACGATCGCCGGGCGCGTGCTGAAAGAAATCGAAGACCGGCTTGGATTCCTGGTCGACGTCGGGCTGGATTACCTGACGCTAAACCGTTCGGCCGGTTCGCTTTCCGGTGGGGAGGCGCAGCGCATCCGCCTGGCGACCCAGATCGGCTCGCGCCTGATGGGCGTACTCTACGTGCTGGACGAGCCCTCGATCGGCCTGCACCCGCGCGACAACACCCGCCTGATCCACACGCTGGAGGGCATGCGCGACCTGGGCAACACCGTCCTGGTCGTCGAGCACGACGAGGCCACGATCCGGGCTGCCGACTGGGTCATCGACCTCGGCCCCGGCGCCGGCGAGCACGGCGGCCAGATCGTCGCTGAGGGCACCGTCGAACAGGTCTCGAAGAACAAGAAATCCGTCACCGGGCGTTACCTGGCCGGTGATCTGTGCATCGATGTGCCCGAAGCCCGCCGGCCCGGCAACGGGAAACACCTCACCATTCACGGCGCGCGCGAGAACAATCTGAAGGACATCGACGTCAGCATTCCGCTCGGCGCGTTCGTGTGCATTACCGGGGTCTCCGGCTCGGGCAAATCGACGCTCATGGTGGAAGTGCTGTACAAGGCGCTGGCGCGCCAGCTGAACAACGCCCGTGCCCTTCCCGGCGCCTACGACAGCCTGGAGGGCTTCGACGCGGTCGACAAGGTGATCAATATCGACCAGAGCCCGATCGGCCGAACGCCGCGCTCCAACCCGGGAACCTATACCGGCCTGTTCGATCACATCCGGTCGCTCTTCGCCGAGCTGCCTGAATCGAAAGTGCGCGGCTACAAGCCGGGCCGCTTCTCCTTCAACGTGCGCGGCGGCCGCTGCGAAGCCTGCCAGGGCCAGGGCCAGCTGCGGATCGAGATGCAGTTCCTGCCGGATGTGTACGTGCCGTGCGAGGTCTGCCACGGGGCACGCTTCAACCGCGAGACGCTCCAGGTCCGCTTCAAGGACAAGACCATCGCCGATGTGCTCGACACCACCATCGAGGAAGCGGTCGAATTCTTCGGCGCCTTTCCTCCCATGGTGCGCCGGCTGCAGACGCTGCAGGACGTCGGGCTGGGATACCTGAAGATCGGCCAGCCGGCGCCGACGCTCTCCGGCGGCGAAGCCCAGCGCGTCAAGCTCTCGCGGGAGCTCTCCAAGCGCGGCAACGGCCACACCCTGTACGTGCTTGACGAGCCCTCGGTCGGGCTGCACGCCGCCGACGTGCACAAGCTGATCGACGTGCTGCAGCGGTTGGTCGACCAGGACAACACCGTGCTGATCATCGAGCACCACCCCGACATCATCAAAGTCTCCGACTGGGTGATCGACCTCGGCCCGGAGGGCGGGGATGCCGGCGGCCGCTTGATCGCCGAAGGCACCCCGGAAGCGATCGCCAGGAACAAAGCCTCCTATACGGGTGAGTTTCTCAAGGGTCACTTGAAGGAGCACTGCGATTGATTCGAGGCATGCAAAAAGGACCGGGGATGATCCCCGGTCCTTTTTCATTCACCTGCAATGGGGCTATTCGTATCGCAGCGCTTCGACCGGCTCAAGATCGGCGGCCCGTTTGGCCGGGTACAGGCCGAAGAACAACCCCACCGCAGCCGAGAAGAGCGTCGCCAGCAGCACGGCATCCAGCCCGATCACCGGGTTGATATCGGCGTTGGAAGCCGCCGCGATCGCACCCACCAGCTGTGAAAGCCCCCAGCCGAGGACAATCCCGATCAGCCCGCCGAAGACGCTCAGGAGCGCCGATTCGGTCAGGAACTGCAGCAGGATATCACGCTTGCGCGCCCCGACCGCCTTGCGCAGCCCAATCTCGCGCGTGCGTTCGGTCACCGAGACCAGCATGATGTTCATGATGCCGATGCCGCCCACCAGCAGGC
>JBJYWH010000156.1:0-1510 GCA_046259355.1 Anaerolineales bacterium
CAAAGTGATCTCTCCTCCTGGGGGTGTATAGCGCAGGGCATTGCCCATAAGATTCCCCAGGATTTGGGCCATACGCTCCACATCGACCTCGACATCCGGCAAATCTGCTGGGGCTGTGATCCGAATTCTAACTTGCTGGCGATCAGCCTCCACCTGGTGGGCGTCAAAAGCTCGTTTCAACAAGACGCCTGGGGCAATGCGCTGGCGCGTAAGGGGCAGCTCACCGGCGTCGGCCAACGCCAGGATCTTTAAGTCATCAATTAATCGGCTGAGGTGCTGCGCCTCGGTGTGCATGACAGTGAACGTTTCTGGGCTGGCTTGCAGTTTCCCGTCGCTTAACCCCTCGGTATAACCTAAAATCACGCTCAAGGGCGTGCGTAAATCGTGAGCGATATCCGCCGTCATCCGCCGGCGCAAATCATTGGAACGCGCCAGCGCTGCGCTCATCTGGTTGAAGGAATCCGCCAATACGCCCAACTCGTCTTTGGATCGCACCTTCACCTGGTGGCCCAATTCACCCTTCGCCAGAAGCTGTGTCGCCGCAGTCATTTCCCGCAGCGAGCGCGTCAAAGTGTATGCCAGAATCCCTCCCAAGATTAAGGCGATCCCGACTGCTCCGAGAGCACTGAAAATGGTAGCCTGGTTCACGCTGTTGAGGAAATTTCCTTCAGGAGTCCCGGGTCTGAAGCGATCCAGCGCGGGTGTAAAAAGCAACCAGCCGACGGTCTTGTCCTCCACCTCCAGCGGCACACCCTTTTTCAGGTCGGACTGGGAAATTGTTTGTCCCAAGTGCTCGAGCCCACCGGCCAACACAATCGTCCCGTTCACATCTGCCACGGTGAATAGGGAGCGGCGCGTTTCCCAACGTGTCCCTGCGTCCGGGTTAGGGAATGGTTCCTCTCGACCTGGACGGAAAAAGTTATTTATGCCGTTCCAACTGCCATTTTCTTGATAATATTCCGTCAGGTTGCTAACCAGGACCTGCTGGTTCTGATCCAAAATGAATTGGTCAAACTCGCTACGGGTACGTTGGCGAATGAAAACCGCTACCAGCACGGCTCCGGTCAGACCGACGAGCAAAAAGGCCAGGGTTAGTTTGGAAGCCAGTGAATGCATCATAGATCATGATTGTTGCGGCGCGAAGCGATAGCCGACACCATACACAGTTTCGATGTAGCGTGGGTGGGCATCGTCCGGCTCGATTTTGGCCCGCAGGTTGCGAATGTGCACGTCGATGGTACGCTCGTAACCTTCGTAGGCTGGCCCTTGCAGGTGGTTCAGCAGCTCCAGACGGGAGAACGCTCGCCCGGGAGCTGCCATCAAAGTCGCCAGCAGGTCGAATTCGGATGGGGTCAGGTCAATTTGATCATCGCCAACCTTAACCACTCGCCCGACCCGATCCAAGGTGATATCCGCGGCATGCAGAATATCCTGTTCGACGGTTAGTTTCTCTAATCGGCGCAACACGGCCCGCACGCGTGCGGTGAGCTCGCGGATGCTGAACGGTTTG
>JBJYWH010000157.1:0-16213 GCA_046259355.1 Anaerolineales bacterium
ACTTCCCTCCTGCAATGCGAGGATTATATCAGCCGCATATTACAGCTTTCTTATCGCCCGGTCTGACTGAAAGCCCGGTCGCAGTCATGCGTGGATCGGAGAAAAACAGGGAGCTCGAATGAGCTCCCCGTGATTGAAGGGCCATTCCACCACGATAGGATGCCTTAAGTCCCGGTCAGCGCGCTCGAATCACCCCGATCCCCAGATCCGCCGTGATCTCCAGTTTCTGCTCGGCCTGGTCATATCCGGGTGAATAGTACACGCCGCTGCGCAGCGTATACCCGGATGGCAGGTCCACGCTGCCGATGCCGGTGCTGGCCTTAATGCTGATGCCGGTTCCGGCCGGGAGCTCGAGCACAATTTCCCCGATGCCCCCATCGACGTTCACGGATGCCGTGGACGACGGAAGCTCAATGACGGTTTGACCGATGCTGGTGCTCGCCTGCAGCGATTCGAGTTGCGCCTGCGTCAGGTTCAACTCAGTCTTTCCCACCGCCAGCGTGGTCCGAAGGCTAAGGGGAGTATCGGGGTCCACACTGAGATCCCAGTTGGGACGATCGAAGCTCATCGTGATGAAGGGAACGACAACCCAGCTCCGGGTGGCAAGCTGAATTGAGATTCGGTTTCCCAGGGCCTGCAATGTTTGCTCGACATTCTCTCCCCGGAAAGGCAGCACCTGCCCGTGAAGCACATCGCTGGAGGCTGTCGAACCCGCTACCAGGCGCAGGTACCCAATGGCCGGGCTGAGTTTCACTTCGGCTCGTGAAGCCGAACCGGGCGGGATCCCGATTTGCATCGGGCCGGCATAGGATGTTGGCGGCTGCTGGAGCATGCCCAGGCTCAAACCAATAACCGCCAGGATGATCAGCAAGGCGACAACCGAACCCCAGGTTGAACGTCGGCTGAGCACGAGGTCCAACCCTGCCGCAATCAAGAGCACCGGCCAGAATCGCAGGACCACATCCCATACGGTCCATTCCGTAACGCCCAGGTTGTTCAACAGGAACACAACACCCAAAAAGATCAGGATCAGCGGCCCGGCAATTCCGGGCCGGTAGCGACGTTCGCCCATGTCACTCACCTCGCAGGTAACGCAGGAGCAGGATCGCCCCGCCAAGGATCAGCATTGAAGGCCAGAGAATGTTAAATCTCAACCAGCCCAGCCAGGCCAGATTGAGATTATCAATCAGGTAAATCACACCGACCAGGACCAGGGCTCCGCCGACGATGAGGCTGATCTGCTGGTTGGAAGCGCCCGGACCCTGGCGAATGCTCTGCCCAAGTTCGCGCGCCCGCTCGGAAATCTCCTGCGCGCTGCGGTTGACATTGCTTCCCAGGTCGCCTTCCTGGCTACCCTCGGGCGGCAGAATCATCCACAAGACGAAGTAGATCAACACTCCTGCGCCTTCTCCAAAAGCAAGCAGCAGGAAAAACAGCCTTACGAATGTCGCATCGATACCCAGGTACTCTCCCAGGCCACCGCAAACCCCTCCAATCATGCGGTTGGTCTGGCTGCGGGTCAACCTCCGCTCCGCCATAGGAGCAACCTCCTGCGATTCGTCCGGCCGCGCAGAGCTACGCTCGCGGCCGAAGCAGATTTGAGATCAAGATCAACAATCCGGCCAGGATGAGAAGTCCGGGCCATACCCACCCGGCGAACAGGTCGCGTGCAAAGAACGCCCCGAAGATGGCAAACATGACCAGGCTGACCAGAATCGTCCGCCCACCATCCTGCAGTCCCTGCCGGGCATGCCCGGAGAACAATCCGTTCAGGATGATGCCAAGGCCAACGAACCCGGGAATCAGCGTCCACAGGTAGCTCCAGCTGTCCCAGCGCCCGGTGATGTTCTGCCAGTAGAGAATGCCGCCGATCCCGGCCACGATCGAAGCGGGAACGGCAAGCCCTGGCGCTCCGAATACAGCACCCAGGATCAGGATGAGCAGGCCGGCTCCAATGATGAACAAGGCCCAATTCTCGGCGGGATTAAGCCAGCCGAAGAGATCCGGAAAGAGCTGACCCGCCAGAAAGAGAGCACCGACGATGATCAAGATCAATCCAAATGCAAGCGTGGAACGGTTGCTCGAGTTCATGATTTCCTCCCATACACAATACGAAGAACGCGGCCTGCAGTCGCGCCCCGATTTCGATCCCTCTTCATCCTGACATTCCCTGCACCATCAGGAAAAGTCCCCCGGCGGAGCGGTTTTTACAAGACACTGGCGCCTCAAGAGGCATCCTTGAAGAGCGGCAGGTGACCGAGGGAAAGAATACCTTCCCAGTCGTCCGGGTCGCCTTCCGTGAAGATCGCCGCTTCTCCGACGACATTCCCCCCGGCACGAGTTATCACATCACGCATACCCTTGAGCGTAGAACCTGTGCTGATCACATCGTCGATCAGGACCACCCGGCTTCCATCCACCAGCGACCGATCCTTCTCGTCCAGAAACAAGGTCTGGGGACTTCCGGTCGTGATGGATACTGTCTCGGCTTTCAGCGTTTCCCCCATATAGGGTTTATAGGCCTTCCGCAGCACGACATAGCGCCGATCGTCCATGGCCACGGAAAGCGCATGGATCAAGGGAATGCTCTTCGCCTCTGCCGTCACCAGCAGATCGTGTTCGACCCGGGATAGCTTCTTCGCGAGCACAGCGGCGCAGGCCTGCACCAGCTCGGTATCGCCCAGGATGTTTAGGACCGCAATGCGCAATCCGGGTGCCACTTCAAAGAGCGGCAGCTTGCGGGAGATACCGGCGATCTCAACCTGATACGTCTCACGCGTGGGCAGCATTCCCTCTCCTCCTGAGCTTGATTTTGAAGATGCAATCTGATAAAATCTATTTCGATAGATATCTAATTACTTAGGTGAATATCGAATGCCAGATTCGGAACTGCTCGAATTCTTCAAAGCACTGTCCGATGCCAATCGCCTGCGGATCCTCGGCCTGCTGGCCAATCAGGACTATTCGGTCGAGGAACTTGCTGCACTGCTCGACCTGCGGCCTTCGACCGTCTCCCATCATCTGTCTCGTCTTGCCGACGCCAACCTGGTCAGTGCCCGGGCCGACGGCTATTATAGCGTATACCAGCTTGAGATCGATACGCTGCAATCCATGGCCCGGCGGCTGCTCGCGCGCGAAAGCCTGGATCAATTCGCCGCGGATGTGGATCGGGGAGGATACGAACGCCAGGTGCTGACCCGTTTTATTCAAGCCGACGGAAGATTGCGCGAAATACCGGCCCAGCGAAAGAAACGTGCTGTCATCCTGCACCACGTCCTGGAATCGTTCCAGCCCGAGAAGCGCTATTCCGAGGCCCAGGTGAACGAGATCCTGGCAGCATTTCATCGCGATACTGCGACGCTGCGTCGGGAGTTGGTCGGCCTTGGTTGGATGGCACGCGAGGGGTCGATCTACTGGCGGGTCAAGCAAGCTCGTCCCGGACGTGACCAATCAGCGAGCTGGTCCGTCTGGTAGCGGCTCTTTGAAATTGAAGATTCCATCCTGAAAGGGCCATAACAGGCCACAATTCGGACACTGCAAGCCCGCCTGGACCTCCCGCAAGCCGATCGATCCGCAGCCCGGGCACCGCCAGCGGATCTCGGGCGTCGGCCGCAAGGGTTCGCCGGCGGCTCGAGCCTGCAGGAAGACACTCGGCGTCAACTGCCAGAAATCTCCGGTCCACTGCATGAGCGAATCAAGCGCGACCAAAATACCCAGGGGAACAAGGCGCTTGAGCAGCCCCAAGCGCAGGTGCGACACGGTCAACTGGCGGGCAACGGAAAAATTCGCTTCAGCAAGCCACGCGCGTACCTGCTCGGGGTGGAAATCGAAGTTCAGCGGTGCGAATTCGATCGTTCCTGACTCAAAAGGATTCCATTCCTGTCTTCGCGCAATCCAGCGCAGAATTGCCTTAAGATTTTGCTTGTTGGCATATTCCAGGATGAACGTCGCCCCCGGGACGAGAGCCTCCGAGACATTCTTCAGGGCGGTCCCGGGTTCGGCCAGGTGATGAAGCGTCCGAATCATGGTCGCCGCATCAAAATTATCCTCGCCGAACGGCATGCGGTATACGTCAGCCGCGACATATACATAGCGCTCGCTTCGTCCGAGGCGATCGCGCGCCTGCTCCAGCTGCGTGCGCGAGTAGTCCAGAAGCACGATCTGGTCGAAGCCATGATAGCGCGGCGTGTTGCGGCCGGCGCCGGCGCCGATCTCGAGCAGCCGCTGCCCGCCCTCCGGCAGCAGCCGGTCCAGTGCGACCGCCTCAACCCGATCCTCATATTCCCTGCCGCCCTGTTCCCAGAAGCTCTGCTGATAGTCAGAGCCTTCATAGTCACAGACCGGGATAGGACGCTCGGCCGGGGTCATCCTGTCAGCCTGTCTTCCATTCGACCGAATCGCTCTGGATCATTCTTCAAAGCGGGAATCATCCAGCATGCGCTCGTAACGGCGCTCGTGCTGGTCCGGATCGACTTCGCCCTGGTGGGCATCCTGCTGGTAGCGCGCTTCGGCTGCCTCCAACTCCGCCGGCGTAGCTCGCCGGACGATGGCCCATTTGCCGCAGTGCGGGCAGCGTTCAAGCTTGCCCACCACCAGATTGGGGCCCATGATGGAACGGCTGTACGGCATGCCGCAACGCGGGCATACCGCGCCCCCGGCAGCACCGTACGAACCGAGCTCGAAGGATCCCTTTTTTCGGCTGAGCGCCGGCACAATAGCGCTGATCAAGGCCAGCAGCAACGCTCCAGCCAAAATCGGGACGACAATTTTCATGGAGGAGCCAGCGCTTGCTTCCGCACTGATGAATTCGACCTGCAGCGGCTTCGCCTCGAGCGTGGTGCCCGACGATGTCAACCCGGTGGCCGAAAGCGTATGCGCGCCAAGGGCGTAATCGCCCGTGCTGAAAGCAAATCGAAAGGGTGACTGCGTCACCTGTGCGATCGATTCTCCATCCAGCAGGAAGGTCACCTGCGAGAGATCCTGCGGCCCCTGCGCCTTGACGGTAAATCGCCCCTGCATTCGTCCGCCAACCGCGTATCCAAAGTTTCGCGTCAGAGACAGTTTCAGGGATTCTCCATCGCTCTGGGCCTGACCGTCCCGCGGGAAGGTCAGCATCAGGGCGACGCAAACAAGCAGGGTCGAGACCAGCAAAGAGCGTTTCATTCCATACCTCATTTCCAGCGCGTGAGGATCGCCTCGCGTTGGAACAGCTGTGTCGCGAAAGCGAGCAAGGCCGCGTCAACCACGATCAATCCGAGCGCCATGTAGATCATCACCCGCTGGTTAATCAGGATCAAACCGCTGATCTGGCCGAAGAACAAAGCCAGCAGCGGCAGGATGACAAGCATCGATAGCTGTTCCGCCACGCGCGGATCCGAAGCACGCGACGAAACCATCACCGCCACGCTGACCGCGGCCACAGCCATCAGCGGCCCGGCAACGAAAATTGCCAGCAACCAGACGCTGGCGCCCAGCTGGGCGGTGAGCGGCACGCTGGAGGTGATCATGCGCACACCCACCAGAAACACACCGAAGCTGAACCAGGTCACGCCGATTGCAGGCAGAGCAGCCGCCAGCGCCTTTCCGACCAGCAGCTGAAGCGTCGTCACCGGCGTCGCCAGGACCGGTTCGAGCGTGCGGGTGGTCTTCTCGCCGACAATGCTGTAGGCCGCGAAGGTGACCGGAATCGCCAGCGGCATGAGCATGAACAGCAGCAGGAATTGGCTGACAATATAGTACTGCGCACAGTCACCCCCGCTCAGGTCGCCGCACATGGCGGTAAACTGCGCGGGCATGTCGGTGGAAGTCAGTCCAGCCAGGTCACCGGACGAACCCATGGCCGAAAGCATGATCAACGGCAGAGCGGTCAGCACCAGCGGCATGAACGCGATGGTAAAGAATACGAAGCGGTTCTTGAAGACTTCCGCCCATTCTTTTCGCATGATCACCCAGATTTTTCTCATACCTTGCCACCTTTGCACCCGGGCTGCGCCGGCCGGCGCTCCGGGCTCGCAGTCATTGAATCAGCCGGAGGTATACATCTTCCAGGCTGCGCCGCAGCTCGCCCACGAACTGCAGGTCCGCTCCGGCCTCAACCAGCGTGCGGATCAGCTGCGGATTGTTGGCTTCCGGATCATCCAGCGTGACGACCAGTTTGCCCTCCACCAGTTCTGCCTTCCGCACAAAAGGAAAGGCCTCCAGTTTTGTCAGCCAGTCTGGATCGACCTGCCGCAGGTGGAAGACGACGACCCGTTCATACAGCTGCCCGCGCAGTGCCGCGGGGGTATCCAGTGCCAGCAGCCGGCCGTTAAACACCGCCACGCGATCGCACAGCCGGTCGGCCTCATCCAGATTGTGCGTGCAGAGGAAAATCGTTCGACCCTCGACCTTGAGTTCCTCGATAAAATCCCGGACCAGGCGCGCCATTTCGGGATCCAGCCCGCTGGTCGGCTCATCCAGGAACAGGACCTGCGGCTCGTGCAGCAGGGCGCGTGCAATCGCCAGCTTCTGCCGCATGCCCTTCGAAAAGGTAGCCGCCGCTTCACCACGCCGCTCCCAGAGGCCCAGCATGCGAAGGTATCGTTCGACCTGGCCGGACACGTCAGGCACGTCGTAGAGCTCAGCGAAGAACGCCAGGTTCCGCTCGGCGCTCAGCCGATCGTAAAGGCCGGGGGCTTCGGTCAGGATGCCAACCCGCCGCCGAATTTCGGTTTCACCCCCGCCGAGCGAGTAGCCGGCGACCTGCGCCCCACCGGAGGTCGGCTTGATCAACGCCCCCAGCATGCGGATGGTGGTGGTCTTACCGGCCCCGTTCGGGCCCAGAAATCCGAAGATCTCGCCCTCGCCCACATCGAGTGTCAGGCTGTCAACGGCTCGCTTCTCACCAAAATCCTTCGTCAAATGATCCGTATGTATCATGGCTCCATCCTGTGCCGCATCTCGTTCTGCCGCGCGCATTGTACTCCATGCCCATTCGACCGTCTACACATACCGTGAATCATCCAGGTCACGGCGCGACTCGGCCGGGCGCTTGACGTTCGTTCGGGGCGCACCGACGATCTTCTCAGTAAGCTCCATATCCGAAACGGGCGGGAACAAGGTCCGCAGGTGCCGCAGGGAATAGACGCACACAAGCCCGAGCGCCAGCAGCAGCCCTTCCGTGAGATATACACCGAAATGCTGCAGGCTTAAGAGCGCGACGGCATTGAACATCGTGTGCGCCAGAACAGCCAACAGCAGGTAGCGAACCTGGCGGCGGACGACAGCCAGCATCACGAGTACGCTGTCAAACAGGTGCAGCATCAAAGCCGATAGACGCTCCACCGCTCCCATCAGGGCGGCATACGGAGCAGCACCCCAAAATGCCTCCAGCTGCGCCCGCACCAGGTCCACCCGATCTGCTGAAACGACTGTCGCCAAATCCGCATTCCGCAGTGTAAGTGCCTGGAGCAGGGCATAGAGTGCCAGACCACCGAGAAGGATCGCCTCCAGGCCACCATGCCCCGCGCCGAACATCAACGCCGGGGCAAAACCCTGCCTGCCGCGACCCATCCAGCGCATGGCGACATAGCGCGCCAGCTCCTCGAAAACACCCGCCGAGAGTCCTAATGCAAACGCGCCAACAACTTGCGTCGCGACCTGCGTACCCTGTTGGGCGCTGAGCAGCGGCAGGAGCACGAACTGATTGAACGGCAGGTGCACCACCTGGGAGGCCGCAAACGTCAGCGCACCCACCGCGAACACACTCCACTCCGTCGAGAATCTCCGCACGAGCCATACCCCCAGCGCGAGCGGCAGGGCGATCATCAGCAATCCGTTCAGAAAATAGGCCAATTCAAGCATTGCATCCTCGCTATGAATCACGGGCGGATGGGCTCTTTGGGTTCAGCGCTCGCCCATCCGCTCCTGATGTTTCACGTGAAACAATACCCGCTAACCCCAGTTCAGATTCCAGCCGCGCCGGCGCGCGGGCCGCTTATCCTCGCGGCCCGCATTCGACCACAGGACAACCCAGACGCGGTTGCTGTTGGCCTGGTGGCTGATGCTGTGCAGATCCCAACCCTCGGCGGCCACGTCGTTCAGCAGGGATTCGAGTTCTTCCGGACGCGCCCCGCGCAGGCCGCTGCCGAGCACCTCCACCCGGTAGACCGTCTCGCCCTTCACCTAATTATCCTCCGGCCGGTTTGTATCGAGCGCGCTGGCAGCGAGCGATGTCATGCCGGTCAGCCCTCCCAGGTTCATGGTGTCGACGGCGCTGGAAGGGACGATCACCAGCGCACCCTTCTCCTTCAGGCCTTCAAAGAGCATATTCATCGCCCTCAGGTGAAGCGCGGTGGGATTGTTCCGGTATGCCTGAGAAGCGTCCGAGAACGACTGCGCGATCTGCTTCTCCGACTCGCCCAGGATCACGCGCGCCTGCCGTTCGCGCTCGGCCTGCGCCTGACGGCTCATCGCATCCTCCAGGTCCTGCGGGATAACGACGTCCCGGATCTCGACCGATTGAACGGTAACCCCCCACGGCGTCGTGCGTTCGTCGATGATCTTCTGCAGGTCGCGGTCCATGCGTGCCCGCCCTACGAGAATATCGGCCAGGTCCATCTGCCCGATCACCTCCCGCAGCGCGGTTTGCGCAGCCCACGCGATGGCGATGCGGTAATCTTCGACCTCCAGGGCGGCTTTCTCCGCGTCCCAGACCAACCAGAACAGGACCGCGTCGACGTCGACCGGCACGGTGTCCTTGGTGAGCGTCTTCTCGGCGCTGAAAGGTGTGACCATCACGCGGTGGTCAATCCAGGTCGGGATTCGATCGGCGACCGGAACAATCATGAAGAAGCCAGGCCCACGCAGTCCGGTGAAGCGACCGAACCGCAGCACGATCGCCTTCTCCCACTGGTCGGCGACTTTCAGCGCGAAGAGCAGGTAGAAGCCGATCAGGTTCACGCCAATCAAGCTGGCCCCCACCCAACCGCTGCGGACATCCAACCCGATCAGCAGGAACGCCAGCGGAACGGACAGCACCATCATGATCAACCAGACGGCGAACGCCACCCCGGGAATGCGCAGCCGATAGGCTGCCGTACGTTGGAGGCTCGGATCAAACTGTGCGTTGTACTTTCGAGATGCCATGTCGGATTTCCTCTTTTTCTCGAGCCGGTCGGCCGGCTCGCCTACTCTTCTCCTGCGGGCAATCGTCCATCAGCCTGCCACGCATTGACCATTCGTTCGATCTCGGTTTGAATTTCGTGCGGCCCAAAGCCCATTCGCTCCGCGTCCGCAAGGTATGAACTCGTCAGGCCTTCCAGCGCAGCCTGCCGCAGCCGCTCGGCTTGTTCGGGCGGCGGCGGATTAAGGACATAGGTTCCGCGGCCCTGCTGCGTGGAGATCACGCCGGCTTCATCCAGAATGCGGTAGGCCCGGGCGACGGTATTGAAGTTGACCCGCAGCTCGGCCGCCAGCTGACGGACCGTAGGGAGCTGGCCGCCCGGCTCCAGTACGCCGCTGGCGATCAGGTGTTTGATGCGCTCGACCAGCTGCACGTAGATGGGCACATGGCTGCGGAAATCCAGTTCGGAAAACATCTTCCTCCATGTCTATTGTCTGATTGTATCTTTGTATTATTGTATTATTGTACTAATTGTATATAATTCTACCCTTCCTGTCAAGACCCTCGGGCTGCCGGTCCAGGGAGGTTTAATCGACCGTGCTTGCGTGGTAGAATCGAGGCGAGGGGGGACGCTCCATGGAGGTGATCATGACGAGTGAGACCGGGACATTCAAGGTCAAAAAAGGACTCGCCCAGATGCTCAAGGGCGGCGTGATCATGGATGTGGTCACAGCCGAGCATGCGCGCATCGCGGAGGAGGCGGGGGCGGTGGCGGTGATGGCGCTCGAACGCGTGCCGGCAGACATTCGCGCCCACGGCGGCGTCGCCCGCATGAGCGATCCACAGCTCATCGAAGAGATCATGGAGACCGTGTCGATTCCGGTGATGGCGAAATGCCGCATCGGCCATTTCGTTGAAGCACAGATTCTCGAGGCGCTCGGAGTGGATTACATCGACGAGTCGGAAGTGCTCACGCCGGCCGACGAAAGCCACCATATCAACAAACATGACTTCAAGATTCCGTTCGTGTGCGGCTGCCGCAACCTGGGCGAAGCTCTGCGCCGCATCGGCGAGGGCGCCGCCATGATCCGCACCAAGGGCGAAGCCGGCACCGGTGATGTGGTCGAAGCCGTACGGCACGCGCGCACGGTCCTCGGCGCCATCCGCCAGCTGGAAAATATGCCGGAAGAAGAGTTGATGTCCTACGCCAAGGAGATCGGCGCGCCCTATGATCTCGTGAAGGAAACCCGCGAGCTCGGCCGCATGCCGGTTGTCAACTTCGCCGCCGGCGGCATCGCCACACCGGCCGACGCCGCCTTGATGATGCAACTGGGCGTGGATGGCGTCTTCGTCGGATCGGGTATCTTCAAGTCCGGTGATCCGGCCCGGCGCGCCAAGGCGATTGTCGAAGCCGTGACACATTATCAGGAACCGTCCATCCTGGCCGAAATTAGCAAGGGCCTGGGGGAAGCGATGGTCGGCATCAACGTAACCGAGCTGCCCCCTGCCGAACGATTGGCGGAACGCGGCTGGTAAGCGGAACACTGCCAAAGCCTATGCCGGATGAACGCACCGCAATGCGGCGAACCGACCGGGCGATCGAAGATCTCTCCCAAATCCACGATCTGCTGGAGCGGGGACGTTTTTTCGCGCTGGCAACCTCCGTCGAGAGTCAACCCTACCAGCATGTCTCGCTGTACTGGTTCGACTCCACGACCAACCGGATTTACTTTCACACTGCCCGTACCGGTCGCACCCGCTCCAACATCGAAGCCAATCCCCGCGTGAGCGCCTCCGTAGCCGAGATCGGTCGCCTGCTGCCAGCCGATGAGGCGCTCGAGTTCAGCGTCGAATATGCCAGCGTGATCGTCTTCGGCCGGGCACGCATCGTGGAGGGAAATGACGAGGCTCGCTACGGCCTGCAGGGATTGCTCGACAAGTACTTCCCTGAACTGCGTCCGGGCGAGCATTACCGCCCGATCGCTGACGACGAACTCAGGCGGACAACCGTGTTCGCCGTAGACATTGAAGAGATGAGTGGTAAACGGAAGGTTGCCGGGGGATGAAGGTTGGCGTGCTTGCACTGCAGGGCGATTTTGCCGAACACCTGTCCATGTTGGATCGGCTGGGTGTCGATGGCCGCGAGGTGCGCCTGCCGGAAGCATTGGACGAGCTGCAGGCTTTGATCATCCCGGGCGGCGAGTCGACAACCATCGGGAAGCTGGCCCTTGAGTACGGCCTGATCGAGGCGCTGCAAACCTTCGGCCGTTCAAAGCCCATCTGGGGCACCTGTGCCGGGGCAATTTTTCTTTCCCGTGATGCACGGCGCGAGCAGCCGTTGCTCGGCCTGATGGATATCACGGTCGAGCGCAATGCCTTCGGTCGGCAGGTAGACAGCTTCGAGACAGATCTGACTGTTCCGGCTTTGAGCGATTCGGACCGTCCATTCCCGGCGATCTTTATCCGGGCCCCGATCATCGACCGCGTGGGCCCTCAGGTCCAGATTCTGGCCCGCCTATCGGCCTCGGCCAAAGCGGACGGCGGACGTATCGTGGCGGCCCGGGAGGGTCACCTGCTGGCAACCAGCTTTCATCCCGAGCTGTCGCATGACACCCGATTCCACGAATATTTCCTTGGCTTTGCCGGTGGCTGACCGATGCAGGTAAGAGCGCTCGATTGGCGAGACCTGGCCCTGCTGCACCGCATACGCAACCGCGGAACCTGTCTTGATTCGCAGATGGCGCTCACGCGCGGGCCGCAAGCCATCCAGACCGCGCTGATGGATGTGTTCCGGCCTGGCAGCCGTGCGGCTTCCACCATCGTCCTGCGCTCCCACGATGAACAGGAATTGGCAGGCATCGGCCAGTTTGTTTTCAGCGATGACCGGCAGCATGCCCACCTGGCCTTCGTGAGCCCCTCCGAGCTTCTCGCGACCGATGACGGTCTGTATCTGCTCGACGGCCTGGCGCGCATGGCGGGCGAGCGGGGCGCGCAAACCTTGATCGCTGAAGTGGGCGAGACCAATCCCATCTTCGAAACCCTGCGACGGGCCGGATTCGCTATCTATGCCCGGCAGCGAATCTGGCGTCTCGAAGGAGCGCTTTCGGCTTCCCTGCCGGCACGGCAGGAGGACTGGCGTCCGGTCACTCCTGGCGATCGATTTTCGATCCACAGCCTGTATATCAATATCGTCCCGGCCCTCGTTCAGCAGGTCGAGCCAGCGCCGCTCGAGAACAACCACGGCCTGGTCTTTGACTCGCAGGATGAGACCCTGGGCTACCTTGATGTGCATCGCGGCGCGAACGGAATCTGGGTTCAACCCTATTTCCATCCGGCCGCAGAACTCACTGACGAACTTCTGGCTGGGTTTATTCAAGGGCTGGGTTCGCACGATGGGAAGCCACTGTACATCTGCGTCCGCTCGTACCAGGGCGGGCTGGGTGGATCGCTCGACCGGCTCGGCCTGCAGCCGTTCACGGATCAGGCCGTGATGGTCAAGCGCCTGACGGCGGCCGTAAAGCGTGCGCTGGAACAGGCGCTTCCCGCACTGGAAGGCACGCAGCCCGAGCCGACGGCGCCCTTTACCTCAATGGAGCGCAAGGAGACATTGTAAAGATCATCGCAACCATGACGCAACAGAAAATTACCGACAATCTCGATGTGTTCATGGCGGTCCTGCCGCCAAAGATCCGCTCGGCGCTGCACGAAATTCAGCGACCCGAGGACCTGCTGGAGGTCATTCTCGACCTGGGGCGTGTCCCCACGGCCCGCTTCCTCGATCAAGAGATCACGCTCTCCGAGAACGAGGTCAGCGCCGAGGACATGGAATATGTTGTCGCGCGCATCGGCGAATTCGACGCCGACAACCGGGCCGGAATCGAGCGCACCCTTCACCGCATTGCCGCGATCCGCAACCGCCACGGGGATATCGTCGGGCTGACCTGCCGCGTTGGACGGGCGGTGTTCGGCACGATCGACATCATCCAGGATCTGATCACCGGTGGCTCCAGCGTGCTGCTGCTGGGGCGGCCGGGCGTTGGCAAGACCACCATGCTGCGCGAGGCAGCCCGCATCCTGGCGGAGGAAAAGCGAGTCGTGATCGTCGACACGTCGAACGAGATCGCCGGCGATGGCGATGTCCCGCACCCGGCCATTGGGCGCGCCCGGCGGATGCAGGTGCGCGAACCGATGCTGCAGCACGAAGTCATGATTGAAGCGGTCGAAAACCACAACCCGGAAGTGATCGTGATCGACGAAATCGGTCGCGAGCTGGAGGCCGCTGCTGCCCGCACAATTGCCGAGCGCGGCGTGCAATTGATCGGAACGGCGCATGGCAACTCGCTGGAGAATCTGCTGCTCAATCCGACCCTCTCCGACCTGATCGGCGGCATTGAATCCGTCACGCTCTCGGATGAAGAAGCCCGCCGGCGCGGGACGCAGAAAACGGTTCTCGAACGCCGCGCCGCACCGACGTTCGATGTCCTGATCGAGATCCAGGATCGTGAACGCCTGGCGGTTCATCGCGATGTCTCGGCCGCCGTCGATGGGATGCTGCGCGGAAGACCCGTGCTCCCGGAGCTCCGTTATCGTGACGAACAGGGTGAAATCAAGGTCGAGAGCACGCCGGCACCCTCCCGTCCGAACATGGGCGGCGAGTCGGGCTACCGGCGCCAGACGGCCCTGCCGTCGGCGCCCGGCCGGGAGAACGGCGGTCTGCCGTTTTCACCCACGCCGCCGCATATGCCCGGCACGCCGCTTTCGCCGGTGCGCGTCTATCCCTACGGCGTAGCCCGCAACCGGCTCCGCCAGGCGTCAAAACGGCTCGGCGTGCCGGCTGTCCTGGTCGATTCGATCGGCGAGGCGGAAGTGCTCGTTACGCTGCGTTCTTATTACCGTAAACGGCAGCGGGCGATCAAGGATGCCGAACACCGCCGCATGCCGATCTACGTCCTGCGCGCCAACACCGTCAGCCAGATGGAGGGCTTCTTGAGCGAACTCTTCAATCTGGAAGCTGTTGCAACCGGGGATCCGGCGCTCGACCGGGGCATGGAGGAAGCCCAACAGGCGATCCAGGATGTGCTGGACGGCGCCCAATCGGTCGACCTGGCTCCCGCATCTTCCTACGTTCGCCGTCTGCAGCACCAGCTGGCGCGGCAGGCGAACCTGATATCCCATTCCTATGGTAAAGAACCCCGACGGCGGGTGAGGATCTTCCGCAGTTGAAGGCATTTATCACGCTCGAGGGCCCGGAAGGCGGTGGAAAGACCCTGCAGGCCAGGCGCCTGGCCCAGCATCTGGAGGCGCTCGGACATGAGGTCGTCCTCACGCGCGAGCCGGGTGGCACTGACATCGGCGATCAAATTCGCAAGGTGCTCACGCTGCTCGAAAACACCGCCATGGACGCACGCACAGAGTTCCTGCTCTTTTCCGCCTCGCGGGCCCAGCTGGTGAACGAACGCATTCGACCCCAGCTCGCACGGGACCGCATCGTGATCTGCGATCGGTTCTTTGATTCGTCGCTTGCCTACCAGGGATACGGCCAGGGGCTCGACCTCGAAATGCTGCGGCGGGTGACTGAATTTGCCACCGGGGGCCTGGTTCCTGACCTTACCTTCTTGCTCGACCTGGATGTCGAGCAAGGCTTGCGACGGCGCGAATCGGGCGGGAATTGGAACCGGCTCGATGCATATGACCTGGACTTCCATCGCCGTGTTCGTGAGGGGTACTTAAACCTCGCACAAGAGGAGCCCCAGCGGTGGGTCCTCGTCGACGCCAGCCAGGACGCAGCGGCGGTCGAGCTTGCCATCCGTAATGCGGTGGAAGCTTTCCTGCGTCGCCGACGCTCAAACGCCTGAATGCACCGTTGATCTTCCCGGCAGGCCTGCCGGGAAGGTGAATAGGAGCTCTTGCGTTGCGGGCTCCGCCCGATCCTGATGGATTCGAACTTAGACGTCGTCTCCTGCGCCGAGATCCGGCAGGCTGGATTCGATATCTTCGGGGCTCTCGCCGGCTTCCAGCCTATCAACGACCTCGTCGAATTCGGGTGGCATTTCTTCGCCCAGCTCCGAACTCATCTTGCGCATCATGTGCGCCATAGCCCGCGGATCGGATTCGTCAAGATCTCCCCAATCTGAGGGGTCCCCGAGGGCATCGAGGCGTGATTCCTCCGAGCGTGCGAAGCGCACCCGCTGGATGCGGCGCTCGAGATTCAAGCTCCCGCAATGCGGGCATTCAACCGGCTTCTGACCGTAATCCTCATAACTCTGGTAGATGGAAGACCGCTTGCCGCACTCCTGACAGCGGTAGTCGTACATGGGCATCGCCACCTCCTGCAAATCGATTATACTGAGCCCACCGGGAGGCTTCAACGCCATGCAAGAAGATCTACTCCAACGCCAAAACCATCCGCTCCTGGTCGTGATCTCCGGTCCTTCCGGAGTTGGAAAGGATACCGTCCTGCAGCGGATGAAAGAGCGTGGGATGCCGATGCATTTCGTCGTCACGGCAACCACGCGTCCGAAACGCGAGGGGGAGCGTGATGGAGTGGATTATTTCTTCGTCAGCCGTGAACAGTTTGCCGAGATGATCGAGCAGGGCGACCTGCTCGAGTACGCCATCGTTTACGAGGATTACAAGGGCATCCCCAAATCACAGGTGCGTGAAGCGCTCGCCAGCGGTACCGATGTCGTCATGCGCCTGGACGTTCAGGGCGCCGAAACCATTCGCAAGCTGTACCCGGAAGCGCTGCTGATCTTCCTCTCTACCCGGAGCGAAGAGGAGCTGGTGCAGCGGCTGCAAGCCCGGAAGACCGAAACGGTGGAGAACCTGAAGCTCCGCATCGCAACCGCCCGTCAGGAGCTGCGGCGGGTGGATATGTTCGATTACTACGTGATCAACGCCGATAACCAGTTGGACACGACTGTTGACACGATTGCGGCGATCGTACGGGCGGAACACCATCGTACCAACCCGCGCCGGGTCGAGTTATGAGCTTCACGGAGCGCCAGGATGCGATCGGGACCCCCGAACGCAGGGGCGAACCTGTTCCGCAGCCCTCCCCGAGCCGTCAGCCTCCGCCCGCGCCGCGCCCCGAGCAGCGGCCGCCCTGGT
>JBJYWH010000158.1:0-5339 GCA_046259355.1 Anaerolineales bacterium
AATCGTTTCAGATTTTGTACCGTTTCTCCCGGAGCCACGTTCACCGCCAGAAGAGAGGCATAGGGCGCCACGACCACCTCTTCCCGGGCGCTCCGTTTAAGCCCGAGTTCCGGCACCCCGAAGGCCTTGTACTGGTAGACCTTGTTGACGTCCAGATCTCCAAAAGCAGATTCCGACATTCCCCACGGCACGCGGCGCTTGCGGCCGTACTCGATATTGATCGCAACGGTTTCACGGATCGCCTTATCCAGGAGTGAGTTCCCGTACGAGCGCTGGAAAATCAGCGGCATCAGATATTCGAACATGCTCCCCGCCCAGCTGAGCAGCGCCCGGTGCCGGCCGATCGAGCCGTAGGGTCGACTCATGGAGAACCAATGCTCGATCGGAACGTCCCCCCGGGCGATGGCGATGAAACTTCCAAGCCGTGCTTCACTCGCCAGGAGATCGTAGTAGGAATTGTCCAGGCGGCCTTCAGAGACGTTGTAGCCGATCGAAAAAAGCCGCCGTTTGGTGTCGTACAGGAAGCGCACGTTGATCGATTCGGATAACTCGCGTCCGTTCAGCATGAGCTGCTTGCCCAGCGCCAGCATCTCGCTGGCCAGCCATTTCGACTCCGCGAAGGCCTGCAGGAGGCGGTCGATCCACCCGAAGAGGGGGGCTGCGTCCGGGGGAGCCTCTTCCCTGATCGATCTGAGCATCTGAATACAGGCGATGTCCTCGTTGGCGAGATCGAGAAGCGAAGGCGCGCGATGCAGATCGCCCCGGCAGGCGAGCAGCACATCCCGGCCAAGCCGGTCGATCTCCTCTTCCGTCTTTTCATCGAGGATCTCGATCCAGGCGAGGTAGCGAACCGCGATCCCCAGCCAGGCCGATATCTGACCGTGCATCTGCCTCGCCCAGAAGACCGCGCTCGCTTCAGCGCCGGCGGACTCACGCATCTCATCGGCAAGGGCCGATACGCCGCCTTCCACCTGACGCAGCAGTCGCATGGCGTCGGCGATCCCTTCCGGCGGGGTTTTCAACCTGTGCAGCAGTTCGTCGAGGCGGTTGGCATCGAACCGGGGCAGGGTTTCCTCTTCAATGGCCTGTTTCAGGATCTCCCCGGTGTCCCGCAGGCCTTCAAAGGCGTTCACATCCAGAACAGGCGTCCGAATCAACTCGTCGAGTCCCTGCTCCAGGGCCCATAAGCAACCAAGGAGGTTTCCGCTGTCCACCATGGACACGTAGCGGGGCTCCAGAGGGGTCAGGGTCTTGATGTCGTACCAGTTCAGCAGATGTCCTTCATGGCGCTCCAGTTTGCCGATCGTCTCCGCGGTGCGCGTCAGATCTTCGATGACCTGGTCCACCGTCACATATCCGAAATCATGCGCGCCGATCGCGCTGAGCATCCAGAAACCGATATTGGTCGGGCTGGTACGCATCGACAGCTGGTTCGTATGGGAGACCTGGTAATTGTCGGGAGGCAGCCACGAGGTCTCATCGCCGACAAACTCCGAGAAATAGCTCCAGGTTCGCCGGGCGACCCTCCTGAGGAACCGAACATCGCCTTCCGGAAGACGGGAGTGCCGGGGTCTCGCGATCGGTTGAATAGCCAGGAGCCAGCCGATCAGGGGGGATACAAACCACAACGCGAGCCAGAGCGCGGCTACGGGAAGGCTCGATGGAGCCCGGCGCAGCACCGCCCATCCCGCTGTCACGCTGAAGATGCTCGACAGACCCAGTGAAATGACGAATGCCCTTACTTTCCCGGGAGCGTTCCCGTGCATCGCCTGGGAAGAGGTCCACTCGAGCAACCTCCGATGTGAGATGAAGCGGCGATACCAGGTCCGCGAAATAGCATCAAGGGCCAGCCACGCCTGATGTGGGAGCAGCGCAGCCTCGACGATCGCCCGCAGCAGGTCGTGCATCACTTTTGAGAACGAAAAGTCCTTCAGCCACCGACCGGTAGTCGCCCATGTAAAGGGCTGCACCAAAGGGTGGAAGAGCAGCTGCATGGCGACGAGGAAGGAAGATATCGACCCCATCCGGGAGGAGATCAGCCAGGAGGCCACGAGCAGGCCCAGGCTGGTCGGGGGCACCAGGCTTCGACGCAGGTTATCGAAGATCTTCCAGCGGTCGAACCAGGAAAGTGGATTTTGCTCCCGCCGCCCTGAAGGTCGGGGGACGCTCGGCAGGATCCAATCAGCGATCTGCCAGTCACCACGGATCCATCGGTGCTGGCGGCCGCTGTAACTCAAGTAATCCTGCGGGAATTCATCATAGAGCTCGATATCGCTCGCCAGGCCCACTCGAACGTGAGCACCTTCGATCAGATCATGGCTCAGCAGACGTTCTTCGGGAAACCTTGCGGAAAGCACTCTGCTGAAGGCGCGCACATCGTAGATGCCCTTGCCGTGGTAGGAACCTTCGCCGGTTAGATCCTGATTGACATCGGAGACGGCTCTCGAATACGGGTCGATTCCGACCGGGTCCGAGAATAACCGGCTGAAAAGCGAGGCATTCGCGCTCGGCAGGGAGGGGCTCACGCGTGGTTGGATTATAGCATAGGAACCGGCCTTGATAGTGCCTTCGGCATCAATGCGCGGCTGGTTGAGGGGATGTGCCAGCGTTTCGATCATCCTGCGGGCGGTGTCGTGAGGCAGCTGCGTGTCGCTGTCCAGCGTGATGATGAACCTTACATCGGACAGATGATCCGGGTCGCCGACGAATACCAGATTATCGGCATCCTCGGGCGGCGTTCCATCGATCAGACGATTGAGTTCTTCCAGCTTCCCGCGTTTTCGCTCCCAGCCGATGAATTTTTGCTCGGATTCACTCCATGTTCGCTCCCGATGGAAAAGGAAGAAACGCTCATCCCCATACCGACGATTGAGGGCCTCGATGCCTTCGGTCGCCGCTCGGAGCAGGAGCTGGTCATCCTCGCCATGTTCCCGGTCCGAATCCATATGATCCGAGAAGAGGCCGAAGAGCAGGTTGGGCTCTTTATTGGCAAGATATCGGATCTCGAGATTGTCCGCCGCGGCCCGGATCGTATCCGTATTCGCCAGCATCATGGGTACGACGACGAGCGTGCGAAATTCATCGGGAATCCCCGAATCCTCGAAATCCATCTTTGGAAGGGTGCGCGGCGGAAGCAGCCGCGTGATGAAGTAATTCACGATCTCGAGCGAGAGCTGGCTGGCGGGGATCAACAGGAGGAAGGCTATCAGAAGCCGGCTCCCGAGTGTCTGTCCACGCATGCCGGACAGGACGAGCAGCGTGATGAATGCGGCGGAGAAAAGCCCGATCCCGATCAAGTACACCGGGGAATGATGGCGGTAGACCCAGTGCAGGAGGCGGAAACGGAGCTTTTCGCGGCATCGTACGAGCCTCGCCAGTTCTTGTCTTCCTTCGCCGATCAGATACGTTCCGACATGAGTCCACCGTTCATCCGTTGCCGGGTCACGGACGGATCGCGCCGCCAGCTCGATGGCCTGCCGGGCAACCTGGTCCTCCGGCTGGCCCGACCCCCGGGCGAGCTCTTCGATCATACGGCGATACCGGTCGCGTGTGTCGAAATCCATCCGGGGATAGACACCGGAGGGATCCAGACGGAGCAGCCGCTCCACCTGGCTGAGCTTTTCGAATATCTTTCTCCAGTCCAGGAGGGCGAGTTGCCGCAGGCTGGTGAACGCATTCCCGATCGATATCTGATCTTTCACCTGGCGGGTGTGCTCGCGAGGGTTGAGATCGCTCAGAGGTTTCCGGAACGTGCGCTCGAGCCACCCCTGGACCGGTACCAGCACGGCTTCCTGATCGTAGAGGTTCTCGATCAGCTGAGAAGCGAAATAGATGCTCGGGCTCTGCTGCATTTCGGCGAGTTCCGCGAGAATCGAGAAAAGTTGATTGGGATCTCGCCGGGTGGCGGTAATGAGCCTGTTCGCCCAGAAATCGGCGATTTCACGCTCTCGCAACTCCGTCAGCGCCTTTTCCGCGAGATTCGAGATACTTTCGATCACCGCGGCACGCAACATCTGGGGGACGGCCCAGAGTTCACCGATCGAGAGCGTGCTGATGGATTGATATGAATCGATAAAGGCAAGGATATTCTCCTCATCCAGGCGCAGGTCCGTGCGAGAGACGAGATCCCTCGCGAGGCCGTAGATGCGCGGCAGCCCGCGATAGGGCTCGTCGGCGAGTGACGGCAGATCCAGGTAATAGTGCCGGGGAAGGTTCATCTGAACTTCGCGGATGTTGCTCTCGACGATGTACTCGTTGTCCAGGAGCCATTCGACCGTCGGGGGCGAACTCTGTCCCAGTCGGCTCGCTTCGGCGAGATCCGTGCATGCCCGATGTATCCATCGCCTGGTCTGTTCGAGCCGCTTGAGCAGTCCGATGTCCCGGCGGGCATCAGGGTCCACCCGTTGGTTTCCGGCGAGATGCTCCGCGTATTCCGGGATCTGCGCTATCGAAAGGGGACTTCCGAGGTTCTCCGTCTCGCCGACGAGACTCTCTTGCTTCGGATGCAGGATGAATATGGCGGGAGGGATCTCGCCGCTCTCCCGAAGAATTGCCACCGGGGAATGCAGAGTTTCGACAGGTGCACGGAGGATCAGAACGGTCTCCCCGGAAACCACCCAACGTGCGTGATCCTCGAGAAGCTTTCGCTCCAGACCGAATCTCGATCGCCGTATCCACGCCGCACTGAAGAGAATTCCCGCGAATCCACCCGCGAGGCCGGGAACCAGGGCGGAAAGGACTCCACTCAGGATCGGCGCCTGCCGCTGAAGGATCATAAAGGCAACCCCGGCGAGTGCCCCAAACAGGGTGAAAGCAACAATCGCCCCGAATAGCCTGCGCCACGGGAAGGGGTCCCATGTGTGCACATGTCCATTCGCGGTCTTGCTCACCAGTGCGGCGCGGAGGAATCCTTTCCGCTGCAACGTCTTGAAGACTGCGCGGGCTTCATCCCGTTTCGCGAAGTAACCTATGAGGATGCCTGTTTCCATTCTCTATCCCTGCATCGCCACTTGTTCCAGGCTTCGAGGCATTGTGCCGGATTTCACAGGGTGAGAATCTGCAATGCAACTTCGGAGCGTCCGGAAGGCTGCGTCTCTGATCGAAGGCACGCTGGTGTATGAGATTCTACTGTAGCCGCGACACGAGATTAAGTCCATTGTTATAATCGGATACCGGCAGCAGTGTTACCGCCGTTCGTCGACCGCCTTCGAATCGGATTCGGAGCCGGAGTGACGGCATGCGATGGTGTGTCATCAGGCCGAGAAGAAATGGTTGCCGGCTGTTCACAACGAAGACGGAAAGCATGGGACTAATTGGGCCGTCCAGGTCAGCGTGCGAGA
>JBJYWH010000159.1:0-12383 GCA_046259355.1 Anaerolineales bacterium
GGCCGTAGAGGCGTATCAGCAGGATCCCATGGTTCACGATCGCAGCACGGTCCGATTCGCCACAGAGGGGCTGGGCGCGATCGATTACATCAAGGCAAATGCGTCGAGGATGGATCTACCCCTGCTCGTCGTCCATGGCGCCGAAGATCGCATCGTGGCCGTGAGCGGCTCACAGGCGTTTTTTGATGCGGTCGGCAGTCGGGACAAAGAGCTGTGGATCCTGCCGGATCGGTTCCATGAACCCCATAATGATCTCGGTTCCGAAGAATACATCGATAAGCTACGAGCCTGGTTGGTGAGACATATCGAATAAAGGATACCTCGCATCCATGGCATTCAAGGTTCCCGGTGGATGATGGCAATGAGGGATCGATCCCGCGATGATTGAATTTCATCGCGGGACGCTGGACGACCTTGATGGGGTCGGAGGTTTGGTTGTCGTGATCGATGTGCTGCGGGCGTTTACGACCGCAGCCTACGCGTTCGACGCCGGCGCATCGGAGATGATCCTGGTATCAAGTCTGGACGAAGCACGGGATCTGAAGCGGCGATTTCCAGACTACCTCCTGACCGGTGAGGATGGAGGCCGGAAGCCTGAGGATTTCGATTTCGGAAACTCGCCGCAGGAGTTCATCGGACGGAATGTGAGCGGCAGAACCTTGATCATGCGCACGACCGCGGGAACCCAGGGGGTGGTACGGAGCACGAGTGCTGAAGTGCTGTTTGCGGTAAGTTTATGCTGCGCCCGTAGTACGGCGGATGCGATTCGAGCGCTTGAACCAGGCATGGTAACCTTCGTGCTGACGGGTGTGGGCCCGAATGGATTTGGTGACGAAGATGCAGCTTGTGCTGACTATATCGAAGCCATACTGCAGGATCGGGCAATGGACCTTCAGGACGTGAAACGGCGCGTTCGCAACTCGGGTTGGGGCAGCCGCTTTGGGGATCCGCAATTCCCGTTTCTGGATATGCGGGATCTCGCGAATTGCCTGCAGACCGACCGTTTTCCTTTTGCAATGAAGGTCTTCCGGCGCGAGGGAGCCTTTCTCTTGCGACCAATCATGCCCGGAGAAGAAGGAACGGCATGAATAGACGTTACAATCTACCTGAGCAAGCGCCTGAAAATTTATTTGCCTTTTCTACCGCTTGCTCGAACCCGCATCGTGTGGGATCAAACGGAGGGACCTCAAGATGAACCGCAACACCGTTCGACAAGTCGTCAATGTAATCGCCTTTCTCGCCGTCGTCGTGGTGAACACCCTGGCCAATATCCTGCCGTTGAATGGGCTCAACACCGGCGAAATATCCGACCGGTTCCAGGTCTTCTTCGTGCCGGCGGGCTATGTGTTCGCGATCTGGGGGGTGATTTATCTCGCCCTGGGGGCGTTCACCATCTATCAGGCGCTGCCGGGCCAGCGGGAAAATGCACGTTTGCAGCGGATTGGCTACCTCTTCGCCGCAAGCAGCGTGGCCAACATTGCCTGGTTGTTTCTCTGGCATTATGAATATTTCCTTTGGACCCTGGTGGCGATGATCACGCTGCTGATCATTCTGATTGCTCTCTATCTCCGCCTGAAGATCGGTCGGGAACCAGTCAAACGCGTGGAGCGCTGGCTGGTCGATATCCCATTCAGCATCTACTTGGGGTGGATCAGTGTGGCGACAGCTGCAAACATTACCCAGATGCTGTGGTACGTGGGCTGGGATGGGTTCGGGATTGCACCGGAAATGTGGGCTGTCTTGATCCTGCTGGTCGTGGCAGTGCTTTCCACGGCGATGGCGATTTCACGCGGTGATGTTGCCTATTTGCTTGTAATCATCTGGGCCTCGATTGGGATCGCCGTTAAACAGCAGCCCACGCCGGTTGTTTCGATCACGGCATGGGCTGTGGCTGCGTATGCAGCGATCCTGGTGATATTGGCCCTGATCGTTCAGCGGCGATCCGGGGCGTCTGCCCAGGCTTGAATCGCACCCGCTTCAAAGCCGATACGATGGGATCTGGACGGCTGGTACAATCGGTCCGGCATCAGGACGAGCCTCGATGCCGGACCCATCCGTCAAACCTCTCTCGGGGAGAGCTTCTATGCAAAGCCTCAATGTTCGAGCCTATCCGCTGCTGCTGCTGATCGTCGTCGCCTGTTCTGTGTTCTGCGCCATGGCCATCAACATCGGCTAGCCGGGTACGTCGTCGAAAACAGCGCTTCCCAGGCTTCCTTCAACCGGGAATCGCACTGAACGGTCACAACCCGTGTTATAACCGTCCCTTCGAATTCCAATCGATCCCCTGCCTCTGTTTCACCCGCAGGCAATCCATATGCGGGGCATCTGGCTGGCCGGGAGGCGCCTGATGTGGTTCCGAGAACGCCGTCGCAGCATGCAGTCTACCTTTGAAGAGTTCCCGCGCGCCTTCTGGACGTTGGTCATCGTGACTTTCATCGACCGGCTCGGTGGTGCATTGCTGTTCCCGTTCTTCGCGCTGTACATCACCGGCAAGTTCGGGGTTGGGATGACCCAGGTCGGGGTTTTGTTCGCCGCGTTCTCATTCTCCAGCTTTCTCGGCACGCTCCTGGGCGGCGCCCTGTCCGACCGGCTCGGGCGGAAAGGCATGCTGATTTTCAGCCTGATTTCGACTTCGGTCAGCTCCGTCCTGATGGGGCTCGTCGATACGCTTTCGCTTTTCTTCGCCATCGCGCTGCTGGTGGGGATCTTCACCGATGCCGGGGGCCCGGCGTATGAAGCCATGGTCGCCGACCTGCTTCCTGAGGAGAAACGAGCACAGGGATACGGGATCCTGCGGGTCGCTTTTAACCTGTCGGTGGTCATCGGGCCGGCCGTGGGTGGTTTTCTAGCGACCCGTTCATACCTTGCCCTCTTCCTGACCGATGCGGTGATCAGCTTGATCAGTGCGTCCGTCGTGTGGCGCGCGATGCCAGAGACCAAACCGCTGTCAGAAGGCGAGGCAGAGCACGAGACGATTGCCACCACGTTCAAGGGGTATGGCCGGGTGCTGCGTGACAACCTCTTTATGCTCTTCATCGCCGCAAGCGTCCTGATGGGATTGGTGTATATGAACATGAGCACCACGCTCGGGGTTTACCTGCGGGATGTGCATGGGTTGGCGGAATCGAGATATGGATGGATCTTGAGCTTGAACGCCTTGTTGGTTGTGCTTTTCCAGTTCCCCATCACACGCCGCATTCAAGGCCGGCCGCCGATGTTGATGATGGCCGCTGGGGCTGCCCTCTATGCCATCGGATTTGCGATGTACGGACTGGTAAGCCTGTACGTGCTGTTCCTGCTGGCAATGGTCATCATCACAATCGGTGAGATGCTGGTGGCCCCGGTTTCGAAAGCCGTGGTGGCGAGTTTCGCACCGGAACACATGCGGGGCCGATACATGGCGATTTCGGGCTTTTCCTTTGGGATCCCTTTTGCTGTGGGCCCGCTGCTAGCCGGGATCGTGCTGGATACGATGCAACCTGCATGGCTGTGGTACCTCTCCGGGATGGTCGGTATGCTGTCCGTCGCTGGTTTCCTGTGGCTGCACCGCCGGACGGCCTCGGCAGCAGGCGTTTTAAACCATCCACCAAGTCCCGCTGCAGAGCCGCCAATATCATCTTGAAGCTTGAACCCCGGGCGACACTACGCGACAATAAGCACGGTAATGCGGACTGCTGGAGAATATCCAGACGGTCGACAAGACCTTCAGGGGCTGCCATCCGGTGAAAGGGTGATTCGATGCCTGACGTTTCTTCGCAACGCCGTGTTCACGATATGCTGCTGGGCCCGCTGGAGCGGCCGGCATTACAGTGGTTGGCTCGTCATACTCCACGACGCATGACGCCGGATACGATGACCCTGATCGGGATCCTCGGATCGATCGTCATATTCGTTGGATACGCCCTTTGCCGTTTCTCACCGGCGTATTTATGGCTGGCGAGCGTTGGATTCGTGTTGAATTGGTATGGCGACAGCCTGGATGGAACCCTGGCCCGGTACCGAAAGATCGAGCGCCCGCGCTTCGGTTTCTTCGTCGACCATACCGTGGATGCCTTCAGCCAGGTCATGGTATTCCTCGGCCTCGGGTTCTCACCGTATGTTCGATTGGATATTGCGGCGCTGGGATTGGTTGGATACCTGCTGATGACGATCGTAGCCTATGTGCATGCGTTCGTGACCGGCACCTTTCGAATCTCCTACGCACGCATCGGTCCGACCGAGATGCGCTTGATCGCGGTGTTGATCAACGCCGCGGTCTTCTTCTTCGGGAACCCTTCATTCAACCTTCTGCAGCGCTCGATCACATTGTTCGACGCAGCTGTCATGATCATCGCCGTGGCATTGATGGTCGCATTTGCCGTAACCTCGCTGCGCTATGCTTCCAGCCTGGTGGGGATTGACAGCACGCCCGAGAGCTAAATCGCATTGCAGTGGGAAGTCTTGCAGGGGCAGCCCAAAGGCTGCCGTGCGTTCGCTCGATGCTCGCCCCCATCCCTCGAATAAGACAACAATACTCCAATAATATTTCGTTCGGTGTTATAGTCTTCGTACGACGGCGATCTTCCCAGGAGCTGCAAGTGGGGGTTCGCCATCTGCGGACGGAAGGAGAAATCCATGCCTACCAAGGAAGCGCATAAGACTTTTGCTCGTGAAGCCCACGAGAAAACCTGGCAACTGCTGGAAATGGCCGGCCGCTCGCTGGAGCAGGATGCCGAAATGATCGAGGCAGCTCATGCCAGCGCCTATCATTGGGAGAAGGCTGGCACCGGGTTGAATCATCAGCGAGCGCAGTGGCTGCTGGCACGAGTGTACAGCGTGCTTGGGATGGGGGAGCGTGCTCTCTTCCATGCCGGACGTTGCAAGGCGTTGACGGAAGAACATCAAGGCTTGATGAAGGATTTTGATCGGGCGTTTGCACTCGAAGGCCTGGCGCGCGCCCATGCTGCAGCCGGGGACTTGGCGAAGGCTGCCGAATTCCGGCACCAAGCAGAAAAAGCCGGAGAGCAAATTGCGGATGTGGAAGACCGGAATTATTTCCTGCTCGACCTTCGTTCCGGCGACTGGCATGGTCTTCGGACGGAATAACGGCCCCGATCAAGCGCACGATTTGGGTGTCTTGCTGGTGGAAGAGATCAAGAACAGTACTTGAGGAGGGATTTCGATGAATCGACCGGTGCACTTTGAAATTCTTGCGGAGAATCCTGCTGAATTGGGTGATTTCTATCATCAGGTTCTGGGGTGGGATGTGGCAAATTGGCCTGGGGGAGGTCAAACCTACTGGATGATCAATACTGGATCGGCGGAAGAGCCAGGCATCAACGGTGGGTTGATGGCAAAGGAATTCCCGCAGGCTGTCATCAACACGATCGAGGTGCCCGATCTCGAAAAGGTGTTGGAAGACGTGCGGACGAGGGGTGGCAGGGTGGTTCACGGCCCGAATGAGGTTCCCGGTGTCGGGCTGCACGCATATTGTGCCGATCCCGAGGGTATTCTCTTTGGCCTGCTCCAATCCACGCCGCCCAACGGGACGTCACAATCCATTGAAAGGGAAATCGGCGATGCTGGATCAAGCTGAGAGCCTGGCCAACACGTTCCGTGCCAACACCGGGCTGCTGCGCCGCCTGACGGAAGGAGTGACGCATGCCGAATCGCTGCGCACAAGGGGCGAGCGTGTCAACTGCACGAATTGGGTCCTCGGGCATGTTATCTCCGGCCGTCATAAAGCGCTGGTGCTGCTCGGGTTTGAAGGATTCTGGGATGAGACCCGGATGTCGATCTATCAGACGGGTTCCACAGCTATCATTGCGGATGGGCAGGCGGTCCCGTTTGAGATTCTGATCAGAGAACTCGAGCGCAGCCTTCAAGCTCTGGAAGCGGCTTTCGAAACAGCGTCGACGGAACTGCTTAATTCCGTCAAGGAGACCGATCGAGGCGAGAAACCCGTGCAGGAGCACATCGAAGGACTGGGCTGGCATGAGACCTTCCACGTCGGGCAGGTGGACATTCTGCGGGCGTATGCCCACGAGATAAAGTGAGAGGCAGAACGAAGCATGGGCTACGATCGGAAGCTGGCAGAGCGGATCGCTCACGCGTTGAAGGCTGAACCCGGCATCAGCGAGCGGGAGATGTTTGGCGGGATCGGATATATGCTGCAGGGTAATATGGCCTGCGGCGTCATCAACGATGAGATGATCGTCCGAGTAGGACCGGATGCATGGGATCAGAGGCTCCAGGAGCCAGGTGTCCATGTCTTTGATATGACCGGACGGACAATGCGTGGCTGGGTGGTGGTTGAAGCGCAGGCGCTTGCGAACGATGCGGATCTCGGGCTCTGGATCGAGCGGGCCCTGGCGTTTGTCCGCACCTTGCCGCCGAAAGTGAAGACGTCGAGCTGAGGCGACTCATGATGAAAAAGCGGGTGACGGATGCCGGCAAGCTCCATTTTTCGCCCCTCACTCCTGAACACTGGGGTGATCTTGTACGTCTTTTCGGTCAGCATGGTGCCACCGGTGGCTGCTGGTGCATGTGGTGGCGGATCACGCGCGCGCAGTTTGAGCGCAACGGGAACGAGGGCAATCGGCGGGCATTTAAATCGCTCGTCGATCAAGGTGAAGTGCCCGGGATCCTCGCCTACCGCGGATCCGACCCGGTCGGTTGGTGCTCGGTAGCCCGGCGCGAGCACTTCGGCGCGCTGGAGCGATCGCCGGTTCTGCGTCGGGTTGACGACCGGCCGGTCTGGGCGATCGTGTGCTTCTTTGTTCGGCCGGAGGAACAGAACCAGGGCATCGCTGCAGCCCTTCTGCAGGCGGCGGTCGATTATGTGCGCGGGCAGGGTGGAGAACGGGTCGAGGCCTACCCGAAGATCCTGGGTGGGGGCCGGTTGCCCCCGGGCTCCATCTTTATGGGCACACCGGGTCTTTATGAAAAAGCAGGATTCAAGGTGGTCGGGAACCCGTCCCGGTCGCGCTTGATCATGCGTCTGGAGCTCGATTGAAGCCGCCCCCGGGTACTCCATCCTGATGAACTGCTGCTTCCCGGACGCGAGAACCCTGCTGTCCTTCCGTTTCGCATAGCCGGTTTTCATGCTGGTTTGCCGGGTGGCCGTCCGGTTCCACGGCGTCTTGCGCCGTCCGTCCCGCACAGGAATCAGGCTCGATGGATGTGGGGTACAATCCATTCGATGGGATATCAGCAGCACAACCACAGCACCACCGAGAACATTCGGGTGGCGTTCTTCCTCAATCTGGTTTTCACATTGCTGGAGATCGCGGGCGGGATCTGGACCAACAGCCTGGCGATCCTTTCCGATGCGATCCACGACTTCGGGGACAGCTTCTCGCTTGGACTGGCGTGGTACCTCGATCATTTTTCGCAGCGTGAGAACGACCGTCGTTTTTCGTATGGCTACCGCCGTTTCTCCCTGCTCAGCGCCCTGATCAACACGCTGGTGCTGATAGGCGGTTCGATCATCATCCTTTCAAAAGCGATCCCGCGCTTGTTCGCACCCGAATCGGCCAATGCCCCTGGCATGGCTGTCATTGCTGTGATCGGGATTGTCGCCAATGGTGCGGCGGTTCTGCGCCTGCGCAGTGAGCGCTCGATGAACGCACGCGTCGTCGCGTGGCACCTGCTGGAAGATGTGCTTGGCTGGGTCGCGGTTCTGGTTGTCAGCATCGTGCTGCTGATTGCCGATGTTTACATTCTCGACCCAATCCTCTCGATCCTGATAACCCTTTACGTGCTGTACAACACGCTGCGCAACCTGTGGAAGACAGCCAGTCTGTTCATGCAGGCTGTTCCGGATACCGTGGATATGGACCAGATCGATTCCCAGCTGCAGGCCATTCCCGAGGTTCTCTCGACCCATCACACGCATGTCTGGTCGCTTGATGGGGAGCACCATGTGCTGACCACCCATGTCGTGATCAGCGAGGATACATCGAAAGACGATGTGGTCTGCATCCGGCGCGAGATCCAGGATGTGCTGCGGGAAATGGACTTTTCGCACACCACCGTCGAGATCGAGTTCGGGGAGAATGATTGCGGTATGGAGGCGGGTCGCTGAAACGGGAGCCTATCTTCTCAGGCGAACCGGACCGTTGATCGTACGCACCCCGGGTCAGGGTACCGTGCCCGAAAACCTGCAATCTAGCCCAATGTACGCCGTTCCTGCTCGAGCATGACCATCTCGCAGAGCTGGCAGACTTCTCGCCTCCGATCGTAACGATAGGGTCGGGATGAGAGGGTTTCTCCCTCACCAACGGATCGGCGGCTATCGGTCATCCCGATCCTGTCGAGACCAACTATAATGGTCGCTGGCCGCAGCCCGAAAAACGCAGTGTTCTCATCGAAACGAGGCATGCATGCAGTTCTCTGAGCGGTTCGGTTTGAACCGCACGGTCGTCGCTCTCTCGTTCGCGCGCTTCGCGGATGCAATGGGCAACAGTATCCTGATTGTTGTCATTCCATTGTATGTTGCAAAACTTCCCGGCCCCAATTTGCCGGATTCTCTCCTGGTCGGACTCTTGATCTCGGCTTACGGGATCATCTTCACGTTTGCCCAACCCCTGACGGGCTCTTTCTCTGATCGCTTGGGTCGGCGGAAAATCTTCATCCAGTTCGGCCTGATTCTCATGACGATCTCGACCCTGGCCTACATCTTCGCCGGTCGTTTTCTCAGCCTTGTATTGATTCGGGTGCTTCAGGGCGTTGGGGTAGCGTTCACCGTTCCGGCCTCGCTGGCGGTGATGGCGGAGGCCTCGCAGCAGCACACTCGCGGCGGGTCGATGGGGTTCTACAGCATGCTGCGGATGGCTGGTTTTGCCCTGGGGCCGCTGATCGGCGGACTGCTGCAGGTTCATGTGGGTTTCAACGCCGCGTTTCTCGCCGGCGGCGGTTTGCTGATGCTGGGGATCCTGATGGTGCAAGGCTGGGTGAAGGAACCTGCGCCGGTCGTTAAGGACCCACCGCCCGGTGCGCATTTTGCGATCTTCGAGCGTCGGCTGCTGCAGGGCGGCCTGATCTACCTTGGACTGGCGATGTTCATGATGTCGAGCGCTTTTTCCATGATGTCAGCGCTCGAGAACGAATTCAACCAGCGACTGCAGCAAACCGCGGTTGGATTTGGAATCGCGTTCAGCGCACTCACGGCGAGCCGCTTCCTGTTTCAGCTGCCATTTGGAAGACTTTCCGATCGAATCGGGAGGCGGCCGCTGATCGTCTGGGGATTGGTGTTGATGGCGCCCGCAACCATCCTGCTCGGTTTGGTCAACTCGACGCTGCAGCTGACAGGGGTGCGGGTCTTCCAGGGCCTGGCTTCGTCCATGATCGCTGCGCCCGCTTTCGCCCTGGCAGGCGATATTTCGCAGCCGGGCGGCGAAGGCCGCCAGATGAGCATACTGGCGATGGGATTTGGGCTGGGAATCGCAATTGGTCCACTCATCGCCGGCGGTTTGGCACCCTTTCAATTTGAGCTACCATTTATTGTTGCCGGCGGGATGTCGCTGCTTGGCGCCTGGATGGTCCACCGCTTTGTCGTCGAAACCATCAAACCGATGACTTCGTAACCGTAAATCTCTTCTTCAGGAGGAATTCAACCCATGTCAGGTATGAAAAGCACCGAGGCGCTGCCGCACTGGGATCTTGGCAGCATATATCCCGGGCTGGACTCAGAAACATTTCTCCAGGCCATGAAGGACCACCGGGAGCAGATTGACGACCTGGAGCGGTTCATGGACGCGAAGGGCATCGTGCAATCCGGTCAGATACCCGAGGCAAGCGACGATATTGCTGGCCTGATCGCGGACATCCTTGACCGGTTCAATCGCCTGCTGGCGCTGCAGACCACGTTGGAGGCTTACATTGCGGGGTTCGTGACCACCGACTCGTTCAATACGCTGGCCACCCGTCGTTTGTCTGAACTCGAAATGACGAGCGTTCGCTTCAAGCAGATCGAAGTCCTGTTTCGCGGGTGGTTGGGTGCACTTGCGGCAGCGGGAACCGATATCGAAAAGCTGATTGCGGCGAATGAGACACTGAAAGCCCATGCCTTCGCCCTGCGGGAGACCGTCAGCGAAAGCCGCTACCTGATGTCGGAGTCAGAAGAGGAGCTCGCGGCACAGCTGTCGTTGAGCGGCGCCAGCGCATGGGAGAAGCTTCAAGGCACCGTCACGTCTCAAATCGTGCTGCCGTTCGAGCGAGATGGACGGGTGGAGGAACTGCCGATCACCGCAATCCAGAATATCCGCCGCTACGATCCGGACGAATCCGTACGCCGGCGGGCTTTCGAGGCCGAAATCCGGGCCTGGGAATCGGTGCGCGAGCCGTTAGCCGCGAGTATGAACGGCATCAAGGGCACCGTGAATACGCTCAATTCCCGTCGTGGCCGGGAGGATTCACTGCACCGGTCGATCGTCCAGGCCCGACTGGATCGCAAAGCGCTCGAGACCATGCTGGCCGTGATGAAGGAATCCTTCCCGATGTTCCGTCGCTACTTCAAGGCGAAAGCCCGCCACCTGGGTAAAGATGCGCTGGCCTGGTGGGATGTATTCGCCCCCCTCGGTGAAGGAGGACGCCAGTTCAGCTATCCGGAAGCGCGCGAGTACATTCTCAGCATTTTTGAGGGCTTCAATGCGGACCTGGCAACCTTCGCCCGGCATGCCTTTGAAAAGGGCTGGATCGATGCCGAACCGCGCAAGGGCAAGCGCGGCGGCGCCTTCTGTATGGATGTGCCACTGCTGGAGGAATCGCGCATCCTGTGCAATTTTGATGGATCGCAAGACCAGCTTTTCACCATGGCGCATGAGCTGGGGCATGCGTTCCACAATGAGTGTCACAAGGGATTGACCATGATCCAGAGATCGACGCCGATGACGCTGGCTGAGACCGCTTCGATCTTCAATGAGACCCTGGTCACAGAAACCGCTTTACGGGATGCGCAGGATGTGCAAGAAGAACTGGGCATTCTCGAAACGTTTCTCATCAGCGCTTCCCAGGTGATCGTCGATATCTACTCCCGCTACCTGTTCGAGCATGAGGTCTTTGAGCGCCGGGCGGAAGCAGAACTCTCGGCGGATGATTTCTGCGAAATCATGACCCGCGCCCAGCGTGAGACCTATGGAGAGGGCCTCGATCCAGCGCATCAGCATGCCTACATGTGGGCCTGGAAGCCGCATTACTACAGCGAGGGGCTTTCGTACTACAACTACCCGTACGCCTTCGGCCAACTCTTCGGCCTGGGCCTCTATGCCATCTACCAGGAGCGGGGGGCGGAATTCTTTGATCAATACCGCGCGCTGCTGCGGGAGACCGGGCAGGGAACGGCTTCGGAATTGGCGGGCCGATTTGGCATCCGGCTTGATACGCCCGATTTCTGGCGTAGCAGTATGCGCGTAATCGAGAAGCGGATCGACCGCTACCAGGAGCTTCTGCAGGGCTGAGATGCGATCTTCAGATCAGGAAAGCGAAGGGCCAGCATGAACCGCAGCGATGGTCGAAAACCGGATCAGATGCGGCCGGTGGACGTGCAGGTCGGCTATGTAAGTTACCCGGAAGGCTCGGTTCTGTTCTCGCTTGGCCTGACGCGCGTGCTGTGCAATGTCACGATCGAGCCGGGAGTCCCCAGCTGGATGCAGTCGCGCGGGTTGCCAGGCGGCTGGGTGACGGCCGAATATGCCATGCTGCCGCGATCAACGCACGTGCGCACCCCGCGAGAGACGATGGGGCCGAGAGGGCGAACAGCCGAGATTCGGCGCTTGGTAGGACGCAGCCTGCGGGCTGCCGTCGCTCTCGAGCGGCTTCCGGCCGTTACCTGTATTGTGGACTGTGACGTGATCCAGGCCGATGGCGGCACACGCACGGCTTCTGTGACCGGCGGATATCTCGCCCTCATGCTCGGGCTCCAGCGCTCCCTGGGAGGTGCGGCTGCGGACTTTGCCATGCCTCCTGTGGCTGCCATCAGCGTGGGCGTGCTGGAAGGGGAGATGCTGACGGACCTGAATTACGAGGAGGATTCCCGCGCCCAGGCGGATCTGAACCTGGTGATGAACGCCGAGGGTCATTTCATCGAAATCCAGGGCACGGCAGAAAAGAATCCTTTCCAACCCCAGGATCTTACTCGTGCCATCGATCTGGGCTGGAATGCCATCGAGGAGCTGATAGGCCTGCAGCGCCAGGTGCTCGCGGAGCACGGAGTAACAGGTCTCTAGGCCGGAGGGACGTCGAAGGCCCATTTACCCTTGGAACGAAGACGGGCGCCCATCCGGGCGCCCGTTATTTGTATTGTACCGGCCTTGAGGACCGGCAAGGCGGTCCGAATCAGTATGATCTCAATAATCTTCCTCTTCGTACATCTCCTCATCGAATTCGAACTCTTCTTCATCTTC
>JBJYWH010000160.1:0-5216 GCA_046259355.1 Anaerolineales bacterium
TCCATTCAATGACCCATGAATTGACGCAGCGAACGGCTGAACGGGGCGAGCTGGAAAGAATCACATCCTTCTACCTTGAAAACGGCTACGATTCCCCGCTCGACGATGAGGACACATTTCTCGTCGTGGAAGACGGGGGTCATATCGTTGCTGCGCTGCGGCTTTGCCACGAGGAGGGCGTGATCGTGCTGCGGGGCATGCAGGTTCGCCAGGACTGTCAGCGTCGTGGGATCGGTTCGACACTGCTTCGATACGCCGAATCCGTACTCGGAGAGAACCACTGCTATTGTATTCCATACTCCTATCTCGAAAGGTTCTACGAAGGGGTAGGCTTTGTGCGAATCGATCCACTGGAAGCACCCCCGTTCCTGCGTGAGCGATGGTCTACCTACATGGGGAAGCTGGGGTTGGATGTGATCCTGATGCGAAGAGCGGGTTTCCATTCATGATACAGGCCCGTGAAATGCGCTCTCCTCGCGACCCGGATGGGGATGTCGATTTCCGGAATTGGTCAGCCAGAGTTCAGTTCGATGCTTTGGGTCGTGCTAGGCTCATGAGGAACCGGGGAGGCGAACGACGTGGAAAAACATCCTGGGAGCTACCTGGGAACCGAGTTAAATGAGCGTTGGTGGCGTCGATATTTGGAAAATGGTTTCTTTGCGCGTGGAGCCGGCGAGTACTGGTTCGACCAGGATGCCCTTTGCTTTCAGCGTTTTCTGACAAGCTCACCGCTGCGCATTCCATACAGCTGCATTCGCGGGACCGAAGTTGGCACCTGGCACGCCGGGACCTGGCGGCTCGGCGTCCCGATTGTTAAGGTCGCCTGGGAGCAGCATGGGCAGCACCTCAGCTCCGGTATCGCGGTTTCCCGGGACTTGAATTCGACCCAGGCTTTTATCGAAGAATTGGCCGCCAGAGTAAGGGCTGCTTCATCAAATCCATGACTGGAAACGCTTCCCCCGCGGAGGCCCAATGCTTCGTTTGCCAGAAGCACCGCGGCCTGATCCAGGTCCCTGGTGGGGCGGTTTTCGAAGACGATCGGGTGTTTGCAGGTCACGCCTGGTCGGTCGAGGCGAGCGAGAGTCCCTACCTCGGGGCTTTCATTGTTGAACCGAAGCGCCACATCCCGTCCTGGGCGGACTTGGATGATCCCGAAGCCGGATGCATCGGGGTAGTCATTCGGGATGTGGCTCGCGCGCTGAGAGCGGAGCTTGAAGCAGAGCATATCTACGTCTTCGTCATGGGTCACAATGTCCCGCACCTTCATGTATGGGTCGTGCCGCGCTTCCACGACACGCCGCGGGAGTACTGGGGCTTCGAGCTGTTCAACTGGCCGGACCGGCCGGTTGGTGGGGCGGCCGATGTCGAAGCGGTATGTGAGAGAATCCGCTCGAGGATCGCCGTCTGATCACCCTTGCGTGCAAACAGGCGGGCCATGGGTCGGCGCGCCGTGGCAGGCCTCGAACCCAGCGGTTGGGGCATCGGAGGTGAAGTTGAAGGATCCATACACATGGATCAGACCCGAAGCACGTTTCCCGGTCTTCTGGTTCACAGTGGTAGTCTCCATCCTACTGATGATTACACTGCAGTTCCTGGGCCGTCCTCTGCAGACCGAGGCCGCACCGGCCGGCATCGTATCCTACGAGCTTGCCGGATTCCCCCGGTCAGCTGCAGACGTGCTGCAGTCATGGGATGCGGAAGCGCGCCAATTCGCGAGCCTGAATCTGGGGCTGGATTACCTCTTCCTGACTGCCTATGCCATCGCGATCGGCCTGGGCTGCCGGCTGGTGGGTGAACAAATGGAGCGCGATCGGTCACCCCTTGGAAAGGTCGGATTCCTGCTTGCCTGGGCGCTGCCGTTGGCGGCAGTGCTCGATGCCGTTGAAAACTATGCGTTGATCCGGCTGCTGCTGGGGTCGACGCATCACAACTGGTCCCTCCTGGCGCGCTGGGCTGCCATACCGAAATTCACGCTGGTTTTCCTCGGGCTGATCTACGTGCTCCTGGGTTGGGGAGTGAACACGATCGTGCGTATACGAGGAAAGAGGGCATAACGATGCCCGGCCCGGAAATGGGATCGATGGGCTGGGGCGCATAGGAGGCGTATATGGATTCACGTGAACGATTGCTGCTGGCTGTTGATGCATCGGTGAACTTGCTGCTCGGCGTGCTTCTACTGCTCGCGCCGCTGGGCTCGCTTCGGCTGCTCAGCCTGCCGGATGCGGCCCCTTATTTCTACTCCAGCGTTCTCGGTGCGGTATTGGTGGGTATCGGTGCGGCGCTGTTCATCGCGCGGGGTGGCTTGCCCGGGCTCGGGCTGGTCGGAGCGATCGCCATCAATCTCTGCGGAAGCCTTTCCGTGCTGATCTGGCTCCTGGCAGCGACATCGAACCTTTCAACCGTGGGACGGGTCGTCCTGGGGCTGGTTGCGGGGATCGTGCTGCTGATCGCGCTGATGGAGTTGAGGGCACAGCCATGGAAGAAGGGGTGAAGCGAGGCCAGAGCTGCGACCGATAGTGGGCAGCTGCGCATAGACATTCTTCTCTTCACCCGATTCGCATGGGAGGGACACTTTTTATGATCTTTCCGGCATTCTTCGCGCTGATCGTGGGCAGCGGCATGATCGTGCAATGGGGAATTTCATTCACCCGGCGCCAGATTCCCGAACTGGAGACTGAACCCATACGCATTGCGTTCCACCTTGCCGGCGAGATGGTTACCGCCCTCATGCTTCTGGTCAGCGGGCTTGGCATCCTGCTGGGCTCGTCGTGGGCGGTGCCGCTGTATTCAATCGGAACGGGTATGCTGCTCTACACCGCCATCGTCAGTCCAGGCTATTTTGCCCAGCGTGGCCAGTGGATCTGGCTGGTGATTTTTGCCATCATCATCATGCTGGCGTTGTGGAGTTCGATTGTCGTGAACACCGCCACATGAATATCCGGATGTTATGCACGCCCGCGACCGTCCTGACACAGCCGAGCGATTGAGATGATGATGCGGAGATCGTATTCAAAAGAGCCTGGACATCCGGCGGAATTCACCCGTCAGTTCGACCGGTTCTACACTCGCTTCGCTCGCTGGTATGCCGGCTTCATCCGGGCCTTCCCGCTCTGGCGCCGTTGGTTGGATCATGCGCTGCCGTATATCGAAGGCCAGCGCGTGCTGGAAATATCTTTCGGAACCGGTTATTTGCTGAGCCGCTACGCAAGACGGTTCGAAACCTATGGCGTGGATCTGAACTACCAGCTGGCACAGCTCGCGAGAGGAGCGTTGACCCGCCAGGCGATCGATGCCAACCTGCAGGTCGCCGATGTCGTGGCACTGCCTTATCCCGATGGGATTTTCGACTGTGTGGTCAACACCATGGCCTTCAGCGGCTATCCGGAGGCAGATGCTGCAATCGCGGAGATCAAACGAGTGCTTTGCCCCGGTGGGCGCCTGGTGCTGATCGATGTGGCCTATCCGGTGGAGGAGCGTCCTGCTGGATTCTTGATGGCCAGGATGTGGAAGCTTGCCGGGGATCTGCTGCGTGACATGAAGACTCTATTAGCCCAGCACGGATTCTCCGCATCGATCCAGGAGATTGGCGGGTTCGGAAGTGTGCAACTGTTCGTTTGTCAGGTGGACGGTGGAATGGAGCATTTTAATTCGAATGTGCAGGGTGCGTGACAGGCTCAAAGTGTGGAAGGATGGACGCGTGAGGGCACCCGCGAATTGTGTCTGAGGTCAGTCAAGCGATCAACGAATTCCAATTCAGAACTGGTTCTTGTGCTATCCGTGCCTGGATGTCTGGAAACGGGGAGGTGTAATTCCATAATGGATGATATGGATCGGAGCGGATATTCCTCAAATCCTCGCCTGGCGGAGCTCTACGATCATGTTGTGCCGTACAGGGAGCGCGAGGACGTTTCATTTTACGTCGAAGCCGCGCTCAACAGCGGAGGTCCGGTGCTCGAACTCGGCTGCGGAACTGGACGGATTCTGATTCCGACCGCCCGGGCGGGAATGGACATTACCGGCATGGACGCGTCCGAGCCGATGCTCGCACGCTGTCGATCGAAACTCGATCATGAACCGGAAGCGGTCAAAGCCCGGGCGACGGTGGCGCTTGGCGATATGCGCGATTTCGATCTCGGTTTGAGCTTCGCACTTATCACGACTCCTTTTCGCTCATTCCAGCACCTGGAAACCATCGAGGACCAGCTCGCCTGTCTCGAACGGGTTCGCCGTCACCTGCGCCGGGATGGGCGGTTCATCCTGGATATCTTCAACCCTTCCATGGAGTCGTTCAGCCAGACGAATTACGGTGAAATCATGAGTGATGAGCCGGAGTTCATGCTCCCGGATGGGACCCAGTGCGTACGCCGTCACCGTATTCTCGGCCGGGATCACTTCCGGCAAATCACACAGGTCGAGATGCTCTACGACCTGACCTACCCGGATGGCAGCACGGAACGACTGGTGCATGCCTTTACCATGCGTCATCTTTTCCGCTTCGAGGCCGAACACCTGCTTGTCCGGGCCGGGTTTAAAGTCGAAGCCCTGTATGCCGATTACCAGAAGAATCCCTTTGGGTCACGCGATCCCGGGGATTTGATCTTCGTCGCCCGTTTTCGCGAAACCAGCTGACACATCCCAGGAGCGAGCTATGCGAGAGTGGACATCGGTCTCGGAGTTGATCCCGATCCTGCAAACAGCCATCGGTCCCATGATCCTGATTTCGGGTGTCGGCCTGCTGCTGCTGACGATGACCAACCGTCTCGGGCGTGCTATCGACCGGGCGCGGCTGCTGGTTGTGGAGTATGCCCAGGCCAGCCACCTGACTCGTCCTCCGATTGAAGCCCAGCTGCGAATCCTCTATCGCCGGGCGCGTTCGATCCGGCTGGCGATCGCCCTTTCCTCGATCAGCGCGCTGACGGCTGCGATCCTGATCATCCTGCTCTTCGTGACCGCCCTGTGGGGGATCGAGATCGGCTGGCTGATCGTTGTCACGTTCATCCTGTGCCTTGGAAGCCTGATTGCGTCGCTGGCGCTGTTCATTCACGATATCAATCGGTCGCTTGCGGCGCTCAAGCTCGAATTCGAATCGACCGGGATCGAGAGCTGAGGCCGCGCGGATGAAGCTGCATCTGCGCCTCCTGGTGGTTGCAGCCTGCGGCTTGGTGGGGGCATGCGCTGCCGGTGTGGAGGTCAGGAGCCCGACCGCTGAACCCGGC
>JBJYWH010000161.1:0-6412 GCA_046259355.1 Anaerolineales bacterium
CACGCCGGTGAAGCCAGATCAGTAGAATTATCGTCACCACGTTCGTCAGCAGGACGTTGATCGGCCACCAGGCCGAGGATTTGATGAATGCTGAATTCGATCCTCCCATCAGAAATGCAGCTGCGATGACCAGCTGGAAGAACAGAAAGAAAGCCGGGCGTGTTATCAGCATCAGCCACGGGGCAAGACGTGCAGGTTGATGATCTGCCATAGGATGGCCTCATACTTCGAATTGAAATACACCTTACCGACGCGCCGATTTCAGGATCCGTCTCGCCATCCCCTGGCTGGCAGGATAAAATCTTCCCTCTCGTTGCTTCAGGTCAAGATCCTGAGATTAACGCTGATAAACGCCAGGATGCCCAAGACAAGTGCCGCGATGACAATGGCAAATGCGACCCCTCGCAGGGCCGTTGACAGAATAGGCTGGTCCTTCATGATGGAACTCCCTCTCTTTGGACGTGCGTCTTTGTGATGAAGACTTTCGCCGAACTGAACAGCAGAATGGCCAGCCCGAGGCTGGCATAGAAGATCTGGAGCATGCGTGCTATACCCTGATCTGAGCCGATGACCATCACCTCGACGATCTCGAAGGCGATGATGATGAGCCCTGCGGCCATGCCACTGTACCCGGCGAGCGCGTGTCGTCGGATGTGTAATACAGCCGCGGTCAACGCGCTGCCTCCGACCACCAGGAAGAGCGCCAAACCCGGAATCAGGAAAGAACGGAAGATCGAACCCTCCAGCGTTTCCAGCGGCGGCGCATTGAGATCTGCAAGCAATCCAATGCCGCCAGCAAATGCGGTCAGCGCAAGGAAACCGTTCAGGATAATCAACAGCCAGCGCAGGGCGCGATCCAACATGATTCTTTCCTCCTTCGATCCATCCTGGGGCGAACTATATTCATGGAGTTCAAGAAGACCCCGGGGTTCGATTGATTTTCATTTCACGTGACATTTGCGATGGATATCCACCGGGCCAGGAGAAAGAGCCCGATCCCGAGCAGGGTGACGATGGTGTCGAGACCGGATTTCCCGACCACATCCAGGAGTGCGACTGCGAGCTCCAGCCCGCCAGCCAGCCCTTGCATCAGGATGCCATTCCCGGGGAGCACTCCTGTGAGATGTCGATAATTACATGCTGTTATTATCATGTCAATAACAACATTATTATAAAATCGATTTATCGGATTTCAAGAGGTAAATTGGAAAAGAGGGGAGGGGTACGACCGGGAAAGTGGATCTCAGCGCAGTGAGCGTGGTGTACGGCGCGAGATGCGGGTAGCGTAGTATCCCAGCGCACCGGCTGACACCAGCAGGACAACGCCAAGCACGCCGAGCAGCGCAGAACGTCCGCCGCCGCCCCCGTTGGTAGAGATCCCGGCGCTCGGCTGCGCGCCAAATTGCAGGTACTTGATGTCGCCCGGATTGAGGGTGACCGGAGCATTCAGACCGGTCGTGGGGTTGTAGCCTTCCGGGGCAGCAGCACTGACGTTGTAGCTGCCGTTCATCAGGTCCTCGAAGCAGTAGCCGGCTGGATAGAGCTCCAGATCGAGCGCTTCGCTTGTGTACTCCGCAGCGACCACCCCGCTTTCCTCGGCCACACTGATCTGACCTCCCGCCAGCGCCGGCTCTCCGGCTTCCAGCCGGCCATCCCCGTTGACATCTTCAAACAGCAAGACACAGATCTCACCCGTGCCAACCTGCGGTGTTGGGGTCATGGGCGGTGAGGTCGCCGTTGCGATGCCGCTCACGGATGCTCCGGTCGGCTGGGGTGGTCCGCCGGTACCGAGCTCCAGCTGCATGCCTGGCGTAATGTAATCACCCGATTGGAGGCCATTCATGGCCATCAATTCTTCGATCGTGATGCCGGCGATCGCCGCAATGCGCCAGGGCGAATCGCCTTCCTGCACTATGTAGATAATGCGCCCGTCCGGCCCGGGTGTCGGCGTGGGGAATGCCGTCGGCTGCGCCCGGAGGTTCGACGGTCCGGGCGCGGCCCAGGCCGGGAATGCCAATACGGCGCCCGCAGTGAGCAGGCCCAGGAGCAAGAGAACGGGGAGATGCAATCGCGTACGCATGGCGCTTCGCTGAGGATTATAGCCTTTTCGAGACAAGGGGTATAGTGCCGGCATGTGCGGGACGGAACCCTCCTCGAATCCCTGTGCTATACTCGCGCTGGAGGCACGTGATGCCGCTGGATTTGATCCTGGGTGCGCAATGGGGAGATGAAGGCAAGGGCCGAATCACCGATGCCCTTGCCCGCCAGGCCCAAATCGTGGCTCGTTTCAGCGGGGGCGATAACGCCGGCCATACCCTCACGGCTGGCGCCCAGCACCTGAAACTCCACCTGGTCCCCTCGGGAATCCTGCATCCGGGCGTACGCTGCATTCTTGCGGCTGGAATGGTCATCAACCCCGCAACCCTGATCGAAGAATTCGATCAACTGGAAGCATTCGGGCTCGATGTCAGCCCGGCTCGTATCGCCATCTCCCCTTCGGCCCATCTCATCACGCCCGCCCACCGCCTGCTCGACGGAGCGGAGGAGCGGCTGCGCGGCGCCCCGATCGGCACGACGGGGCGCGGCATTGGCCCGGCCTACACCGAAAAAGCCGCCCGACGCGGCCTGCGAGCGGAAGAACTCCGCAGCTGGTCAGCCTTTGCTCCCCGCCTGCGTTCGCAGCTCGAATCGGCCGCACGCCTGCTGGAAGGAATCTACAAGGAGCCCCCGCCCGACATCGAAGCGGTGATGCGTGATTTTGAACGCTATGCCGAACGGCTGCGGGATTATGTCGCGAATACGGATGCCCTCGTTGCCACTACCCTGTCGGAGGGCGGGAATGTCCTCGGCGAAGGGGCGCAGGGGACGCTGCTCGACCTCGATCATGGCACCTATCCTTATGTCACGAGCTCTCATCCCACAACCGCCGGCGCACTGCAGAGCCTGGGCGTGGGTCCATCGAACCTGCGCAAGGTCATCGGCGTAGTGAAAGCTTTCCAAACGCGCGTTGGGGCTGGCCCTTTCCCAACGGAAGCATCCGAGGCCGATGCCGCTCGCCTGCGCGGCACGGGTGAGCAGCCCTGGGACGAGTACGGGACAACCACCGGTCGCCCCCGCCGGTGCGGTTGGCTGGATGGCGTGCTGCTGCGGTACACAACCCGGTTGAACGGCTTTACTGAATTCTCCATCACCAAGCTCGACGTCCTGAGCGGATTCGAGGAACTCAGAATCGCCGTGGCGTACCGCTATGAAGGTCAGCGCCACCCGGATTTGCCTTGCACCCCGGCCGGCCTCGATCGGTGCGAGCCGGTTTACGAAAACGTCGTGGGATGGAATGGGGACATCCGGTCCAGCCGGCGTTGGGAACAGCTTCCCCCTGAAGCCCGAGCCTACGTTGAGCGGATAGAAAGGCTGACCGGGGTGACCGCAGCCACCATCTCCGTCGGTCCCGAACGCAGTGAATGGATCGAGCGCACGCTCTGATCCCCATCGCAGCCATCCACGACCGCCTCGGTTATAATGCCCGCCATGCGCAAGGGACGTAATGGTAAGAAATATTGGCTTCTTGGTATCGTGGGATTGGTGGTCATTCTCGCCCTGGTCGCCTATCAAACCCCGTTTGTGCAGGATCGTATCGGCTGGCGGATCTCCGAGCTGCGGGCGCGAATCAAGTATGCCCTCAACCCGCCGGAGGAAGCTGTTTTCACGCCGAACCCGACCGTCGCCGCCATGGTAGAGAGCACGCTCTCCGCCTACACACCCACGCCGGTACCGACGGCAACGCCGGGACCGACCGCGACTCCCACGCCGACCGCAACCCCGACCGTTGAGCCGACCGCCATTCCAGCCCAGGTTCAACTCACCGGCATCCGGCATGAGTATCAGAAATGGAACAACTGCGGTCCCGCGAATCTCTCGATGGCGCTTTCATACTGGGGCTGGGACGGCAACCAGAAACCGATTGCGGACTTCGTCAAACCCAACCCGCGCGACAAGAATGTGATGCCGTATGAATTGATGGCCTTTGTCGAAGAGGGCACCAGCCTGCGCGTCATCTCGCGCGTGGGAGGCGACCTCGATCTGCTCAAGCAGCTGATCGCGGCCGGTTTTCCCGTCATGATCGAAAAGGGTTTTGAAGGTCCCGGCTTTGATGGATGGATGGGGCATTACGAAGTCGTATCGGGATATGACGACGCCAAACAGCGCTTCACGGTCCAGGATTCCTACATCATGCCGAATTTGCCGGTGAGCTACAACGACATGCAGGCTTACTGGCGGCACTTCAACTATCTCTACATTGTGATTTATCCACCCGAACGGGAAGAGATGCTGTTTTCCATTCTGGGGCCGCAGGTCGATGAGACCTACAACTATGAGTATGCCGCACAGCTCGCCTCGAATGAGATTTACCAACTCAGCGGACGCGACCAGCTCTTCGCCTGGTTCAACCGCGGCACCAACCTTCGCTACCTGCAGGATTACGGCGGCGCGGCGGCGGCCTATGACGAAGCCTTTAAAATCGATGCCCAGCTGGCGATCTCTGACCCGGAGCACCGCCCGTGGCGCATCATGTGGTACAGCACCGGGCCTTATTGGGCGTACTACTACACCGAACGCTATTACGATGTGCTCAATCTTGCGAATTTCACCATCGAGAATATGAGCGAACCGGCCGTGGAAGAAAGCTTCTACTGGCGAGCCCTGGCACGCGAGGCGCTCGGAGATCTGGATGGTGCAATTTCGGATTACCAGAAGGCCTTGAAATGGCATCCGGACTGGGAGCCCGCGCTGAGCCAGCTCGAACGGCTGGGAGTGACCGGGTGAGCACAACAGGAAGTTCCAGCTCATCCGGGACTGGAACCCGCGTGGCGCGCTCGGCGCTGGTCGTGATGTCCGGACTCGGGGCTTCGATCGTCGTCGGACTGCTCCGCCAGCGGGTGATCGCGCTCAAATTCGGCACCAGCGCCGAGATGGATGCCTTCACAGCTGCCAACGGCATTCCCGAACTGCTCTTCACAATGCTTGCGGGGGGGGCGCTGGCTTTTGCCTTCATTCCAGTCTACACGCGCCTGCTGTCAGCTGACCGGGAGGATGGACCCAACCTGCTGCTCAGCCGGGTGATCAATTCCGTGCTGCTGCTCACCGCCGCAGCGGCGGTCATTCTGGCCCTGCTAGCACCGATCTTGATTTCAGCTCGTTGGGGTATCGCTCCCAATTTCCCGGAACCGGTCCAGGGCCTCACGGTGAACTTGATGCGGATCCTGCTGCTCTCGACGCTGATCTTCGCCGCCAGCAGCATTCTGACCGGCGCGCTGCATGCCCACCAGCACTTTCTGCTGCCGGCGCTGGCTCCAACGATGTACAGCCTGGGCATCATCGCCGGCGCCTGGCTGCTCCAGCCTCGCCTTGGAATTTTCGGCCTGGCCTGGGGGGCGGTGCTCGGTGCCGGCCTGCACCTGCTGATCCAGCTTCCGGGCGCGTTCATCTACCGCCTGCGCTGGCGGCCGAGCCTCGGTTGGGGCGACCGACAGCTGCAGCGGGTCGCCTGGCTCATGGCACCGCGCGTGCTCGATCTTCTCATGGCACGGGCCAGCATTGATTGGATCAACGCCAACCTCGGGTCGGGCCTGGGTGAAGGCCGGCTGTCGTCACTGCGCTATGCCTTCCAATTGATGAACACACCCTGGACCCTGATCGGCACCGCGATTGGCATCGCCGTTTTCCCCACCCTGGCGGAACTGGCCGCGAAAGAAGACAACGCCGCTCAGCGGAAGGCATTCAGCGGTGCTCTGCGGGCAATCCTGATGCTGTCCTTTCCGGCTGCCATTGCGCTGCTGGTCTTCGGCCGGCCGCTGATCGTGCTGCTCTTCCAGGGCGGCGAGTTCACCGCGCAGAGCACCGAGCTGGTCTACTACGCGCTGCAGTTCTATACCGTCGCGCTGATCAGTCAATCCGTGCTGGAGGTCGTCGTGCGCGCCTTCGCAGCACGGCAGGATACGCTTACTCCACTGATCGTCTCGCTCTTCACCACCGCGCTCAATGTGGGTCTGGCCATCCTGCTCTCGCGCCCGCGCTCCCAGGGAGGCCTGGAACACGGCGGCCTGGCGCTGGCGAATGGCATCGCCGTCGCGGTCGAAGCTTCGATCGGCATTCTCATCCTGCACCTGCGCTGGCGGGCGGTCGATGGGCGGCGGATCGCGATCGACGCGGCCAAGGCCGGACTGGCAGCGGGGCTGATGGGAGCGGCGATCCTCCTTTTTCAACACCTGTTCTCGCCCGGCCGCTTGATCTTCCTGCTGGCAGGAGGGTCGCTCGGGTTGGTGCTCTACTTCGGGCTGGCGCTCTCATTCGGAATCGAGGAAATTCGCACCCTGCCCGCTTCCGTGCTCTCCGGGCTGATCGCCCGCCGTTC
>JBJYWH010000161.1:6512-11242 GCA_046259355.1 Anaerolineales bacterium
AATGAACCGAAGGGCGTCCAGTTGCCGAAGATCATCGCGGCGAGGCCGATGAAACCGCGTCCGGCGGTCATGAACTCGTCGAAGCGCCCGACCGAGCCGATCGTGAAATAGGCGCCGGCGAAACCGGCCATCATGCCGCCCAGCAGCACCGCCATGTAGCGGGTGCGGAAGACGTTGATTCCGAGCGTATCGGCGGCTTTGGGATGCTCGCCGACCGATCGCAGCCGCAGTCCCCAGCGTGTGGAGAACAACGCCACATGCAGCACGATCAGGAACAGGAACATGGCGTAGATAAATAGGTTGTTGTTGAACAGGATCGGCCCCAGGACGGGGATCTTACCCAGCAGCGGAATCTCGAACGGCCGGAAGATGCCGGGGTCGTTCAAGGATTGGACAGGCTGCAGGAACTTGGCCGAGACGAAGGCCGTGATGCCGCCGGCGAAAATGTTGATCACCGTGCCCGAGATGATCTGGTCGGTCATGTACTTGATCGACAGCACGGCGTGTACCAGGCCGAGCAGGGCACCGGTGATAACGCCGGCGATCAAGCCGATCCACAGGCTGTGGCTCACGCTGCCCACGAGCGAAGCGACCATCGCCGCCGCGAGCATCATGCCCTCGATGGCGATGTTGACGACGCCCGCCCGCTCGCACAGCACGCCCGAGAGCGCGCCGAGCGTGATCGGCACGGCCTTGCTCAGGCTGGTGTTCAGCAACCCGGCCAGGTTGAGCGAACGGCCAGCTGCGGCCCAGGTCAGGAAGCCGAAGATAAAGAAACCCGAAACCACGGCCAGTACCAGGTTTGTCCGCCGGCCGAAACCGCGCACCAGCTGCATGGCACCGAAGAAGGCCGAGAACATCGCCAGCGTATTTAACGTGCCCAGTGTGGGCAGGTTCCAGTCCGGCAGGTTGGATTCGATGCCGCCCGGGACCAGGTTGAAGGTCGTTACGATGCCCGTTCCAGTCGTGCGTCCGAACAGCAGCCAGATTCCCGCCGCCAGGACCAGGAAGACAATGCCCATCACGCGCTGCCGGGTCGGGGAGGATACCTCGATCTCCTTGCGCAATGCTGTGGTTGCCATGCTCAGCCTCCTCCCCACCCGCGAATCGTGACTTCCTCTTCTTCAATCTCCGGAGCTCTCAGCCGATAGATAGTGCGGATGATGGCTGGGGCGGCGATGAAGATCAGGATAAAGGCCTGCAGCACGGTGATGATGTCAACCGGGATCTGGGCTACAACCTGCATGCGCGTCGCCCCCGTGCGCAGCGTGCCGAACAGCAGCGAGGCCAGCACCACCCCAACCGGGTGATTCTTTCCCAGCAGTGCCAGCGCGATGCTGTCAAAACCGTAGCCCGAGGAGAACGCCAGCGCCAGGTTGTGATTCAAACCCAGCACCTCGTTCGTGCCCGCCAGGCCGGCCAGCGCGCCGGAGAGCGTCATCGCCATAATGGTGACCATGACGGTGCTCATGCCAGCATAGCGTGAGGCGCGCGGGTTGAGCCCAACCGAACGCAAGTCGAAGCCCCAGCGGGTGCGAAACAGCAGCCAGTACACCAGCCAGGCCGTAAACAGGGCGATAAAGAAGCCGAGGTGGAAGCGGATTGGCTCCTGGAAAAAGCGTGGCAGCATGGCGCTGGGCTGGATGGTCGGGCTGACCGGGTTGAAGGAGTCGGGACGCTTCATCGGTCCGCTGAGCAGCCAGTCGCTCAGGCGGAACGCGACATAGTTCATCATGATCGTGTTGATGACCTCGTGTCCGCCGGTTTTGGCTTTCAGCCAGCCGGGAATGAAGCCCCATATAGCGCCGCCCAGCGCACCCGCCAGCAGCGACAGCGGGATGTGAATGATCGCGGGCAAGCCCTTGATCGAATATCCCACGAACGCAGCGAAGATCGCGCCCACAAAGAGCTGTCCTTCGGCGCCAATGTTGAAGACACCGCTCCGGAAGCCGAGCGCAACGGCCAGGCTGGCAAAAATGAAGGGTGTGCTGGCTGTCAGGCTTTCCAGGATCGGGTTGAACGCACGCCTGATTGCGAGTGCATCTCCGGAACGCAGCGCGTCGATGATCCGCACCGGGTCGCCGATCGACCCCGCAAAGAGCGCTCCGTAGGCCAGACGAACCTCATTCCAGCCTGCCTTAACCGCTTCCCACGGCGACACGCTCCAGGCGTTGTAGAAATTCTCGGATGTCAGCGCGATCAGAAACGCCCCCAGGATCAAGCCGCTGATCACCGCCAGCAGCGGAACGAGCATCGTGCGCCCGATCCGGCGCCAGGCGGGCAGTTGGTGGTTGGGCGGACCGCCGCTGAGCTCCTCCAGGAGCACCTTGCCGGCGTCCTGCTTCTTCGATGGTTTTTCGCTCACGACGACCCTCGCTTGGATTTCGATCGCTTCTCTTGCTCAGCTTTTTCCGTTTCAGGTGTGACTCCCGCCATCAGCAGACCAATTCGCTCTTTTGTCGCTTCGGCGCCAGGAACCACAGCCACGATCTTTCCCCGGTACATGACCGCGATGCGATCCGAGAGTTCCATGATTTCGTCCAGTTCGGGTGAAACCAACAGCACCCCGGTGCCTTCATCCCGCTTTTCGACGATGCGCTTGTGGATGTACTCAATCGAGCCGACGTCCAGGCCGCGCGTGGGCTGCGAGGCTACCAGCAGCTTGATCGGGCGCGAGAACTCGCGCGCCACAATGACTTTCTGCTGGTTGCCACCGGAAAGCGATCCGGCCGGCGTCAGCGGGCTGGGGGTGCGAATGTCGAATTGATCGATCCGTTCTTCCGCAGATTCGAGAATCGCGTCCTGCTGCAGGATGACTCCCTTAGTGAATGGGGGAAGATAGTAGGTGTTCAGCACCAGGTTGTCAGCCACCGAGAACGGAAGCACCAACCCGTCCTGCTGTCGGTCCTCGGGAACGTGTGCCGACCCGAGCTCGGTAATCTCACGCGGCGTCGCGTGGGTGATATCCGTCTCCAGCAGCTTGATCTTCCCACTCAACGGACTGCGCAAGCCCGTCACAGCCTCGACCAGTTCGGTCTGGCCGTTGCCCTGCACCCCGGCGATGCCCAGGATTTCTCCCTGATGAACATCGAAGCCAACCTGATCGACGGCTACCTGTTTGCGATCATCGAGCACGACCAGATCCTGAACCTGCAGGACCACCTCACCAACCTTCGGCGGTGCTTTTTCCACCCCCAGCTGCACTTCCCGTCCGACCATCATCTCGGCCAGCAATTCTTTATCAGCTTTGGCGGGAGTCGTGGTCCCGACCACCTGCCCGCGGCGAAGCACCGTGATACGGTCGGCCACATCCAGCACTTCCCGCAGCTTGTGGGTTATGAAAATGATCGACTTGCCCTGCTCGACCAGCGAGCGCATGATCTTGAACAGCTCGTCCGCTTCCTGGGGTGTCAGGACGGCCGTCGGTTCGTCCAGGATCAAAATATCCGCTTCACGGTAGAGCAGCTTGATAATCTCAACTCGCTGCTGCACGCCAACCGGCAGATCTTTCACGTAAGATTCCGGTTCAACCTCGAGGTGATACTGCTCCGAGATTTTTTGGATGCGTTCGGCGGCAATTGCACGGTCAAGAAAATCGCCGAAACGCAAGGATTCCTCACCCAGCATGACGTTTTCTGTCACCGTAAAAACCGGGATCAACATGAAGTGCTGGTGCACCATACCGATCCCAACGGAAATTGCATCACCTGGATCATGGATATCGACCTGCTTCCCACGCACGATGACATCGCCTTCATCCGGGGCATAGAGCCCATAAAGGATGTTCATCAGCGTCGTCTTGCCGGCACCGTTCTCGCCCAGCAGCGCGTGGATCTCTCCCTCGTTAAGGGTCAGATCAATCCTGTCATTTGCCAATACACCCGGGAAACGCTTGGTGATGCCACGAAGTTCGAGGACAGCTTCCATGTTCACCTTGCAGTGTTGTGGTTAAGTTGCAGCCATTGCGGCTGCTCCGGTTTGGCCGATTTTACCATGGCCGATGGTTGCGACCAAATTTGCAATCGATGTGCGGCGAATCGAATCGAGAAAAAAGGGGCCGGGAAAATCCCGGCCCCACGATCTTCTGATGGTGCTTTAGGGTGTGGCGGACAATTCGCCAGAGATGATCTGCTGAGCGACCGTGTCCACTTCGCCCTGCAGTTCGCTCGAGACTTCGCCAGCCAGCGAATGATACGGGGCCAGGCCGACGCCGCCATTGTCAAGCGTACCAACCGTAACGCCACCCTGGAAGGTGCCATCGATGACGGACTGGATCACGTTCATCGTCGTGACGTCCATGTTCTTGAGCACCGAGGTCAGCGTGATGGCTTCGTACTGCGGGTTGGTGAGCACCCAGTCGGCATCGACGCCGATGATGTAGACGCCGCCGCGCTCCTGCGCCGCAGCTGCCGTACCCAGGCCAACCGGGCCGGCGACGGGCATGATGATGTCCGCGCCTTCATCCATCAGGGATGTGCCCAGGTTGCGGCCGTCTTCCAGGCTCTCGAAGTTGCCGGCGAAGAGCCCGGTCTGAGCAGCCGGATCCCAACCCAGCACCTCAACTGACGTGCCATGGATTTCATTGTAATGCGTTGCGCCGAGGGCGTAGCCGTCCATGAAAGCCGTCACGGTCGGGATCTGCAGCCCGCCGAAGGTGCCGATCTTGCCGGTTTTGCTCACGCCTGCTGCCAGGTAGCCAGCCAAGAAACCGGCTTCCTGGGTGTTGAAGA
>JBJYWH010000162.1:0-13487 GCA_046259355.1 Anaerolineales bacterium
GATCGATCGATCAAGATCAGGATCGAAGATCTGTTCGTTTCCTATTCCGATGGGACGGAATCGCTGCGCGGGATCAATCTGCTGATCCCCGAGAAGGCCATCACGGTTCTCTTCGGTCCGGCCGGAGGCGGGAAATCCACCCTGCTCCGGATGATCAACCGTTTGAATGACCTGGCGGATGTAACTGAAGTGCGGGGCCACGTCTGGCTCGATGGCGAGGATGTGCTCGCATCCGCTACGGACGTGATTGGGCTGCGGCGCAAGGTGGGCATGGTTTTCGCCCGGCCGGTCGTGCTGCCGATGAGCATTCGCCGCAACCTGACCTACGGCCTGGAATTGAGCGGAGAACACGAAGAAGGACTCCTTGCGGAAGCCTTGGAGCGCAGCCTGCAGGCCGCCGCACTCTGGGATGAGGTCCAGGACCGCCTGGATGAGCCTGCCGCTTCCCTTTCCGGCGGTCAGCAGCAGCGATTGTGCCTGGCACGCTCGCTCGTCCTTCAGCCGGAGGTGATCTTGCTCGATGAACCGACCTCCGGCCTGGATCCGATTTCAACGGGCAAGGTGGAAACCTCGCTCGCACAGCTCAAGCAAGACTACACGATCATCCTCGTCCCGCATTCCATTCAGCAGGCTGCTCGCACGGCCGATTACGCGGCCTTCTTCCTGGGAGGTGAACTGATCGAGTATGCGCCCGGCCGCGAGATTTTCACCAACCCGGCCGATCAGCGAACGGAAGATTATGTCGAAGGTCGATTCGGATGAGGACGCCGGATGCATCACGAACCCGGTTGACCGGCGATCGCTTCAGTCCTACACTACGGGTAACAGGCGCCCCCGTCGGTCTGCAGGAAGGATGCAGGCTGACGGGGTATTTCGTTGGCTGAGCCGCCTCGTCGGCACATTGGCGCTTTTTAGCCTTCTCGCCCTCTCCAGGACGGCCGCAGCCAGCCCCCCGCTCACTGCCGGAACGAGCATGCGTGGCGCACAGCCCTCCCCCACGGCCGCACCGGAGGCGGAGAAAGCCGCCTGCGATCCATCCCATGGAAGCATTGAGCAGGCCGAGATCGAGGTAACCGGCCAGCCGCGCCCGCTTCCGTTTCGCGTCTACCTGCCACCGTGCTACGAGGAGGACCGGCTGCAACGCTACCCGGTGCTCTACCTGCTGCACGGCCTGCTGGGCACCGACGCGCAGTGGGACGAACTCGGTGTCGACGAGACCGCCGATGCGCTGATCACGCAGGGAGCCGTTCCGCCATTCCTGATGGTCATGCCATGGGAACGGACTGGATTGACGATCGAAGAAGCACTCGTCGATGGACTCGTCCCCTCTATCGACGAGATGTACCGGACACTCCCGGAGGCCCGCTGGCGCGCGATCGGTGGACTTTCACGCGGCGGGGGCCAGGCGCTCGAGATCGGCCTGCGCCATCCTGACCTCTTTCAGCAGATCGGCTTGCACAGCCCGGCCGTGCTGCATGGTGATGCGCTCATCCTGCGCTGGCTGGCCGACATTCCGGATGGCCAGCTTCCTGCAGTCTGGATAGACATTGGCGTACGGGATTCGCTTTTTCCCTCGACGGCTCATCTGGTCGAGCTCTTCTTTCAATACGGGATCGCCCCCACCCTGCAGTTTGACGAAGGCGACCACGAACCGGCCTACTGGGCGCTTCATCTGGAAGGCTACCTGCGCTGGCACGGTGGCTTATGGCGGGCAGCACAGCTGCAGGCGGAGGCTCACACCCGGGTGCCATAGGCGCCTTCCACAGGGCGGTGCGCAGCCAGCGGATCCATAAGATTTCCACCATGACTTTAAACCAAATCCGCGCCTTGGGGAGTTCGCCGCTCCCGGGCGCGGGTTTTTTGGAGGAGAATGCACCTTCCATTATGCACTCCTGGATGAGAATTGGATGAGTCTACGTTTAGCGCCAGATTAAGGTTTAAGGGGTGGTCTCGAGCGCCCGGTGAATCGCCTCATATGAGACCGGGCCGGGGCGCAGGATGGGGAAGTCCGGCTGCGTGAGATCGACAACCGTCGAAGGTTTCCCGCCGGGCGTCTCTCCCCCATCAATCGTGAGCTCGACCTGCGCACCCAGTTCATGCCAGGCGGCTTCCGCCGTGCGGGTCTCCTGCGCGCCAGACAAATTAGCGGACGTGACAGCCATCGGGCCCATTGCCGCCAGCAGCTGCAGTGCGACCGGATGGTCCGGCATCCGTACCCCGATCGTCGCCAGCGGACCCAGCGCCTCTGGCAAGGTAGGACGGCGGGGAAGCACGATCGTGAGCGCTCCCGGCCAGAATCGCTGGATCAGCCGCTCTGCCGCCTCCGGTATCCGATCGCTCACCCGCGCCAGGTGCCCGGGATCCCCGATCAAGACCGGGATCGCCTTCCGCTCCGGCCGGCCTTTGACCTGATAGAGCCGCTCGATCCCCCGGTCTGAATGGATGAGACAGCCCAGCCCGTACACGGTATCGGTAGGGAAGATGACCAGGCCATCCCGCTCGAGAACCTGCCGCGCCTGTCCCAGCCAGCCTGGATCCGAAGCGGCGATGCGCATTCCCGGCCTCACGCCGCACCTCGTCGAATGATCAGAAGCCGCTCCAACCCGGCTGAATCGATTTCGACATCGATATCGCTCGCCGGAAGACATTCCCTGGCGATCGCGGCCAGCGGCTGCCCCTGGTCCTGGTCGATCTCGAGCAGCGCTGTTCCATGGGGAGCGAGCGTCCCGGGGAGCTGATGGATCAAACGGGCGGTGTGGTCCATTCCCTCCCGACCTCCATCCAGCGCGCCAGCCGGCTCGTATTCGCTCACCGCCAGGGCTGGCAGGCGTCCACTTGGAATATAGGGCAGATTCGCGCAGACCAGGTCAAATCGAGCCCGGACCGGACGCAGCAGATCGGCCTGCATCCATTCTATTCGCCCGCCCACCGCATGTGTGCTCGCGTTGCGTTTCGCAACCGACAGGGCTGCCATCGAACGGTCGCTGGCGAGGAGCGAGCCCTGCTCCCATTCGCAGGCGATCGTGATCGCGATGCAGCCGCTTCCTGTGCCCACGTCCACGATACGTGGACGACTGAGTCCGGAAAGCGTTTCGAGCGCACGTTCTACCAGCTGCTCGGTTTCCGGCCTTGGAATGAGGGTCTCCCGGGTGACCTCGAAACGGCGGCCATAGAAGTCCTTCCAGCCCAGCAGGTACGCCAGCGGAACGCCGGCTGCAATCTGCTCCAGGTCAGTTCGGTAGCTCTGCTCTTGATCGGGATTCAGTTCGAGCTCGGGATGCGTCAGCAGGGAAGAACGACTGCGGCCGAGAATATCAGCCAGAAGAACCTGGGCTTCGAGCGTGAAGGTCTCGCCGTCATCTCGTGTGTGTTGGCGTGCCAGCTGCAGTGCCTGCTGCACGTTCACGGCGGTCACCTTCGCTACTCACCGACCGCCTGCAGGCGTTCGGCCTCTTCACGCGTCGCCAGCTCGTCGATGAACGGATCGAGATCGCCATCCAGAACCGCCGGCAAGTTATGGGAGGTCATACCGATGCGGTGGTCGGTGACGCGCGATTGCGGGAAGTTGTATGTGCGGATCTTCTCCGACCGTTCGCCGCTGCCCACCTGCGCCCGACGGGAAGCATCCTCCCGTTCCTGCTGCTCCTGCACGGCGATGTCATACAGGCGGGCGCGGAGGATGCTCATGGCGCGCATCCGGTTTTGAAGCTGCGAACGCTCGTCCTGACACTGCACGACCATGCCGGTCGGGATGTGTGTGAGGCGGACGGCGGTGGCGTTCTTCTGCACATTCTGTCCACCAGCCCCGGCCGAGCGGTAAACGTCCATCTTGATATCGCGATCGGGAATCTGGATCTCGACTTCATCCGCCTCGGCCAGCACGGCAACGGTCGCCGTGGAGGTATGGATGCGGCCCTGCGACTCGGTCTGGGGCACGCGCTGCACCCGGTGCACGCCCGATTCGAATTTCAATCGGGAGTACGCTCCCTGTCCTTTGACCATGAAGGCGATTTCCTTGAAGCCACCCACCCCGGTCTCATTCTGGGACAGAATTTCGATATCCCAGCCCTGGTTTTCGGCATAGCGGCTGTACATGCGAAACAAATCAGCCGCAAAGAGCGTGGCCTCGTCGCCGCCTGTGCCGGCGCGAATTTCCATGATCACGTTGCGGCGGTCGCGCGGGTCGCTCGGGAGCAGCATGCTTTTCAATTCGCCTTCCAGCGAGTCGAGTTCACTCTCCAGACGACCCAGTTCATCAGCGGCTAGCGAGCGCATTTCCTCGTCGTCCGAATCCAATAACGCCTGGGCCTGTTCGCGCTCGGCGTTCAGCTCCCGGTAGCGCCGGTAGCTTTCGACAATCGGCTCGAGTTCAGCGCGCTCGCGACCCAGTTCGGCCGCGCGCTGGTAATCCTCGCCGACTTCGGCCAGCTCGCGGTCGATCTCCTCAAATCGCTGTTCGATGCCCTGCAGTTTCTCTTCCATGGCTCAACACACAACAAACTCCCACGTCAGGGTGTGGGAGATTTCTCCGATTATACCATGCAGCCCTGCCGACCCGTCTTGAGCGCTCAACGCCCGACGGGAACCGGGATCGCGTAAAAGACGTCTTACCTGTTAGAGCCGCTCCACAAGAAGGAGGCCGCCATGAGCCGCACCCGAGCGATCCTGAGCCTGATCCTGTTTGCAGCCTTCAGCCTGGGCTTTGCCAGCCCGGTTTATGCGGATGGGATCATCATTCCCCAGCCCCCGATATGCGAATTCAACCGCTGCCCGGAACCCTTCCCGATCTCCCAGCTCGCCATCACCTATCACCACGTCGAGGTGAAGATCAAAGACCAGGTCGCGGTAACCCATGTGGACCAGGTCTTCCGCAACGACAATGACTGGACGGTGGAAGGCACTTACATCTTCCCTATCCCGGCGGACGCCGCCGTACAGGATTTCACGCTGTGGATCGACGGCGAACCGGTCGAGGGCAAGGTCCTCAGCCGAGAGGAAGCCCGCCGGACCTACGAAGATATCGTCCGCAGCCTGCGCGATCCGGCACTGCTCGAGTACGTCGATCGAGGCGCCGTCCAGGCTTCGATTTTCCCGATACCGGCCGGCGGCGAACGGCGGATCGAACTCGAATACAGCCAGGTCCTGACGGCCGATAACGGCCTGGTCCATTACCGCTATCCCCTGAACACAGAGAAATTCTCGACCGAACCGCTGGAAGATGTCGTCGTCTCGGTGTCCATCGATTCACCCGTGCCCATCAAGGCGGTCTACTCGCCCTCCCACCCGGTCGATATCACCCGCAGCGGCGACCGGTCGGCGCGAGTGGGGTATGAAGATCAATTCGTCACGCCCGACACCGATTTCGACCTGTATTACTCGGTATCGCCGGAGAAGATCGGCCTCAATCTGCTCACCTATCGCGATCCCGAAAGCGATGATCCCGATGGTTTCTTCCTGCTGATGGCTGCCCCGAGCATCGAACATGCGCGGGATGAAATCGCCGTCAAGGATGTCATCTTCGTGCTGGATCGCTCCGGAAGCATGGATGGCGAGAAATTCCGCCAGGCGCAGTCGGCGCTGCGCTACGTGCTCGGACACCTCAACCCGGATGACCGCTTCAATATCATCTCCTTCAGCACCAGCACCAGCTCTTTCGCCGCCGAACTTCAGGGCACCGATCGCATCAAGGATGCCCTGCGCTGGGTGGATACGCTTGCCGCCGTTGGCTCGACCGATATCAACCGGGCGCTGCTGGAAGCCCTCAACATCTCGAGCCGGTCCCGTCCGACGATCCTGATCTTTCTAACGGATGGGCTCCCGACCGAAGGTGTGACGGATACGGACTCGATCCTCGAGAACGCCCGCCGCTCGATGCGCGAGAACATCCGCCTGTTCCCCTTCGGCGTGGGGTATGACGTCGACACCTTCCTGCTCGACTCGCTGGCGCTGGAAAACCGCGGCACAACCGCCTACGTCACCCCGGACCAGGCGATCGATGAAGCCGTAAGTGGTTTTTATGAGAAGGTCAGCTCCCCCGTGCTGACCGATCTTGCGCTCGATTTTGGGGATGTGGTCGTCTTCGACATGTATCCCGATCCGCTCCCCGATCTCTTCGCCGGCGGGCAGCTGGTTCTGCTCGGTCGCTACCGGTCGTCCGGCGACGAAACCATCGAACTGAGCGGTATAGTCGATGGGGAGGAGAAGAGCTACCGCTACCCGGAACAGCACTTTCGTTCGACCGGCGGTGCGGAGTTCCTGCCCCGGCTGTGGGCCACGCGCAAGATCGGTGCGCTGCTGAACCACGTCCGGCTGCAGGGCCCGGATGAGGAGACCATCGATCAAATCGTGCGCCTGAGCATCCGCTACGGGATCGTCACGCCCTACACGTCCTATCTCGTCACCGAGCCGATGGCCTTCGGCGCCGATGCCCGGGAGGGGATTGCGGCCCAGGCCTTCGACGAGATGATGGCGGCTCCCACGATCGTGAGCGGCGAGAAGGCTGTGGGGCAGGCTGCCGCCGAGGCGGAATTCCGAGGAGCGGAGGTCCCAGCTGCAATCGAACCCGAGGCCCGGGACATCGTGCAGGTCGCCGGCACGCGCACCTTCCGCTGGGCGGACGGCGTGTGGACCGATACGCAGTACGATCCAGAGAACATGGCGACCCACAAGGTTCCCTTCCTGTCCGCGGATTACTTCGACCTGGCCGCCGTCCGCCCCGACATCGGCCCAGCGCTGGCGCTCGGTGAGCGCGTGCTGGTTGTGATCGATGGGCAGGCCTACGAGATCGTCTTGGAGGAGGAGACCGGCGATTCCATCCAGCTGCCGGCTCCGCTTCTGGAAGATAGCAGCCCTGTTAATCCTGTTCCGGCACAGCCCAGCACCACCGGCAGAGGCAAAGAGCAGACACGGCAAGGTCTCTCCCTGGTCTGCCCGGGACTCCCACTGCCCGTTGGATTGGCTGCAGTTGTGCTCGCATGGGGCCGAAGAAGCCGCTGAGAGTTCGTGCTGAGCAGCGCTTCAAACCACTGCGGCCCCGAAACGGGGCCGCAGTTCATTCCATTCCCGATTGATCGGTGCTGGATGGCTAGGGACCGTCGCAGGACGACGGCATCGTGAAAACACCGTATTCGTAGGTGTTTGAGTTGCCGGCGTTGTCCTCGAAAATCGACCAGACCTTGACCTTGAAGTCCGGCCCGGTGTAATCCGGCAAGCTCGAAAAGCCGGGCTCTATCAGAATTTGGAACGCCGGCGTGGGTCCGCTGAAGCAGGCTTCCACAGAGCCGTCGACGAGCGTGTGCGACCAGCACATCTGCAGCGGGGAGGAATAGATGTAGCCAGCGTAGATGGTCGAGAATGTATGGTCATAGACCTTGTACTTCAGTTTTACCCAGTCGATGCCGCTGGAGGGATCTTCATCCCGCAGGATGATATCGGTCAGGTTGATATTGACGGAGCAGTCGGTAACGGCTCCCGGTGAGGGCGAAAGCACGCCCGGATCCTTAACTGAAGGTGCCTGCGAATCGGCGGGCACGGCGGTTGCTGGCGGTGGATTGGTAGGCTTTGGTGTCGCCGTCCGGGTCGCCGTCGGGCGTGGGGTGAACGTTGGCGTAGGTGTATTTGTAGGCGTGGGTGTATTGGTTGGCGTGGGTGTGTTCGTCGGCGTCGCGGTGAAGGGCGGGTCGCCCTCGAAATTGCGCGCCGTCGCGGTCGGCACGGGTTGGTTGAGCGCAACCCTGACCGCCCCCTCCCCCTGCTCGGCTTCATCCGGCGCCAGCCCCAGGTCCCGCAGCAGGTCACCGATGATCGAGAAGTTGAGCGCCTTCAAGGGCCCGGTTTCGTCAACGCTGTAATCGGCCGACAAGCGCGACCGCAGCCGCAGCGAGAGCGGAAGGCCTTCCGCTGAAGCCGTGTTGAGCACGACAGCCGCCGCAGCCCAGGCGAGCAGCAGGATGCCGATGATCAGTCCTACCCGGTAGATCCAATGCTTCTTCATGGCATACTTCCCGCTTTCCGGCCGTCCATCCGACGCCGCTTGTTCACACGATCGATGGCGTCTCCGCTCCAAGGCTGGCAGTCCGGTTCGTCCTTACCAGCGTACGGTATCGTCAGTGCTGCGACAAGCCCAACGCTATTCCTAGCCCTGAAACATCTCCTTGCCAGCCTCGGACTCGTCTCCTTCGAGCAAATCCGAGGTGTCCACCAGCCGGGTGGAACGGCCGGCTACCTCCATCACCCGCAGCGTGCTTTTCGAACCCGGGAGCTGAAGATCCCCTTTACGCCCAAACGTCAAATAATCACGCGCCGAACCGAGATCTTCATGGGTCTGCTCTGAAATGAGGAGCGTGCTTCCCGGGGCGGATCCGGCCGCTCGCATAATTAGTTCAACCTCTTCCGCAGTATCACCCAGCACGGTGAAGTGAATCTTTCCCAGCGCTTCGACCCCGCCGGCGACCACAAAACCGCTCGATATTCCGATGGCGATATCCAGCGGCGTGGATCCCCCGGCGGCTCGAGTTTCGTTCAGCTCACGGATGTACTCGATCAGCTCCAGTCCAGCGTGCACGGCCTGCAGCGTGCTGACAGCAGCCGGCAGGCTGCGCGGGAGCACGCCGAAGGAAGCTTTCAAGCCCAGGCCGTTGAAGCTATCGAGCATGCCACCGTGACGATTGATGATCGCCAGGATGGCCGGATACGCCCGATTCAGGTCATGCAGTGTCTGCTCCGGTTTCGTACGGCCATTCACAGCAAACCCTTCGATCGAGGCTGAAAGCATGGCCGCGCGAACCTGCCGCCCGGCAAGCGGGCGATCCCCATTCGAGAGCGATTTCCGCAGCTCGGCGCGCGCCGACTCGGTAACCGTCTGGCTGATCAGGTCGTGGAAGCGATTATCCTCCCGGCTCCCCACCGGCACATAGGTGGCAACGTCGCCGACGGCGGATGCGCGGCTCGCGTCCACCAGGGTGTCGACTGGCCGCGTGATCCATTGTGAAACGAGCAGACCCACACCGATCACGAGCACCAATCCGATCCCGGCATAGACCAGGACACTGCGGGTTTGGGCCTGGTACTCCTGGTAGGCCGTGTCGGCATCCTCACCACCAAGCAGCGACACCCCGAGCAAGCCCATCTCAACCTCGCCATTGCGGGCCACAAACGGCGTCAGGACTTCCCCATAGCTCTGGCCGGCGATCTGGATCGTGCGGTAAGGTTCCTCCCCGGGCGACTCTTCCGCTGCCGTGCTGGCGCTGTCTGGACTCAAGACGAGGGCCGAGGTCTCACCGGGGGATAAATCCGAGAAATCCGTGGCAAGCAGTTCACCGTCCGAAGTGTCATAGATCGAGACATGGGCACCTGAAATGTCGCCCAGCTCGTCAACGACTTTGCTCAAGTAGCGGCCAGTCAGAACCGCGCCAAAAACCGTGCCTTCCTCATCCACCAGCGGTCCGGCGACAAACAAGACCCAGACGTCCTGGCCATCGAGCTGAATCCGTCCCAACCCAGCCTGCTTTTCCGGCGAATCACCGGCCTCACCGCCGGTATCCAGGCGGAGCACCTGGCGGACAAACGGCCATGCCGTGTAGTAGGTCTCGCCGCGCAGCGTGAGGTAATCGGCTGCAGCATCAGGGCGGGCTCTCCGCACAGCCAGCAGGCTGGTGCCCTCGCGATCAAGCACGACGGCCACATCTGTATCGCTGTTGACGACCGATTGGAGCAGGAGCGATCGCAGCTGCTCGGCGTCGTTCAGGGCGACCGCCTCCGGCACGCCCTGGGTATTGGCGAGGAGACGCTCAACTTCCAGCAGCCGCGCTTCCAGCCGCACCACTTCGTCAGCTGCCTGCTGCCCGCTGTCCCGCAGCTGGCGCAGGTAGCGGACCTGCTCGGCCTGTCCCAGCTGGCGGTTGACGAGCACAACCGCCCCCAGCCCCAATAATGCGGCCAGCAGCACAAACGGCAGGATGATCTTCCACCGAATGCTCAGGCGTGCCCGGTTGGGTTCAGACTTGTCGTCGCTCATCATTGCCCTGCTGCCATGGACGTGCTCGCAAGACTAGCCGGTCGCAGCGCCAGTTAGCCTGCTATCACTATAGGAGAGGATCCTGCCGACAGACTTTACAGTTTCCTAACGTTCGGCCAGCTCGCCGAATACAACGATCCGCTGGTTATCCACCATGTACGGATAGCAGGAGATCAGCGTGATGGTCGACTTGTTGGTCGGTTCGAGTACGCTCACGTCCGTCGGCGAGACGATGCGCGTGCGTGTCACCCGGTAGGTGTAAACCTGTGTGGCGGTTTTGATCACGACTTCATCACCGGGCGATAGCTGATCCAGATCCCGGAACCATTCGCCGTAGATGTCGTTATGCGCCGAGAGCACCAGGTTCCCGTTCTTCCCCGGGTCGGCGCTGCCGACATGCTGGCCCACGCCCTTCTTCAGCTGCTCCCAGCCATCACCCTGCACGACCGGCACTTCGCCGTTCAGAATCGCCGGGATGAGAATGGAGCGTGCCTGTTCGGGCCCGGGCGTTGGGATGGGCACGTTGCTGTAGGTCTGCACGAACGGCCGCAGGCTTTCAGGGATCTCGGCTTCATTGAAACGCGCCCCCTGGGGTGAATTGGGTGGGGTGTGACCGGATGGAAGCACGACGGCTGTGATGAGGGGGGTAGGCGAAGACTCACCGGACAGCGCCTGGGCGACCTCGGCATTGAGCTTCTGAAGCGCTCCCGCACCGCTGAGCAGGATAAAGAGCAATCCGGCGACGGCCGCGATTTCCACCACGAGCAAGGAACGGTTGAGAACCCTGCTCAGCACGGACCGGGGGCGCTCTTCCGGCTCCGCCGCCTGGCGTTGAATGCCCTGCCCGCCATTTCGCTCCTGCGCCGCAGCGACCTCCCCTGGTTCGCCGGGAATCGAGAGCACGCGCCCACTGCGCCGGAACTGCTCGATTCGAGCCTGGCGGGCTTCAAGCCGCTTGCGCGCCAGGATCGCCTCCAGTTCGGCGATCGACAAATCTTCAGCTGGCCGTCGGTCCTTTACCATCGCAATCCATCATCGTCGTTATGCCAGATCTCGATGCAGGAAGCATACCAGGGATCATGGCCGCGATTATACACGAAGGGCCGCGTCCACCACCGGCAGCGATGGAGGAAGCGAAAGCTGAGTATAATTCAGACTATTCCAGTCTTATTATGCTCGGCGGAGGCCCTGTGCCGACAAATCCAGAAACCCGTATGGAAACAGAAGGCGCGTACTGGGCTGCTCACCAGGAGGCGCAGTCCTTCGCACATGCTGAACCCGGCGTCATCCTGCTTCGCGGCCGGGATCGGCTCGACCTGTTGAACCGCCTGACAACCAACGATCTGGCGGATCTACCCGTCGGTCGCTGGAAGCGAACCATTCTGACCAGCGCCCTCGCCCGCATCGTCGATGTGGTGACCGTCTTTTCGCGACCCGCTGACATACTTCTCCTGACATCCACCGGAAAGGCCCCTCAAGTTAAGGATTGGCTCAACGGGTATATTTTCTTCCAGGATGAGGTCGAGGTCAGCCTGCCGGACCGCAGATTCACCCGGTGGGGGATCTATGGACCGAACGCCTCGAGCCTCCTATCGGAGCTCCAGCCGCTCGATCCTCCTCAACCCATGGGACACTTTTACGAAAGCCCGGATGGCATCACCTGGTCGATCGATCGGCCCCGTCCCGGTGGATTCGAATTGCTGCTCCAGGGCGAAGCCACGGCTCGAGCCCGGGAAACCTGGCCGGAAGCCGGGGATCCTGCCGTCCAGCAAGCGTTTGACATCCTGCGGATTGAATCGGGCCTTCCGCGTGTCGGCAGCGAAATCAGCGAGGACACGATTCCACTGGAAGTCGGGTTGTGGGACGAGGTGAGCTTCAACAAGGGTTGCTACATCGGGCAGGAGATCCTGGCCCGGATGGAAAGCCGGGAGCAGATCCCCCGTCGGCTGGTCCTGCTGCAGCTTCCAGAACTTCTTCCCGCCGGTACCCGATTGCTGGAAAACGGTAGCGCTGTGGGGCATTTGACATCGGTCGCACATTCGCCGCGTTCAGGTTGGATCGGGCTTGCCCTTGTCAAGCCGATTGCACTTAAAAGCGAGAGCCTGAAAGCCGGGCAGAAGGGAATCGAGGTATTCCTGCTCGATCCGCTCGACGGTGCTCGAACGCGGCACGACATTTCTCGATAAAAGCTCCCGGGGCGCTGCTCCCTATTCACAAGCGGGTCCGTGCGGTATAAATGCCGGCGGAAATCTTGCAGCAGCCTTTCTACCTTCCACAATCTACCACCAGAAGAGGTCATCATGGGTTATCGCTACGCGATCATCGGGACCGGACGTCAGGGCACGGCGGCTGCCTACGACCTGGGGCTGCATGCCGAAGCCGATTTCATCCTCATGGCTGACGCCGACCCCGGTGCGGCGGAGAAAGCGGCGGAACGCGTTAACGCACTGCTCGGGCGGGAATTGGCTCATCCCACGGCATTGGATGCCCGCGATCGGGCCGGTGTGATCTCAGAACTCGAGAGTCATGGAATTCAAGCCATGCTCGCCGCCACACCCTACTTCATGAACCTCGGCCTGACAGAAGCCGCGATCTCCGCGGGAGTCGCGATGACCGACCTGGGCGGCAACAGCGACGTTGTCTTTGCCCAGCTCGAGCGCTCGCCCCTGGCAAAGCGGGCGTTTCCATCGTGCCGGACTGCGGCCTCGGACCGGGCATGATTACCACGCTCGCACTCTATGCAATGGAGGCCCTGGATCAGCCGCAGGATGTTTTCATCTGGGACTGCGGTCTGCCGCAGCAGCCACGAGAACCCTGGAATTACAGCCTCGGATTCAGCATCGAAGGCCTGACGAACGAATACGACGGCGAATGCGTTTTTATTCGCGAGGGGAAGACCACCCTCGTCCCGGCGCTTAGCGAGCTTGAGATTTTGGAGTTCCCGGAACCGATCGGACGGTTGGAGGCCTTCACGACTGCAGGCGGCATCACCAGTGCAGCTCGTACGTTCGAAGGCAAGCTTCGCACGCTGCAGAACAAGACCATGCGTTACCCCGGCCATCACGCCGCATTGAAAGTGATCCAGCAGCTCGGCCTGCTTTCGAACGACCCGATCAACGTCGACGGCACCCGGGTGCGCCCACGCAGCCTGCTGCATGCCCTCTGGGACCCCCAGATTCGCGCCAGAACCGATGAACCCGATCTTGCCCTGATCCGGGCATTGGCAAAGGGCTGGAAAAACGGCAACGCAGCCGAAGCCCAGGTCGATCTCCAGCTGAAGTTCGACGAAAAAACCGGCTTCACTGCCATGGAGCAGGGCACCGGCTGGCATGCCTCGATCTTCACCGCCGCCGTCGCCGCGGGCGAAGTGGAAGCAGGTGTCATCCCGGTCGAAATTGCGATGAGCGGGGAGACCTTCGTGAAGCAGGCCGCACGGCGCGGATTTGAGGTTCGGCGTGAGCTGCGGTTCCTC
>JBJYWH010000163.1:0-5427 GCA_046259355.1 Anaerolineales bacterium
AGCAGAAAATCAACTCTTGCAGTAGCTCCCATCCCCTTGAAGACAGGCGACACATTCGGTACTACAGCAAGAATCTCACCATCCAACTGGTTCAAGAATGCCTGCAACTTCTCCTGGGCAGTCTCACTCGAGACCTCGAGCTTGTGGACACGGAATTTCATCACATCCTCCTTCTGTCAATACTCCTGCATTATAGAAAAAGGGGGTAGGTGCTTCCTGAAGAATGACTGACGTTCAACCATCTTGAGGAGACCGCTGGAAAACAAGCGCAACCTATCAGCCTAGAGCCGCGAAGTCCCATGTTCCATCCTGCGCCCCGCAGTGCACCGGAGTGGGTTTTAAAGGGTCGCCTCCGGCAGGACATTTGGCGGCGCAACGCTCAATGCAATGCCGGCCAACTCATCAGGATCAAAATGACTCGAGCAACGGCAACGATGGGTGGGTATGGCAGATCGAACCCCCACCAATAGACGGCCCCTGGAATGAGCAGCCCAAGCGACAGAATTCCACCAGACCGGTATCCTTCCCAGAGAAGCCAACCTGCGGGGATTTCAATGAGCGAGATCAGCAAGAAACCGAGAAGGAGCGGAATGGATGTATTCAGACCATGCCGTTCAAATGCACCACCCCCATACGCCGTAAAACCAAACACAAGGGGTAGATCGCGACCAGAAGCCAAGTTACGGATAGCCATGATGCTCGGAATACCCAAGCCCACGCCGGAAATCCAAACCAGAACAGCAGCGATACGAAGAGTCGTCGGAACGACCATACCTATGCCTCCTGCCAGGATAAATTAACGACAAATAAAACTCACCATCAAAAATGATGCGCCGCCCTGATGCCCTCGAGCTGATCGGCCGGGGTGTTTCAACACCTCTTGTCCCGACCACCTCGAGCATACAACATCTCTTCCAAATTCACCCCACATCGTTCATCCCGATATACGTATAGATTCCGTCGCCCTGATGACCATACGGGGTCGTTCATCCTGCTGCACGAAAGGGATCATCGGCGCTGCATGCCCTTCGCAGGGTCCTCGTGAAACTTCAGCGAAGCGATCCTTTGGGTACGCTTGCCTGCCGCGCAGTCCTGCGTGGTGCAGGGGTTGCCGCAAGCGAGACATCTTGCAACCGCCGAAACCCAGTCGTCTCGAAAGAACGATATTCCCAGTTTTTACGGATTCATTCGGTGGCTGGCATCAACATAGTAGATGTACAGACTTCCGCCAGGAGCCTCTGCAAGTCCCGGAACGCTGCCGTACGCGATGATAGCCGGGTTCGATGTCCAGGAGGATCCATCTTCACTGCTGGCAAGATGGATCTCTATCGCTGCCAGCCTGGCCTGCTCGTCCGCATACACGCCGTCAGGGTGGATAGTGTAGACCATCAGATAGCTGCCAGATTGCAACTGTATCGGATGTGGATCTGTAATTCTGATTCCATTTGCGGGTATCCGAACTCCTTCTTCCATCTGGAAGTTCAGCCCATCGCTCGAGATTAGACTCTTTATTCCGCTTGGATCGCCCGCAACAAAAAGGCGGATTCGTCCATCGGGTAGAAGCAAGGCCCCAGGAATGGCGCCAAGCATTGTACGGCCGCCCTCATCAAGGGTGAAGAGCATACCATCTCGGCTGGAGGCGCTGATGATATCTCCAACCTCTGCTATATGCTGCAGATACATGCGATAGCTACCATCGCCCATCTTGATGACATAGGGATCCGTGATTGTCTCCCCAAAACGGAATACGGGCTGTGGCAGAGTGAAGTCCAGGTCATCGCTGCTCTCGGCGCGGTAGATAATTCTTTCCATCCCGGCGGGCTGATTGAGGCTTTTCAGGTCGAGAAAATACAGCGCGATACCTGAGGCTGTCGGCAGTGGACTGGGGTCTACGGGAATGAGTTCAGGTGCATGAAAGCAAGCATCTCCAAGAAAGGTCCAACTCTCGCCGCTGTCCATGGAGCGAAGCACGCCGATTCGCTCAAAGCCGGCCGAATATTCGTTCTCGTCGCAGGCAGCTTTCTCTCCCTGGCAGCCAGAAATTAAAAAAAGGACAAGCGCACAACCCAAAAGCCAACCTCGTTGTTTCATTCCAAATACTCCTATACAAAGGCGGCCTTACAACCCTGAGCTGCAATGTCCGACCTTCCGTCCCGGGCCCCCACAGTGCAGCAGAGGGGCTAATGGGAAGCCGTCGGGGGATGGCCAGCCCCGTTTCTAGCGGCTCAACCACTCACTCAGGCCGTACTGAAGGAGAAAAAGTACGATCGGGATCACGATCACCGAGAGAAAGCCTGCCAGCAAGCCCGGGCGCCAGGGCCAGGTGGGGATCCTCTCCAGGATCTCGCGTTCGGTAGTCAATCCTTTCAGGACGTCATTGAGCCTGGGGATCTCCGAAAGGTCGTTCTCGTCGATCCGCTGGTGCAGGCGCGCCAGCGCAGCCTTCGTGCGCTGATCCAGCTCTACGAGCTGTCCTCGCTTCTCCAGCACCAGGCGCCGGTTGACGAATCGCAGAGGCAGCAGAAAGGCGCCCAACGCCAGAGCGACCTGCAAGATCAGGTAGGATATTTCCGTGATCCCTCCTACTTCCAGGGGAAACGTGAGCAGGCTCAAAGTGAGCAGGGCAACCCACGAGATGCCGGTGCGGGCGGTCAGCACTGAGAACGAGTAAGCGGGCTCGAGCAGGAACAGATCGAACTGGTCGACCATCTGCACAGTTCGGCTTACGAGCCGCAGCTGTCGAACGGAGTGATAGTAGATAACGCTGCCGATGGAGAATGAAATGAACCCAGCTATAAAGCTGGCCCGCGTGGCAAGCGGCCCCAGACCATAGACAGCGACAGCCGGGGCGAAGCCCACAAACCATGACAAGACAAATACGACGGCCCAGGCGACAGCACTGAGGAGCACGCTCCTGGCCGGCATCGTGGTGAATTCGTATTCCAATCGGTGCTTCGTCTCGCTCGAGATCTGGAGCAGCGGCTCGAATTCGGAAATCGCCCGCAGCGAAAGCGAGTCCAGATACGTAATAATCGCCAGCGAGCCCCAGAGCCACAAAGGGAACAGGAACAGGATGGGGCCGAGACTGTAGGCTGGCAGCCATCCGTCAACCCAGGAGAAAACATGGAGAACTGCGCTCTCAAGCAGGAAGAGCAGCAGGTACGTAAGCCAGTAGGGAAGCGGCTGTCGTTGAACGAAGTCCGTAAACCGGTCAATGAAGCTTGGAGCGTAGGGCACGGATTCGCGGTCTCCTTGCTGTGCCATCCGGGAGTTTGTGGGGGTTTCGATCAAGTCGCCGATCCTCCTTTTCGGGCGCCTGGAGCTGCGGAAGCGACAACAGCCGCCCGACAACAACCTCGAACTGGATATCTATATCCATTTCCTTACCTGTGATCGATATCTCTCCCACTGATCACCAAAGGCCTCGAATAACATCTTTTCTTCCGATGGGATAAACACTGCTTCCATTAATATCGCGAACAAGACAACAACGATATATGGAGAGAGCGACCTTAATAGAAGTGAAATACCAAGGAGTATTGATACAAAACCCAGATACATAGGGTTTCGGCTTATGCGAAATACACCGTGCTGGATAAGAGTACTTGATTTCTCAAAAGGTTTGACGGTTGTGCCCGCCTTCTTGAAGGCTCGGTCCGCAGAGATGTTAATCCATATACCGAACAGTAGAGGTAGAAGACCGATCAAGTTCCAGGGTGAAATTAGGATGAATTGAATTGGGATGAGGAAATGGAGAAGGATGATTAACAGGACTGCGATTAACAAATATGTTGTTGGCATCAGCTTCAGCATTCTTGAGCATCCTTCTGTATTGAATTGAAGATCATCCTGACAGCCTCGAACCAGGCCATCGGGCCAGCCACATCCACCTTCGAACTCTATTCTACGCCGCAGCTGGCATGACCAGCTTCAGCGAGTTGTCAGGCGCGGCTGCCCCACTGGGACTCTGGCTCCGACTCGGGATTGTCCTTTGCCAGATCCTGCCAATACTCCACAGTTGGAATCTGCCGATCAAATCCTACTGCTTCATATGCCCGCCTGGCTGGAATATGCGCCGAATCAAGTCCTGTGTCTACGTGGGCGTAACGCAACCCCTGTTGGCGAAAATATTCGAGCACATGCTGGTACATGAATCGCCCCCAACCCTGCCCAGCCTGGTCGGGATGAACGCCATTGTTGTCGATGTGCCCATAACCCTGTTTGGGAAACAGGTAAAACGTCACAAACCCGAACACGACCCCGCCTTGCTCCAGCACCCATAGCCACTCCGGATGCTCCCTATACAGGCGATGCACCTGCCCTGTCTTGCGCTCTTCCCACGTTAGTTCAGGATCATGCCGCACAACCTCATAGCACTCCTTACCCAACATGGACACATAGCTCTCAAAGATGGGTGTATAGCAGATGATCGTGATCTCATCTACTCGCGGCAAATCTTCGTCACGGGCTTGACGGAGAATAGCCCCAGCACGTTCAGCGATGATCATACCCTGCTCCTAGCAAATAATCTCCACCCCTACCGACAGGACAGCGACAACTCCGCCGCGCCTAACAGCCTCGAGTGGAGCAGCGCACCACAGCTACATCGTATTTGAAACCGCGCTGAGGCTGCGTCTGCTCCAGCAAGTTGTCAGGCAGCCGACGTGCCGGACCGTGAGATCCGCTGCCTGAAGACGTACATCGCCCATCCTATCGTTTCCCGCCCCCACCGCAGGTATACGGACTTTTCATTGTTGACCCGGTCGACGATCTCCCGCAAATCCGGATCGTCAGGGTGGGCGCGTGCGTACTCAGAAACCGCGTACCACTGGAGACCCTCGTACCGGTCCCAGTCATCCTTGTTGCTCACAAGTGTGTATGCAAGTTCAAGTCCCCGTTCCTCCCCGGCGGCGGCGTTTTCCGCGTGAGTGGCGAAGCTCGCCCGGGTGACGTCGGATGCCTTGAGGTACTCTTCAACCGGTTCCTGGAGCCAGAATGGTTCTCCAACGACGATCCATCCGCCCGGTGCGACGAAGCGGTTCAGGGCATCGAGCGTTGCACCATGTCCACCGAAGACCCAACTTGCCCCCAGACATGAGGCGAGCGCGAAGCTCTGTGGCATATCCGGCACGAACGCAGCTCCATCCATCTCCTGGAAGACGACTTCAGACTGTGGCACTCGCGCCTTGAGCCTTGCCCTGGCGTCACGAATGAAGTATGGAGAGATGTCAATTCCCAAACCGGATACGCCATACGTCTCCGCCAGACGGACGAGGAACTCTCCCTTACCGCTGGCGATATCGACCACCGGGGCGCCTGAAGGAAGCCGCAGCAACTCAACCAGGCGATCGAGCTTCTCCTGGCTGGTCGGATTGCAGATGAGGTGATGCCGATGGGTGATGTCGAAGAACTTCCAGATATCCATGT
>JBJYWH010000164.1:0-4314 GCA_046259355.1 Anaerolineales bacterium
TCGGTATCCGGCGCAGCGCTGAAGGCCATGAAACAGCTGAAGGAAGTCATCATGAAAATTCGTGCGCTGGGCGTTGATGTCAAGGATGTGAACCGGGGATTGATCGATTTCCCATCCATCCGGGATGGTGAAATGATTTATCTATGCTGGGCGTACCATGAAAAGCAGGTCGCTTACTGGCACCGGATGGAGGAGGGGTTCGCCGGTCGGCGTCCTATCCTCGACTGATCATCCTCCTCGTAAGAACGAGATCACGGTGCCGAAGAGACCCAACACCAGGAGGCCCAGGATGGCCAGGATGGGCGGGAACCCTCCACCGAGGTTTGCATCGGGAGCTGTGAATGTCGGGCGCACGACGGGGTCTGCCGGGGTGAACGTCGGTAAGCGGGTCGCTTCGATTTCGCCAATATTGAATTGAGCCGCGAACGTCGGATCGATCGTCGCCGTTACGCGCGGAGTCGGCGTTGGCGGGGGTTCGACGATCGGCAGCAGCCGCTGCCCGGCTTCCAGGATGACATTGGGTGCGTAAACCCAGGCGACATTTCCCGGTACACCAGCGTAGAAGATTTGAATCCAATCACCGCCGGGCGACCTGCCCAGAGCAGGCGCTTCCTGCCCCGCAATCAGCACACCGACCTTCTCATAATCCAGGCTTGGCCCCGTACGCACGTTGACTTGTTCGGGAACAACGATCCGGGCGGTCTCAGGAGTGGCCGTCGCTTGCAGAGGCGGAGCATCGGCAGATACTGTACGAGCCGTCAGCGATATGGCGAACAAGATCATGACTGGAACGAACCGATAAAATGATTTCAAGACGGCTCCATTGTCGGGAAATTTCGGCCGCATTATACTACACGGGTTCTGTCGATCACTCGAGGATGGTACCATGCCCAAAGCCACCATGGACGAAAAGACCTTCCACGGACCGGTGACACCCGACGACTTCGCCCGGGCACTTGTTGCAGAGTTTGACCAAGGCAATCTGGTTGTACGCCAGATTGGGCGAGGCGCGACGAAAGTCGTACAGATTGCCAGCGCGCCCAACGCGACCTCCGGTGGCAAAACAGCCATTACCGTCCAATTGACGACCGTGGAGGATGGGGTGCACGTTCGTGTTGGACAGCAGGACTGGTTCGGTGTTGCGGCCAGCATGGGATTGACAGCGCTCAGCGCACTCCGCCGGCCCGCTATGCTCCTCAGCCGGCTCGATGACATGGCTCAGGATATTGCGTCGCTGCAGCTCTCCACCCGAATCTGGCAGACGATTGCTGCTACGGCCGAAGCGCTCGGCGTATCGCAGGAACTTTCAGAACGCTTACGCCGCCTTACATGCAGTTACTGCCTGACGGCAAACCCGGTTGGCGCACCGAGCTGCGTCGCATGTGGAGCCCCATTGGGCCCAAATCAACCGCTCGCATGCCCGAACTGCGGCTACATTGTCGACGCCGGCACACGGGTCTGCCCGCAGTGCTCGAATACGCTGTTGGGATGAAACCCGTCAATATTCCAAAGGCAAACCCCTCTCTGTCGGGAGAGGGGTTTTTGTTTTTCGTTTCTTCAGCGACAGGCTCTTTATGCCGTTTCGAATGCGTTATGGGCAATCTCCGCTCCCCTGGACATCGCCTGCAGATTCGCATTCAGAAGATTCCGCCGGTGTTCAGGAATGTGCTTCTTCAGAGCTTCGCCAATTTGATCCAGGCTCAGGATACCCAGCCTCTCCATCAAGCCACCCAACAGGACCAGATTGGCCAAACGTTTCTCGCCCAGCTCCTCGGCGATATCGTTGGCGGGCACCAGAATCACCTGGATGTCATCCCGAGACGGAGTTCGATCGACAAGCGAGGTATTCACCACCAGGATTCCACCTGATTTGACAAGTGGCTCGTACTTTTCGAGCGATGGGATGTTCATGACAATGACCGCGGTGGGGTTCTTCACAACCGGAGACCCGATCTCCTGATCGGAGAGAATGACGGTGCAGTGGGCTGTTCCACCGCGCATCTCGGGTCCGTAAGAGGGAAACCAGGTGACGTTGAGGCCGTTCTCCAGCGCGGCATACGCCAGCAGCTGTCCTGCAAAAAGTGCGCCCTGGCCGCCAAAACCGGAGAGGATGATCTCCGTCTGCATTCGTCCTCCTTCTCTCAGGCCTTGCCGTCCAAAGCGGGATGGACCTTGTAGTCGCCAAGCGGAAAGGCAGGGATCATGTGATCCTCGATCCAACCCAGGGCGTCCTCGGCCGACATGCCCCAGTTGGTCGGGCAGCTCGAGAGCAATTCCACCATGCTGAATCCCAGACCTCGCTGCTGGACTTCGAACGCCTGCCGCAGAGCCTTCTTCGCCCGGCGAATATTTGCGACGTCGTGCAGGCTTCGACGAACGATATAAGCTGCGCCATCGAGTTGGGAGAGAATCTCGCACATCTTCAACGGAAAGCCATGCACCTCGATATCGCGTCCCGTTGGCGTTGATGTCGTACGCTGGCCCGGCAGAGTTGTCGGCGCCATCTGGCCCCCCGTCATGCCATAGATCGCGTTGTTGATGAAGACCACTGTGATGTTCTCACCGCGACCGGCAGCGTGCAGGATTTCAGCGGCGCCGATCGATGCCAGGTCACCATCACCCTGGTAGGTGAACACCAGGTGTTCCGGGCTGACTCGTTTCAATCCCGTCGCCATCGCCGGCGCCCTTCCGTGGGCTGCCTCGGCAAAATCCATATTGAAATAATTGTAGGCAAACACCGCGCAGCCAACCGGCGCAACCCCGATGGTGCGCTCGCGCATTCCCATCTCATCGATGACCTCCGCGACCAGACGGTGCGCGATGCCATGCGTACATCCGGGGCAGTAATGCGTGCCGATCGGGGTCAGACTCCCCGGCTTGGTATAGATCAGGGATTCCGTGAGATTCACCTCAGCCATGCGTCCCGTATCCTCCATCCGCTCGATCAAATTTGACTATAAGCTTCCTGGATTTGCTCGAATACTTCATCCGGCAGCGGGACGACCCCGCCCATCCGGCCGTAGAATCCGACCGGGACACGTCCCTCAACCGCCAGGCGCACATCATCGACCATCTGCCCGCCGTTCATTTCGACGACCAGGATCCGTTTCACAGCGGCGGTTTGCTCGGCGAGTGCTTCAAAGGGAAAGGGGAAAAGTGAGATCGGGCGGAACAAGCCCACTTTCATCCCTTGCTCGCGAGCCATCGTCACCGACGACTGGGCGATGCGCCCCGCCGTTCCAAAAGCCACCACCAGCAGCTCAGCGTCCTCCGCATCCGATGTACGCCAGCGCTTTTCATGCGCCTCAATCGTCCGCTGCTTTTCCATCAGCTTAAGATTGAAGACTTCCTCTTCGTTTGGATCGATGTAAATCGAAGAGATGATATTCGGTTCCCGGCCATTCGCACCGGTCAACGCCCATGCAGGCCGATCCGCGGCTTTGCGAACCGGGCGCATCTTCGGGAGCTCAGCCGGTTCCATCATCTGGCCCAGACTGCCATCGGCCAATACAATCACGATCGTGCGGTATTTCTCCGCCAGATCAAACGCCTCCACGGTCAGGTCGATCAATTCCTGCACGGTTGCCGGTGCAAGCACGATCGGGCGGTAATCACCATGTCCCCCGCCTTTCACGATCTGGTTGTAGTCCCCCTGTGATGGCGCGATATTTCCAAGGCCAGGGCCGCCGCGCATGATATCGACAAGCACGACAGGAACCTCTGAGCCGGCGATGTACGAAAGGCCTTCCATCATCAGGCTGACACCGGGGCTTGACGATGATGACATCACACGCACACCTGCAGACGCGGCCCCGTAGACCATGTTGATGGCCGCGACTTCGCTCTCGGCCTGCAGAAATACACGCCCCAATTCAGGCATGCGAAGCGACATATGCTCCAGGGCTTCGGTTTGGGGGGTGATCGGGTAACCAAAATAGGCTTCACATCCTGCGCGGATGGCAGCCTCGGCGAACGCAACATTCCCTTTGAGCAGTTCCTTGGGCAAGCTCAGCCTCCTATGCTGCAGCAGCAGCTGCCCTACCGGCGGGCACCCAGCGGTACACCGTAATGGCAGCGTCCGGACAGATGACAGCACAGATTGCACAACCGGTGCATTCCTGATTCGGATCCACCAGCATGGCGGGATGGTACCCGGTGGGTGTGAAATGATCCATTGCCATGTGGATCAGGTTCTTGGGACACACCGTGGTGCAGAGTTCACAGCCTTTACACAAATCCTCGTTAATCAGTATTCTGCCTTTGGCCATTCTACCCTCCCGTCTGGATCCCTCAAAAGATACCGCCACGCGCAGG
>JBJYWH010000165.1:0-7232 GCA_046259355.1 Anaerolineales bacterium
CAATCGCGTGGCAAACACATGACAGGCCCGAAATAGGCTAGACAAACGCCGAATTGGTCCGCCGGCGTGTAGCGAACCCCCTGGTCGATGGCTGTAACACACGCCATCTACACTGTCGTGTTTTCCGAGCGTTGCCGGGAGTAGGGATGGGACCGATAAGAGTGGTGAGTCTGAATACCTGGAAGTGCGAGGGCGACTATGAACGTCGTCTCAGGCTCATGGCCGATGGCCTGAAAGCCCAGGCAGCCGACCTGGTGCTGTTACAGGAGGTATTCGCAACCCTCGATGGTACGATCAACACCGGTAGCTTTGTTGCTGAACACCTGCAGATGCATTGTTGTTTTCAACCGGGTCGAAGAAAGGTGCGCTCTTTGAAGGGCAACGACGTGAAGAGCTATTCGGGATTGGCCATCCTGTCCCGTTATCCCTATGAGGAAACCGGAGCGCTGGCGCTGCCTGAAGACGGCCGGGATGGTGACCGGTGGGCGCATTGGCTGCGTGTGCATATCGACGGGCATACCATCCTGGTAATCAATACGCACCTGAGCCATCTCGAGGATCGCGAGGATCTGCGGAGACAGCAACTGGAGTCCATCGTCGCGTTTGCCTCGACCTGCCCCGGTGACCATCTGGTCATCCTGGGCGGGGACTTCAACAGCCGGCCTGGCGATCCGGCCATGAACTGGCTGGACTCGCAACAATTGTTTCCGGGTCGCAACGCCTGGCTTGCAGCGCCGTACCTGCAAGCCATGGGGACACTGGTGGAAGAGGGCGACCAAGCCTGTATCGATCACCTGTTCAGCTTTACGCCTTGCTCGGATCAGGCAGGTATTCGTTGGAGCACATGCTTTGTTGCCCTGAACGAACCGGACGGCGCCGGAAATTACCCCAGTGATCATCTCGCGGTGGTGGCTGAGCTCGCCTGCCCGGGTCCGTGACCCCTCTTGCCGGTATGCCCGGATCGATGCAGGTTGCCGCAGGTAAATGGGATGGCACCATCCATTGTGTTCCGGTGGTGACGCCTCGACATTTAGGCATCTCCTGGGGAAGGCATGACACCTTTATTACTTCGCTCACACATTAAGAGAATCTATAGCCACACGGCCGTCGGGTAGCCGTTCTGGAGGGCTCTAACATCCGGATTTTATTATGGAATATTCGGATCTACGAAGTTAATTCCGGTCAGGTATTCGACCGTCTCCTGGGCGGGTGAACCCACCCCATACAGAGGGTCAACAGACAACAAAAATTCGCCTAAAGCGCAGCCCGTTTCGGCCGCTATATGTTTAAGGAATGAATGCCGGGAAGCTGTATGACTCGAGGGATTGAGGAGGAATTTTATTTCGCACTGGGGAGCACGCATGAGACGACCAAGCACCTTATTCTTTTTGTTTCTGTGTAGTTTTTTTGTAGCAACTCCCGCCAGTTCTGACACCAGTTCTGATCAGGGCGTCGCAAGGGTCATGGTCGTCCACAGTTACGGCAGCAATCACGTCTGCGGCAAGCCGCAAGGGGATGGGGTTGCCCAGGCGCTGGCAGATGCGGGCTGGAAGCAGGGCAAGAATCTGGAACTGCGCTCGGTCTACATGGATACCAAGAAGACCTACACCACACCCGAGGCCATTCACAAAAGGGGTAAGGAGGCGCTCGCGGCCATCGAGGCATTCAATCCCCAGGTGGTGGTAGTGCTGGATGACAACGCGATTCGCGAGGTGCTGCTGCCATTGGTCGATCGCAAGGGTATATCTCTGGTCTTCAGTGGCATGAACGGCCAGCCGGCCGACTACTCCAAGAAAGCGAAGTTTCTCGAGTCGCTCGCCAAACCCGGACACAATGTCACCGGGGTGTACGAGAAGCTGTATCTGCTCAAGTCCATGCGCGTAATGGCGGCGGCGATCGGGAACCTGAAGCCCGGCGACAAGGTTGTGGGCATCACGGACTATTCGCCGACCGGTAACGCGATCACCCGCCAGTTCGAAATCGAATTGGCCGGACATACGCCGAAGCTCGGCTGGGAACTGCGACGGGTCAAGGACTTCGAAGACTACAAGGCGCTGATCAATTCGCTGAACCAAAACCCGCACGTACGGGCCATCTATCCGGCCGCCCTGAAATTGAAGACCGCCGACGGCCAAACCTATATCGCGGACCAGATCTTCGCCTGGACCATCGAGCACAGCGCCAAACCGGAAATGGCACTCAACTACTATTTCTCCAAAATCGGATTGTTCGGTGGTGCCGCAGTGGATTTTACGGCCATGGGTTATCAGGCTGGGAAGATGGCAGCCAGGATCCTGTCCGGAACCAAGGCGGGCGACATATCGATCGAGGACGCATCCGACTACGCAATTGTGTTCAACCAGAAGCGGGCCAAGAGCCTGGGGATAGATATTCCCAAGCCCTTACTCACGGCGGCCGATCAGGTATACAAATCCGACGACAAATGACGTACAGGCGGGCGGCCGGAATCAATAATGGCTAGTGTCTATCAGGTAGCGAAAAAGAAGCAGGCCATTCTGTTGGTCGTGCTTCTTATGCTGCTTCCCGTTCTGCTGGTGGCAGGCGTTCTGCTGCGCACCTTTTCCGAGCAGATCAAGGACAGTTACGAAAAGCGACTGAGTTCCAGCCTGAGCGTGCTCGAGTTGACCATTCAGCGGGGGGTGGACGACTTCCGCAATTCCCTGTCCAGACTGGCCGCCGACAACACCCTGCAGGTGACCGTCGATCTCGACATCCGCCCCCAGCTCAAACGCTACCTGTCCGCACAATTCGCCATCGCCGGTTATCAGTACATCGAGGTCGCCGACAAGGACGGAAATCCCCTGGCCACGCTTGGAGCGCTCGATCTGGCCAAGCTCGGATGTGAGTACCGGCAAAAGCAACAGTCGGAAACCATGCTGGTGGAGAACGGGCTTCTGGTATTCAATCGCAGCGTACCCCTCTATTACCAGAAGCGTTTCCTGGGCTACCTCTGTGCCGGGTATGCGATAAACAGCGTGCAGGCCACCGCCTCGGTGACGCCCCGAATCGACGGGCTGGCTCAACTGGGATGGGGAGGTGTCCTCGTCCCCTACGGCGGGGACATTACCGTCTCTCTCCCGGACATCCCCACCGGTGAGGTGTTCGACATACAGTCCTCGGGCATCCGTTACCGGGGGGAAGCCGCAGATTTCATGCTGAATGACCGCATGCTCCAGATCTACGCGCTGGTGGACATGCATCAGTACGACGAACTGCTGACCCGCTCGGTCTGGATAACGGCCTTCGTGGTGCTCGCGATCCTGGTGGTCGCGCTGTTTGCCTTGAAGATGCTGGGTCAGCGTCAGCGGGCCGTGAGCGAACTCCAGGTGGAACGCGAAAAGGCGGTGATCACGCTTGCGTCGATTGCCGACGGCGTGGTCACGCTGGATCAGGACGGCTATATCACCTATGTCAACTCGGCAGCCAAACAGATTCTCAGTTCGGACCTGGATCATCTGCTGGGTGTTCCCTGGCAGGAGGTGTTCGACCTGCAGAACGAGGTGACCGGCGAGCGCGTGCTCAATCTCTCGAGCACCGTGGGAGAGATAAACAGCCTGGGGGCCGTCGACTCCATCCTGGTGACCAATGACGGCCGCAGGACGGCGGTGCACTTTTCAGTCGCCCAGATCGACAAGGACAAGCGATGCACCGGCTTCGTGGTGACCCTGCGCAACACGCAGAAAGAGCGGGAACTGCGCCGACGGCTCGCATGGAAGGCCAGCCGCGACGACCTGACCGGCCTGCTCAATCGTTCGGAATTCGCACGCTCGATCAAGGACACTATCGAGTCAATCGAAGACGACGCGACCCATCATTGTCTCCTGTATATCGACCTGGACGAGTTCAAGGTGGTCAACGACACCTGCGGGCACAGGGCCGGTGACAAACTGCTGCAGAACGTCAGTGCCTCCCTCAAAACCCACCTGCGCGAATCCGACATCGTCGCCCGACTCGGCGGAGACGAATTCGGCGTCCTGTTGCGCGACTGCGGCCGCGAAAAAGGGATCGAGGTCTCGAACGAACTGATCGAGGCGATCAACGACATACGCTTCGCCTATCAGGAAAAGGTATTCCATATCGGTGCGAGCATCGGGCTGGTATCGGTCACCAGCAAGACGACCAATCTCGAGGACCTGCAGGCCACCGTGGATGCGGCCTGTTATGCGGCCAAGGAGGAGGGCCGCAACCGCGTCTTCGTCGGCCAGATCGATGGTGACAAGATATCCAGCCGAATGGAGGAACTGCGCCAGGCATCGCATATCCGCCACGCGCTGAAAGAAGAGCGCATGATGCTGTACCATCAACCCATCGTCGCGACCCTCAACCCGGGCAAGGTCCTGCACTCCGAGATCCTGGTGCGCATGATCGACAGCGACGGCACCCTGGTGGTGCCCGGCGCCTTCATTCCCATCGCCGAAAGGCACGGGCTGATGCAGGAAGTCGACCGCTGGATCATTCGCCACCTGTTCGAGATCGAAGGGGACAGGTTGCGCCGCTGGAAGCCATTGGGGTCGGACGGACCGAGCGCGCATGGCGATTTCATCTACTCGATCAATCTCTCGGCCTCCTCTTTGACCGATCCGACCTTCCTGGATTACGTCAAGGAACAGTTGAAGGTGCACCGCATACACGGTCGCGCCATCGCGTTCGAGATTACCGAGACCCAGGTCATCACGCACCTGGACAAGGCCGCCAGCCTGATCCGCTCGCTCAGAGAACTGGGCTGCAAGTTTCTGCTGGACGATTTCGGCAGCGGGATGTCCTCGTTCGGCTACCTGAAGCGCCTGCCCATCGACTACCTGAAGATCGACGGTCTGTTCGTGCGGGATATCCTGTCCGATCCGATCGACCGCTCGATGGTCAACATGATCAACGAGATCGGGCGCATCATGGGGCTGAAGACCGTTGCCGAATACGTGGAAAACGACGAGATCCTGGAGGAACTCAAGGCCATCGGCGTCGACATGGCGCAGGGCTACGGGATAGCCGAGCCCAGCCCACTGGAAGAGATGCCCGGTATCCGCAACAGCGGCATTGCCTGAGCGGTCTTCCCTGGCGGCACCGCAACGGTCCCGCATAGTTCCCAACCCTGCGTCAGGGCATTCTTCAGGGATGCTTGTGGCTGGAGCTTCCCTCTTCGCCGGAATGGTGGATGCGCAGATACTTGAGCAGGTGAAATTCGGGCTGCGCCTTCTGCAGGCGGAGTATCAGGCGGTCGTCCATCGGTGCCAGCATGAACATCGGCACCAGGAACCAGGTGGCCAGGTCCAGGGCCGCCGCGTTACCCACCAGATTGGCGAGCAGGATCACCAGGAAGATATTCGGGTAGCTGGTCGAGAAATAGTCGTCCAGGCCATACAGCGAACGGTGGCGCGCGGTGCGCACCGCCAGCAGACGCAGCGCCACGCCGATCCCGATCGCCAGGATACCCATCGGGTAGAAGGTATCCAGATGCACGTTCTGGAAGGCGAGCACCACGAAAAACGCCAGCGCCAGAACCGCCACGGCGGCATAGTCCTCGGCAAACTTGGCGGTGACGATCGGATGGTAGCTGCGCATGTAATAGGCCACCGCCATCGGCAACACCAGGGTGGATACCGACAGGCCCACGAACACCAGCGCCTGGAACGCCAGGTCCGACATGCCGAACCACGCCAGCAGGGCCGTGGTATTGACCGCGCTCATCGCGGTGCTGAGCAGGATGATGTACACGCTCGGCAGTATCATTCCGCCCGCGCTGCGCGAAAGTATGGTTGCGGTTACGGCCGTCGGTGCCGCCAGCAACAGCACGACGGCGATCAGGGTACTCGAGATGTCGGTGCCATGCGCCGGCCACAGCCAGCCCCCCAGTGCCGTCACTCCCCACGGCAGCAGCAGAAAGCGAATCAGCAACTGACTTGGCGACAACAGCTTCTTGCGGTCGGCCATCGCCGAGGGGTTGCGCAGCGAGATGCGCGCGAGACTGATCGTGGTGGCGACCAGCAGAAGCGACAGAAGCACCCCGGGCGGGATGGTCGCCCTGAGACCCATGGCATTGATCAGCAGTCCCAGGCAGGCGGCGCCGGCAAGCACCAGCGAGTGATGCACCACCACCCAGTCGTTGGCGAAGTTGCGTTCCGGCGACTCGCCCTCGACGTAACGCCCGAGTTCGTCGCCGTGAAGTATGCGCGCGTTTGGCAGGCGGAGGTCATAGCCCTCCACCTCGGGCAGGCGCAAAATCAGCCGCGACATCAGTTCGATGACATATTTGTGCGCAACCACCAGGACCCGCTTGCCCGACGAAATGGCCGGATAGACCTCGGTTTTCAGGAACTCGAGCACACGGTCGCGGAATTCCTCGAAGCTTTCGCCGCCGTGCAGGGCCGCGTCGCCCCGATACAGGGATGCTTCGTAATTGCGCAGGCCGAAACGGCGTTGCAGGCGGGTCTTGTTCTGCAGGGTGAACTCCCCGAAATAGCGCTCGCTGAGCCGGGGATCGAATTGCGTTTGGTTTGCGGCCACCGTTCCGGCCGGCATGGTTTCCAGGATGATCTGCGCTGTCTGTCGCGCACGCTCGAGCGGCGATACGTAGACCTGGTCTATGTGCTCGCCTCGCCAATCGTTGCCGGCGCGGCGCGCCTGAGCCTGACCGAGGTCAGTCAGCGGTGCGTCAATGGCGCCGGCAAACCGGTTGACCTCATTGGCCGTCGACTCGCCGTGGCGGACCATATACAGGTTCCGCCAGATATCCTTCCGCCGCCGGTCCTTTTGTAACAGTCGCAGCGTATCCATCAGTAGAACCAGTGATTAGTGGTTTGCAAATCGCCCAGTTGTCCGGAAAGGGACGCCGGAACAGACAAACAGAGTGGGGCGTTGTCGCAAGAATAGTATTCGTAGGAACTGACTTCTTCAAGTAGTAAATTCAGTTTCTTGGACGCAGTTCATAAAGCAGTACTGGATGTTACAGGACTTAAGAGACTGAAAGATCGAGCGGCCACCGCCGCTGAGCGGTCATTGAGGCAGGTGGATGGCGCTGCGAGCAAGAGGGAGTTATTGGGGATTCCCGATAGGAATACAGTTCCTTACCGGATATTTCTCGATTTTGGATCAACTACTTGCGATAACCTCGAAGAAGGGTATCGCGTGGCGGCATTGATCCCCGGCCCAGCTCGTCGATACGGGTTTGAAGCAAGGGCGGCGCTCCGTTCATCGCCCCAGGGTGCCTTTAGCCG
>JBJYWH010000166.1:0-8328 GCA_046259355.1 Anaerolineales bacterium
GGCCGAGATGATCGCTTCCACGGCCTGCACCCGCTCGCGGCCGCCCTCCAGCTTGTCGGCGTCCATTCCGGCTTCTTGCAGAAAGCGGCCGGCATTGCGCACGGCGTCGGCCGGCGCTGCCTGGTAGGACATGAAGGGCATGTCGCCGATCAGCAGCGCCCGGTGTGCGCCGCGCGCCACGGCCCGGCAGTGATGCAGCATGTCCTCCATCGTCACCGGCAGCGTGGTCTCGTATCCCAGCACGACCATGCCGAGCGAATCGCCCACCAGGATCGAATCGATCCCGGCCCGGTCGATTGCCGCGGCCGTGCCGTAATCGTAGGCGGTGAGCATCGTGATGCGCTCACCCCTGGCCTTTTTCTCATGAAATGTCTGGGTAGTGACCCTGGATTCTGGACGGGGTTCAGGTTCTGCTGACATGGCTATCTCCTCCTGCGAGTGAGATGCACGGCCCCTGAAAAGGGATACCCGCCCGGGCCTTGGGCGGGATGCGAGGCATTACAGCTCGTCTGCCGTCTCGGTCGCAGCCCGATCCGAGCGGCAGCCCGATTATAGCAAAGAAATGGCCATTTCAGCCTGCCCGATGGTGTGCGGTCCGACACTGATCGGCCGCACCGGCAGGGTGGGGTTTCTATGCTGCGGCCGGAGCCGCCTCCAGGTCGGTATGCTGTTCGCGCTTCTGGCTTGTCATGCTCAAAAGCCCGAAGCCCAGGACGCCCGAGAGCAGCGAGGCGATCAGGATCCCGAACTTGGCGGCATCCAGCATAGCCGGATCGTCGAAGGCTGCATTGTCGATGAACAGCGCCATCGTGAAGCCGATCCCGGCCAGGAAAGTCGCGCTGATCAGCTGGCGCCACTCCACCCGGGCCGGCATCTGCCCGATGTTCAGGCGCACGGCGAGCCAGGTGAAGAAGGTGATACCCACGGGTTTCCCCACCAACAGCCCCAGAATGACTCCCAGCGCAACCCGACTCCCGAGCACCTCGCCCAGTCCACCCGAAAACGAGACGCCGGCGTTCGCCAGTGCAAAGATGGGCAGGACGAAGAATGTCGCCCAGGGTGTGAGCATGTGCTCGAGGCGTTGAGCCGGTGACTGCATCCGTTCAGCGATCGCTTCCAGTGCATGGGCGGCAGCCTGGCGACGGTCGTTGTGGTGCGCATCCTCCTGTGGAACTTCGGGCTCTGCACCCCCCAGAATTGCCACGCACTGCGCCAGGAAGGCTTCTTTCCGCACACGTGTGCGAGCCGGGATGGTGAGCGCCAGCACCACGCCGGCGATCGTCGCGTGCAGGCCCGATTGCACGAATGCGACCCACAGGACAATGCCCAGCAGCGCGTACGGCAGCGGGTTGCGCACGCCGAGCGCATTCAAACCGACCAGGACCAGGACGATCACCGCCGCTGCACCGAGGGCAGACCAGGCGATCCCGGAGGTGTAGAAAATCGCCAGGACCAGCACGGCTCCCAGATCGTCACCGATCGCCAGCGCGGTAAAAAAGACCCGCAACGAGAATGGGACCCGCCGTCCCAGGAGTGCCATCAAACCCAGCATGAAGGCGATGTCGGTTGCCATCGGGATGGCCCAACCGACCATGCCCTCCGTTCCGAAGTTAAACGCGGTATAGATCAAAGCCGGGCCTGCCATCCCACCCACGGCTGCCATCAGCGGAAGCGCCGCCCGGCGCGGCGAAGCCAGTTCTCCCACCGTAATCTCGCGCTTGATCTCCAGACCGACGATGAAGAAGAACAATGCCATCAGCCCGTCATTGATCCACTTGATCAGGTCCTTGGTCAGGCCCTGGCCGCCAAAGGTGATCGCCAGCTTGGTGCTCAAGAGCTGGAAGTAGGTTTCCGCCCCGCCGCTGTTGGCCCAGATCAAAGCCGCCAGAGCCGCCAGGAAAAGCAGGATGCCTCCTGAAGCCTGAAGGCGAGCGAAGCGCTGAAAAAGACTTCGCACCTGGACCCCAAGCGGGCGCTCAATTTCCTCCTTCAGCGATTCGACGTCCCACGGACCATCATATCGCTCGCCGTTGACGAAGAACGTCGGCGTGCCGTTGGCCCCGCTGCGGATGCCGCTCTGGAAATCCTCTCGCACGCGGTCGGCATACGCATGTTCGTGCAATTCGCGCTGGAACCGCTCCACATCCAGCCCGATCTCCCCGGCATACCGAACCAGCGCCTCGTCATCCAGTGCATCCTGGTTGGCGAAGAGCTTGTCGTGCATCTCCCAGAACTTCCCCTGAACCGCTGCCGCCTCAGCCGCTTCGGCAGCGTTCTGAGCATGAACATGGGACGCCGAAATGGGAAAATGCCGGTAGACATAGGAAAAGCGATCGCCCAGCCGCTCCTGCAGCTCAAGGACGATGCCATGCGCCTGCAAACAGTGCGGGCACTCGTAATCACCGTACTCCAGGAAGACGACCGGTGCATCCGCCGGACCACGCCGGTGATCACGATCATTGACGGATGGGTAGAGTTGTCCTGCCATGATGATGCTCCTATCCTCTCCCAGCAAGCTTGAACATGTGCCTCTGCGCTGCCTTGCGGCCAACATGCATTCGTATGTGAATTGCACGTACCGTCGGCCGCATCCCGGGACCCACGATTCACTTGAAATTCGAGCGTTGAAATCCCTCAGGGGTGAATTGTACCGAAAGATCAGGAGGGTTCAAGCCGATTCACCTTCCGCTTGGCGTAGAAAGAAGAAACCTCCCATCCGAACACCTTCGCGGGTTGATAGCCTCTGCATGCGATAGAATGTGAGCACAATGACGGTCGCAACCGCTGTTACCCGGGCCCTGGATTCCGCCGGGATCCCATACACCCTGCATGTGCACAGCCAGCCCGTTCATTCACTCGAGCAGGCGGCCAGCGAGCGAGGCCTCGCCCCCGAACAGATCGTGCGCTCGCTGCTCTTTCGCCTGGAAAACCAGCAGTACCTGCTGGCGCTTATCCCGGGACCGAGCCAGGTCGATTGGTCGAAATTGCGGCATTTCCTGGGTGTCTCGCGCGTGACCACCGCCAATGCAGACGAGGTACGGCGCGTGACGGGATACGAGCCGGGCTCCGTTTCACCGTTCGGGCTTCCCACGAAAATGAGAATCCTCGCCGACCCCTGCTTGAAGCAGCTGCAGGTGGTCTCGCTCGGGGCCGGCATTCGCAATGCCGGGATTATTCTCAACCGCGAGGACCTGGAACGGCTGCTGGAATTGGAGTGGGTCGATTTACGAACCGAGCGCTGCGGACCCGCTGACGTCAGCCTTTGAGAAAATCCACGGCCGCACCAACAACCCGTTCGAGCACCCTGAAGGTCTGTGCAGGGTCGCCCGCAACGATCAGGCTGTGATCCGCGCCCTCGACTTCGAGCAGTTCGAAAGTCCGCTGGGAGCGCATGCGTTCCAGCACCTCCCGGTCGAAGAACCGGTCAGCGGTTCCAATGACGATCATCGATCGCTGGCGCGTCTCGGCAAATACCGGCCCGAACAACGGCACATCGAGCGGCGGCGTGAGGTACAGGAGCGAAGCCGACTCCAGCTCGGGCACGCTCGTGGCCAATGTGGCGACCAGGGCTGCGCCGAGCGATTTCCCAACCAGCGCCACCCACCCCGGATTCTCCCGCTCGAGCGCTGCCCGCAATGCCGCCGTGACCTCCTGCACCATGTTCGGCAGTGCGCCCAACGAAAAGGGATCACCGGCGGACTGGTAGCCGTAGGTCAGCGCCAGCGTGCTCCAACCCTGCTGGCGCAGTGCGAGAGTCGGATAGTACAACAGGGGTCCGTCCACGCCATAATGATCGCCGGGCAGGGCGAGCAGCAGCGCGCCCGGATCACGGTCACCCCCATAGTACTTGTGCACAAGCCGGGTGCCGGACGCTGTTTCCAGCGGCAAGGTAATTGGCCCGCTCATCGCGCCTCTCCTGATGAAACCTCTCCGGGACCTGGGAAGCCTAAATATCGTGCCGGACGATCGTACATCCGTAGCCGGGCGTTTCCTGCGGGTCCGGCATTCCGCCCTCCAGCAGCGTCCGCACGGCGCTGGCAAGGTAGTCTCGCTCGGGCTCGCGTTTTCGAAAAGTCGTGTCGTCCAGCGCCCCGATATAGCGCAGGACACCCGACCGGTCGATCACGTAGAAGTGGGGCGTAGTCTGTGCCCCGTAGCGATCGGCAACCCGCTGGTTTTCGTCGCGCAGCACGACCGGTAGCCCGCGATCACGAGCTGCTTCCCGCATGCTTGTAAGATCTTCATTCAGGTTGGAAGCAATCGCCCAGAGCGCGACTTCTGGACCCCATGCATTCCACAGGGGGAGAAGCTGTTCATCGGCTCGCTCCGACCACGGGCATTCAGCCGACCAGAAGTTCAGAACCAGCAGCCGACCGAGCACCTGGGAGGGTCGGTGAAGCTGTCCCTCGAGATCCGGTAATTCAAAATCGGGTGCCGGTTCATTGATGCGGGCTACGGAATCCACGCTGGCAGATAGCCTCCCTCGACGAGCAAGATTGGTTCCATTGTGGCAAGATCCATCAACCAGATCTCGGGACCACGGGACAAATCCGAGGAATCACGGCGCATGTAGACCAGCCGAGTGGAATCGGGATTCCAATTGAACGAAGAGAATGTGAAGTTCGATTCGTTTGTCAATCCGACTGCGCTGCCATCGTCCAGTTCGAGCAGCCACAGCTGCCGGCCCGGCGTCCAGCGTTCGGAATCGAGGAACTTGCGGGCGAAGGCCAGCCGGGTGCCATCCGGACTGTAGACCGGCGAGGCATCTTCCACGCGGACGGAACTGCCGGGCGAGATGTCATCCGTCTCCCCGGTGGTCACATCGGTTCGATAAAGATGGCTGTAGTAGTCCGATTCGCTCCCTGGCTCGCCTTCATCACCCTGTGAAGGCAGGAAGAAGATCTCCGGGTAGACCAGGCGCGTGCCGTCCGGCGACCAACTCCCGGCCGCACCCAGGCTGTTCGGAACATAGGTGAACGGAGAGGGAGCTGGCCCTTGATCGAATGTGAGCAGTGCAGTCGCCTTCAAGGACTCGTCGTAATACGTCAACCAGCCCTGGGGCGACCACGCCGGATCGCGTGCTTCGTGCTCGGCCGGGCTGACGGGAACCAGTTCGCCCTCGCCTTCCAGCGCAAGGACCCATGCACGCGAACCCTCCGGCATGGTGCGGCCGCCGCTTCCAATCTGATAGTTCTGCTCGGTGAAAGCCAGCCAGCGGCCATCCGGTGAAACAGCCGGCGTGCTGCAGCGGACCCCAGAGTCGCATGACCGGATCAGGCGCTCTTCGCCTGAGATCAAATCGAGCACATAAAAGCTCTGTCCCCCGTTCTCGCTGTTCAAACTGAAGACGACCAGCGTCCCGCTGTCGAAAAGCGCGTAATCCAGGATTCCTGTTGGGTGGAATGTAAGCTGGATCGCCCCTGTTTCCTGGTCCGGAGGGATCAGATACAGATTCGCTGCCCCGGAAGCCGGCCAAAGATAGAGCACACGCGGCTGGCCTACCCAGTACGTCCAGCGCTTCGAGCGCAGCATCGGCAGGGGGACCTGGCCCAGTGCTCCGGCCCGCAGCCTGACCTCGATCTGAGCCCCTGACGGCCAGGGTTCATCCGGTGTGAAGGTGAGCTCCTGCCCATCCCAGTTGAATTGGCCGGATTGGGGCGGATCGGTTGAGAAGCGCGATTCGACTGAAGCGCGGTTCATCGCCCGGTTGAACCGCAGGCGGATGCTGGAGGTCGAGGGAACTTCCCGCGCACCATCCCCTGGGCTGAATTCGACGACTCGGGGTGCCAGCAGCGCACCGGCAAGAAGCAGACCGATGATGAACCCGCTTCCGACCAGCACCAGCGCAGGAATTCGGCTGAAAAGCTTCAGCATAGTGCGTTGATTATACCTGCCGAAATTCGCCTTCCCGTTACCGTCCAACCCGGGCAAGATGCTCGAACGAAAATCAGGGTTTTCTCAGCTGCCGCTTTAAATCCTCGATCGCTTCGACCGGGGTTGGATCGATGCCGTACGCTATGGCGAGATAGTAGGCCGTGTAATCGCCGAAGTGCAGGCAGGTCCATTGCTGAGCCAGGCGCGTTTCGCCTGCCGCCATGATCATGTCGGTGTTGAATCCTTCTACCATCATGACCGAGCGCGTGACCTCGACCCGACGCTGGTTGCGCGGATCCGTGCCAGGCGCTTGCAGGAAGACCACCATCGTCCCGCCGAAGAGCCCTTCCGGCTGGAGCACGCCGGCGAGCATGTTGTGATCGGCCTCGGGCAGGGCCTCAAACTGCGCCAGCGCCTTTGCCAGTTCGGCGATCTGCGTACGCCAGCGCCGTGCAACCGGGGCCAGGATTCCAGCCCCCAGTATGGTCGGCCAGCGACCGACCAGCTGTCCGGCCATGCGCTTGGCCGGGTTGCTGCTGACGGCCGACTCGACGCCAATGCTGGCAGCGCTTTCCTTCATGGCCTGCACCGCGGATTCGAGCTCCGCTTCCGGATCCGGCAGCAGCCCCAACCGCGCTGCCATGGCCAGCAGCAGCCCGAAGGAGTAGCCCACCGCCGCGCGCGGCTGGCCGTCATGTTCAAACTGCCAGAATGGACGGCCGGCTTCCCGGGCCCGTTCGCCCAATCGACCCCCGGTCGATACGGCGATGGATGGCACGCCGGCTTCAAGCGCCATATCGAAAGCCGAGAGCGTCTCTTCGGTATTGCCCGAATGCGAGCAAGCAATCACCAGCGTGCCCGGCTCAAGGGCGAAGGCCGGCAGATCGTAATCGCGCCAGACGATGAACGGCACGCTCGCCATGGGCGCGGCGTAGGCAGCCAGCAGGTCCGCCCCAATCGCCGACCCCCCCATGCCAGCCAGGACCACCTGGCGTACGCCGGAGATATCTCCTAGCGGCAGGCGTAATCCCAGATTCCACGCACGCTCGAGCTGGTCCGGCAGATCCTCGATTTCCGACAGCATGTCCTGTGGATCACAGGCTTTGACGTGTTCCAGGTCATCCAGATTCATGATCCCTCCAGACCAAGGCGGTAGACGTCATTACGCGGCCAACCGCTCTCCTGCGAAACCTGACGGGCGGCGTCGGCATGGCTCAACCCCTGTGCGATCATTGTCTTCAGCCGCTCTCGAACCCTGGATTCGGGCCAGGCTTCGTCCTGCGGCGCCGGCCCGATGATCAGCGTGTATTCTCCACGCGGTGCGCCGGATTCGATTGCCGCTCGTACCTCGGCGATCGAACCACGCAAGAACTCTTCATGCAGCTTGGTCAGTTCGCGCGCCGCCGCCATCGGCCGTTCGCCCCCCAGAACGGCTTCGATCTCGGCCAGGCTTTCCTGCACGCGGTGCGGAACCTCGAAGAGAATGAGGGTGCGCGGCTGCCCGCGCAGCTGCTCCAGCAGCGCCCGGCGCTCGGAGGATTTGCGCGGCAGATACCCGATGAAAAGGAAGCTGTCCGTCGGCAGGCCGGAAGCGATCAGGGCTGCGATCGGCGCCGCCGGACCGGGTACCGGAACAACTTCGATGCCCTGCGCAACGGCGGTGCACACCAGTTCGTAGCCGGGATCGGAGAGGCCGGGGGTGCCGGCGTCCGATACCAGCGCCACGTCGCCGGCGGCCAGCGCCGCGAGCAATGCCGCTTCCCGTTTTTCCTTGTTGTGCTCGTGGTAGCTGATGGTGGGTGTTTTGATATCGTATTTGGCCAGCAGCCTGTGAGTATGCCGCGTGTCCTCAGCTGCGATCAATGGCACCTCACGCAGGATGCGCAGTGCACGCAGCGTGATGTCCTCCAGGTTGCCAATCGGCGTCGCGACCAGGTAGAGCTTGCCCACGGCGCTATTGTAGCAGAGCCCGGATCAGTCCAGGCGCCGCACCGGCTGGCGCAGGACGGTTTTCAGGTGCGCCGAATCCGTCCGGCGCGGGTCGCTGAGGTAGATTTCATGATGCTTGCCCGCTTCCACCAATCCGTTTGCCGGAAGGAATTCCTCGTGCAATCTGAGCAGCGTCGGGCCTTCATCGGCATACGAGCCGATATGCAGTATCTGGACCGACAGCCCCTCGTGGTATGGTTCCATGCGCATCAACGGCAGCGACGGCAGTTCCTTCCTGGCACCTGCCTCGCGAAGGGCTCGCTCGAACAGCTCCTCCGTGACCCAGTCGGGAATGTGAATCATCGCCGTCCACTGCCAGCTGTTCTTATCCAGCTGTCGGTGGAATGCATCCGGATCGTCTGCCCACCATAGACCCTCCAGGGGCGCCACGACGGAGTCCTTCTCGAGCTCCTTCTTGCAGATGAATTTCAAGCCGTAGGCAACGGCATACAATGCCTGGATGGC
>JBJYWH010000167.1:0-1437 GCA_046259355.1 Anaerolineales bacterium
TCCCCGATACAGGTCCAGGAGCATGCCCGGCGCCTGGCACTGGACCATCGGGTGGACCCTGAACCGCATGAAAACACCAAGCTGCTCGAGCATCTCGAACGGGCTCGGCGTTGGATCCTTTTGGTCTGCTCGGATCTTTCCGAGGCCTTTAGACTGGAAAAGTGTGCGACTCCGATCGCCGAGTGGATTCTCGACAATGAGTATATAATAGATGGAAACGCCCGTGATATTCAACTGAATCTTCCCCGGCATTATTACCAGAAACTGCCTGCGCTTGTCAACAAGCCGTACCAGGATCTGCCGCGCATCTACGCTCTGGCCAAGGAGCTCGTTTCCCACTCGGACTTGCGTCTCGACGGAGAGAATATCATCGCCTTTACGGAAGCGTATCAATCCGCGCACACGCTTACGATCGGTGAACTATGGGCTATCCCGCAGATGTTGCGCATCGCGCTGATTCAGAGCATCCAGGTTATTGCGCAAAGAGCCCTGACCGAGCTGCGGGAGCGCGAGATTGCCGACTTCTGGGCAAACAGGCTCATGACAACCAACCGGCGAGATCCCAACCAGCTCTTCGCGATCATTGCAGAACTTACTGAATCCCAGCCCAATCCGAGTCCCTATTTTGCTTGTCAACTGGTGGATCACCTCTACGACGAAGAGGCTGCGGTGGTGCCTGTCCAGCTCTGGCTGGAGCGCACCAGCGGTAAATCGATGAGTGAATTAAACGCACGGGAGCAAAACCGTCAGACGAAGGATCAGATCTCGATTGGCAATGCATTCACCAGCTTGCGACAGCTCGCCCTGATGGACTGGAGACATATCTTTGAGCATCTCAGCCGTGTGGAGCGCGCACTTCGTTTGGATCCATCCGGCATCTATTCAGAGATGGATTTCGACACACGCGATCAGTATCGCCGTACGGTTGAGGAGCTCGCCCATGGGTCCGGTCAGGAGGAAAGCCGGGTCGCCCAGCGTGCAGTCGAACTCGCTGCACAGGCAGCGCGTGAAGCAGTCGAAGATGAAAGGCGAATCCATGTCGGGACCTATCTGATTGGCGAAGGAAGGCGCGAGCTGGTGCGGCTCATACGCTGCCGTGAGGCATTACGAACCCGCGTCCTGCAATGGGTATACCGCCATCATTCTGCAGTGTACTTCATCGGGCTCAGCTTCTTCACCGCAGCATTCCTTTCTCTAATCGTCCTGCTTGGTCTGAGCGGACAGTCGTTCGAGATCCGCCTCCTGATCGCCCTCCTCTTGCTGATCCCCGTCAGTCAGCTCTCGCTCGAAATCCTGAATTACCTTGTCATGCGGCTCCTTCCGCCCCGCACTCTTCCGAAGATGGATTTCGAGGACTCGGGAATCCCCGACTCATTTAGAACACTGGTTGTTGTACCCACGCTGCTTGCGGACCCGGAAACGATCGATACTGAGGTA
>JBJYWH010000167.1:1447-3252 GCA_046259355.1 Anaerolineales bacterium
ACCTCGCGAATAAAGAGGATAATCTGCTCTTCAGCCTTTTTACGGATTACACGGATTCGGAACAAAAACATCGTGAAGAGGACGAACACCTGCTCCGGGCTGCGATCGCAGGCCTTGAAACCCTCAATCAGCGGTATGGTGGTGAGCGTTTCTTCCTTTTTCACCGGGAGAGGACCTGGAGTGAATCCGAGCAGAAATACATTGGCTGGGAGCGCAAACGCGGCAAACTGGAAGAACTCAATCGTTTGATCGATGGGACGCGGCCTGAAGATGCCGGCCGGCTTGTCCACGTCGGCGACTCGGATCATCTGTCCGATGTGAGGTTCATCATCACCCTGGACAGCGACACGCAACTGCCGTGCGGCACTGCCCGCAGGATGATCGAAACCCTGGCCCACCCTCTGAACCGGCCACGTATCGACACCGAAGGTAGAATCCTCGCCGGCTCCTACACGATCATTCAACCTCGCGTAAGCCCTTCCCTGCCAAGCACGACTGCCTCACCCTTCAGCCGTCTCTTCACGTACGCGGTTGGAATTGACCCTTACACCAAGGCTGTTTCAGATGTGAATCAGGATCTTACCGGCGAAGGTTCCTACCACGGCAAAGGCATCTATGATGTGCGGGCATTCAGCCGAGCGCTTTCAGGAAGATTTCCCGAAGAATGGCTGCTGAGCCATGACTTGATTGAAGGTGCCCACGTCCGGGTGGGCCTGGCCAGTGATATCGAGCTCATTGATGAGTTTCCGCAGGATTACCTGTCGTACACCAGGCGGCAGCATCGCTGGATCCGGGGAGATTGGCAAATCGCGGATTGGATCTTCCCACGTGTTCCCCAACCTGGAGGAGGGCGGGGCTCGAACCAGCTCTCCTGGTTCAACCGTTGGAAGATTTTCGATAACCTGCGCAGAAGCTTGGTACCCGCAGCCAGCCTTGGCCTACTCACGGCCGCATGGCTGACCTCCCCTCGGATGGGATGGATTGCTTCCCTCGTGGTGGCTATTCAGCTGCTTTTCCAAACCCTGGTACAGCCTTTTACCTGGGCAACCACCCATCAAGGACTGAAGAATCCCTCCATCTCGAAGCTGGCTCACGACCTTTTGCGTACGGTCGTCGAAGCTGCACTGCTTCCCCATCAAGCCGCATTGGCTCTGAATGCCGTTGTGCGGGTTTGGTACCGCAGGCTCATCTCGCACCAGCGGATGCTCGAGTGGGCTTCGTCCCAGGTGACGCGTGCGAGCTCCCCGAATCAACTGCCGCTGTTCCTGTTCTCCATGGGCCTGGCGAGCCTCTTCAGCGGGATCGTTGGTTGGGCAGTGCAGAGATGGATGCCGGTAAGCCTCGCTTTGGCCGGCCCCTGGCTCGTGTTGTGGTTCTTTTCCCCACTTGTTGGTTGGCTCCTGTCCCTTCAGCCGCAAGACAAACCGAAGCGATACCTGCTTCCCGCAAAGGATCTGACGTACCTCAGGAATATTGCACGCCGGACCTGGCGCTATTTTTCGGACTTCGTGAGCGAACGGACCTCCTGGCTTCCTCCGGACAACTACCAGGTCTCCCATCAGAACCAGGTGACAATGCGCACCAGTCCGACGAATATTGGTCTCTGGATGTTGAGCGCGTTGACCGCACGGGATTTCGGATATCTGACGGTGGACCAGATCGTGGAAACACTTACGCGCACTATGGAAACTATCGGTAAGTTGGAGCGCTATGAGGGCCATCTGCTGAATTGGTACGATGTTCAAACACTGGCTCCACTCGAACCGCGCTACGTGTCGGCCGTGGACAGTGGAAACCTTATTAGC
>JBJYWH010000168.1:0-2833 GCA_046259355.1 Anaerolineales bacterium
ATCGAGCGTGCAGGGATGGAGGAGGGAACGGCGAGGCTCGCTCGGCGGCGGGAAAGGGGAACCCCCTTCAGCGGACCTACATTGTGCTCTGGTTCACAAACTGTACCTAGTATAGGAGGAAAAAGTAGGGTTTGGCAACCGAATTTGACGCATCGTTCTCACTGCAGAAAGCGATCTTTCGATCCGCCCACTGCAAGCAGAACTGCAATGAGATTGACCCGCTTTCCATTCTCCCCACACCCGTTGATTGCAATCGTCAGAATTTACGAAACAGAACGTACCCGGTGAAAAGGGTGCTCCCTTCGCTTTGTTGTCATTGTGGGGAACCGGCATCGGCGAAGCGATCGCCCTGCGGGTTGGAGCCAGTCTACATTCCGACCGCGGCCCGCAAACCATCGAGAATGCGCACCATCGCCAGGGTGTCCAGTTTGCAGTACTCCCACAGCGCCTTGCGCAACGCCTCGACCCGGTCGGGATCCCCTTCCTCGGCCAGCCGCAGGAAGGTCTCCATCGCCTGCTCACCGTTCTCGACCTCCAGGTCCTGGTAGGAAAGCTCAGGCGCGAAGACCGGCAGCACCTGCTTGAGCGAGTTCGAGCCGCCCATGTTCGGATCCCAGTACAGGCGCTTGCGGAAGGGATCGAGCAGGTCCACCAGTCGCTCAACCCGACGCTGGATCGCATCAGCCCGATCGGGGAAAGCTTCCGCCAGCGCGGTCAGCACGCCGCGCTCGAAGGGCGCGTGGTACACGACAATCGAACCCTCCCCCTGCGTTTCCTCGAGTAGCTTCTCCAGGAAATCCCGCCGCGGATCGGCCCCTGCCCCGGCCAGGTAGCCATGGTGCGAGAGGGGCCGGCCGGGTTCGGACTGCACGTGCAGCGAGTACTGGAACGGTATGTTGCTGTACGGAGACAGCCCGTCGTAGGGCGGGATCGGCAGGGCGAAGGTCTCAAAGTCGAGGAAGTACAGCGGGTACTGCAGACCAAGCAGGAACTCGCGCAGCTCATCAGGCTTGACGATCTTCGCGCCGATCTTATGCGCCTCGACGTGGAAGGCCGAGCGCTTGTCGAGCGGTTGATCCGCCGGGATGTCCTCGATGCGCACGATGCCCCGGTCGTAGAGCTCGTAGGCTCTCTTCCCGATGTAGGAGACATCGAAAACCGACGGCGTGGGCACATCCTTCCAGCAGTGACCGATGAAATCGCAATCAACCGGGTCGTGGCACTGCGGCCCGATCGGCACTTCCGGCACGGCGCCGGCCGCGAGCGTCGCCTGACAGGAAGCGATCCAGCCTTCCACCTCCCGCTGCAGGTCGTCCACTTCCTTTAATAGAGAAGTCTCGCTGAAGAGCGCCTGGTACTCCAGCGCGCCCTGACGCACATAGCTGCGATCCAGGTGCAGCAGGGCAGTTTCTTCCAGCTCGAGCCCGGCCTGGCGCAGGACGTAGGCCTGCACCGCCACGTCCCAGGTGTGCTCCGGCTTGGCGCCGGTCGTGCTCTTGACCTCGATCAGCTGCCAACCCCGCTCCCCACGCGCCAGCACGTCGACCACGACCCGCACCCCGGCGGCTTCGAAGGCGGCTTCGTAGATTACCTGCGCTCCACCTGCGATCAGGTCGCGCGTGCGCTCGAGCGAGATCTCGTACGAGTCGGGCACGCGCCCGACCTTCCCGCCTGGGTAGCGCTTGCGGGCTTCGATCCCGACCTCCGTGCCCAACCGCATGCGGAACTGCCCCGATGCCGGCAGTGGATCGCGCAGCTCAGGGTGGAAGGCGTCCAGCGCGAGCGATTTCAGGCACTGCACGCCGCGCAGGAAGCTGGATTTGGAGAGGCCGTGCCATTCTGCCAGCGTAAGCTCCTCCCGGTTCACATGAGACCAGCCTTGATAGCAGAACTCCCGCTGGAGTGCAAACCGGGCAATCTTCATGTTGATCATGACCCGGTGGTTCAAAGGCGGCATGCACCTGAATGAGTATGAACTCGAAATTGCATGTATGCTATGTCCAATACGCGCATATGCTGCGAAGGAAGCCGTGATGAGCGATAAGGGAATCACAGGAGAATCACAGGACACCGACCATCAGAGTTGGACCGACCCGGGCGGAGCGGGCTCATCGGGAGGACCGAGTGGGTCCCCCCTGCCCGGCAAGACAGGAGGCGGCCTCAATCTGCCGACGATTCTCCTCCTGGGCACGATGCTGGCCGCCATCTCGGGGGCGTATTACGTGTTGAAGCATCAAGCGAAACAGACCACCGAGGATGCGGAAGAGATCGTATTCGAGCCGGAGGTCGTGTCGATCGACAACGGCAGCGTCAAGTTGGATGCAGTCTATGATGCGGATGGAGTCTTTGGCATGCGCGGGCAAGGGGAGGATGAAATTGGGCTGACGATCGTAAAGAAGATGGATTCAACGGATCTTTACGACGTGGATGGAACCCTTAATGGCAATCAAAACCTCGGGATTCAGGGCCTCGATCAAGGCCAGCCGTGCTGGATCGATATCACGCACGAGATCAAGTATTTGGTCAAGGGGACATTCTCATCCTCGAAATGCCAGTTTGAGCTCTATGTGAGCGTGGCACCGGTCTCTTCCCAGCTGCTGGGAACCGGCTGCAGCGTGGACCTCAGTCTCGACCCGAGCGCCCTGTACCTTGCCCCTCTCCCGGACAAGCTTGTTTTCACCCGGTCACTGGCGAGCCAAACGTCCGGCGTCTACAAGTTAAGTCTCTTTGATGTCTCCCTGCCCAGCGGGGTCACCTGTCCGCAGCTGAGCAACCCATGAACCCCGACCCGGCGCGAGGTGCATGCCGGATATCAAGCCGTTGGCAACTTTGG
>JBJYWH010000169.1:0-4993 GCA_046259355.1 Anaerolineales bacterium
ACCGTCACAGCCAAGCTTGTCAAACTTCCTATTTCGGAGCAGTCTTCTCCGGATCATATACCGCTCCCTCAGAAGCTTAACGAGTGTATACCCACGTGAATTTCCAGCCAACTATCCACGTGCCTGTGAATGCATTCCCGTTGATGATTAGGATATCAGGGGCTTGGTGGATTGAAATAATTATAGGCTGCGCGCGAGAGATCGGCGATCAATCGTGAGGTTGGATCCCAGACCATCTCGACCTGGTTCCAGAGAAAGACCGAGATGACGTAGTCTCCACCCGGGGAGAAGACAATTCCGGTATCACCGATCATATCTAGCGGAGAGCTTCTCCAACCATGCTTGTGAGCAACACGGGTTCCATCTGGAACGCCGGCCTTGAGCAGGGCGCCCAAGATGTTTTCGGATAGAAGCTGCAGCATTCGATCGCATTCTTGCGGGGTGATGTCATCAGGGAATACTGCCAGCAGCGTACCGCCGCCGCGAGCACATTCGTAAATATCACCCAGCAGCATTCCGATCTCGGACGGGGTCGTCTGGGTGTACGGATCCGGGTTGGTATTGATGTCGGTGCGCTGATTGGCAGGAGTGCGGTAAATCTGCAGCAGGGGTGCGCCCGGGAAGTAATAGCCAGCGATGAAGGTATTCTCGAATCCCAGCGCCTGCAGAGTCTCGGTCACAAGCAGCGGCCCTCGCAGATCCCCCAACCTTTCCATCAACCAGTCCGATGGGTCATTCCCTGAAACCGCCATCATCTCTTCCAGCCAGCGCTGCGCCTCGGGATCGATCGGCTCCTTCTCGTAGCGGAAGAAAGCCGTCATGATGCTGATCTTATTGATCGAGGCGGCGGAGAATGCAATATCGGGATCAACGGTAATATCCTCGTTATCGAGGACCGCGAAGTGAATCCTTTCTCCGGTTCGTAGATCTTTGATATAAATGTCGACCAGTCCAGTGAAACCGGCGACCTCGATATTCTGTTTCAGCAGCACTTCGAGCGTCTGCATCGTGGGCCGGGGTGATGCCTCCTCAACGATCGGCAGATTGACCTGGCGTTGATCCGGCGACTGCAGTACAGCTTCCACTAGTTGGGCCGCCCGTGCGATATCCAGCACCCGTCCCGGAGTCCCGGGATCGAAGTATGGCTGGCCAGGACGCGGCTCGGCCGGAACCGGCGGTTCGTCATAACGGGCTGCGATATCCCGGAGCGCACTCTCGAGCTGTTGTTTGGACACTTCGTAGCGAAGCGGGATTTCCACGGATTGCCCCGCGCGATTCCAGAGGAAATCCCAGAAACCGGACCAGAAGGATGTGCCGGTGCGCTCATACTCCGCCGCGGCAAGCATGAAATCCGTGTCCAGTCGGAAGCCGATATTGGCGGGCTCCAGCAGGATGCGCTGATCATCATAGAATAATTCCACCGGGCTGCTGTAAACCTGCAGCAGGCGTTCCAGGGTTTCTGGTTGGTTCAGTCCTCCGACGGGAATCCCGGCAATTTCAAGCTGGCTTGGAAGGCGTGAACGCTGGCGGCTGTAAGAGAGCAGTTCGTAGAAGAAGAGGCTGCCTGCCAGCAGGAGCAGTACAATCGAAGCCCAGCGTTGAAGATTGATACCGTTTCGCCGCATTCACCCTCCGAAGGCCGCAGTATAACATACCGGAAAATCAAACGGCGCGTGCTTATAAGGAACTATTTAACTTCACCACGTTCAAGGAATATTGGCTATGCGAAGCTGGCGAGGGGAATGACGATGGCATTGGCCATGGCATGCGCACCCCACGCAGCCCAGAGCGTGCCACGTCGATGGAAAAGCCAGCCCGCAAGAATCCCAAAACCGAAGACGCCAATCATAGCGCTCCAACCCTGATCGAGATGATAGGGCTGCAGTGTGAACAGCAGCGCCTGTAACAGGATGCCCGGCCATACACCCACCACTCCTTGCAGCGACCGGCCCAGGTACCCCCGAAAGAACGTCTCCTCCAGAAAAGGAATCCATATTAAGGCCAACAGCCAGCGCTCCAGGCTGCCTGAAGACCAGCCCAAGAACGCCATATTCAGGAGGAGGCTCACCAGGCGCCAGCATGCGCCGGCAACGCTACCCCAGCCGAGATCGAGCAGGATTCGCCCGCTGCGATAGCCCAATCCATCCGGTTTTGTCCTCGAAATCCACAGCGCAGCCCAGGGGGCGATTAACAGCACCGCAGTGTGAAGAATGGTGTGTCCGGGAAATGCTTCCCACCATCCGAGCCATGCCAGGATATCGACCGCTGCAATGGCTGCCAGCCCGGGCAGCACGGTGTTCATGGGCAGTACAGGCAAACCCGCTGCCCCCGGTTGGACATCACCTGCTCGCATCTCGTCAGCTCTCAGGAAGACCCTCGATCTGGGCTTTGAGCTTGGATGCAGTTTCCTGGAAAGCCTGGAGCCTTTCTCGCTCCTTCTTCACGACCTCTTTTGGAGCCCGGTCAGCGAATGGCCCCGCCAGGAGTTCCTCCAAGCGCTCGATCTGGCCTTTCGCTTCCTCCAGTTGGGCGCGCAGCCGCTTTGCTTCTTCCTGCGGATCGAGCAAACCTTTCAGCGGCAGGTAAATTTCAATTCCGTGCACGACAGCAGGGACGGAATCTTCTGGAATATCTCTCAGGTCTCCTATGATCTCCAGCTTGCCCGGATCTACCCCGGCCAGCACGCTGAGCGCATGCTGCAGTTGCAGCAGCGCCGGTGCATCCCCTCCTGCCGCGATCAGCGCTGCGATTTTCCGCTTCGCGTCGACCTGCTTTTCCACCCGCATATTTCGGATGGCGGTCACCACTTCCTGAAACTTGGTAAAACTCTCCAGCGCGGCCTGGTCTCGACCGGAAGCCAAATCCGGCTCTGGCCAGCGAGCAATCATCAAGGCTTCCTCCCATCCTCCTCCAGGCTCGAATCCTGCAGGATGGGCGCAGCATGCGCCGCGCAGATGTCCCCATAACTCTTCCGTGACGAATGGGATGAACGGATGAAGCATCCGCAGGCAGGAATCGAATACCTCGATCAGCGTCTCAGCCGTCAGCCAGGCCTGATCCCGACTTTCGTTCAACTGCAGCTTGGCGATCTCCAGGTACCAATCGGCAAACTCCGTCCAGAAGAACTCGTAAACTTGCCGGCCGGCTTCCCCATACTGGAAACTCGTAAACAACCTGTCCACGTCCTGGATGACCTGTGAAAGGCGCATACGGATCCAGCGATCCGCCAATGTTGGCTCCGGTTTTCCCTGCGGTTCAGCCGGGACGCCTTCTAGCGATCCGAGGATCAGTCGGCCTGCATTCCAGAGCTTGTTAGCAAAATTGCGATTGGCCTCCAGCCGATCCAAATCGAGCTTTGAATCCTGCCCCGGTGTGGACCCGGTCAGCATCGTGAATCGGAGAGCATCGGCGCCATAGCTCTCGATAAACGAAAGGGGATCAACAACGTTGCCCAGGCTCTTACTCATTTTCATCCCGGAATCAACCCGTACAAGGCCGTGCAAGTAGATGTACTTGAAAGGGACCTCACCGGTGAATTCCAGGCCAAGCATGATCATGCGTGCAACCCAGAAGAAGAGGATGTCGTAGCCGGTCTCCATCATCGTCGTTGGATAGAAGTAGCGCAGATCCTCGGTGTCTTCGGGCCAACCCAGGGTTGAAAATGGCCACAAGCCGGAGGAAAACCAGGTGTCGAGAACATCCGGATCCTGCACAATTTCCTTTGAGCCGCAGTGGGCGCATACATCAGGATCTTCTCTTGCCACGGTAATTTCACCGCAGGCGCGGCAGTGCCACGCGGGAATGCGGTGTCCCCACCAGAGCTGGCGCGATATGCACCAATCACGAATGTTCTCCAGCCAGTTGTAATAGACTTTTTCGAAGCGCTCAGGGATGATCTTGATCCGGCCTTCACGTACGGCTTCGAGCGCCGGTGCCGCCAGAGTATCCATGCGCACAAACCACTGGGTTGAAATCATCGGCTCCACGATCTCGCCGCCGCGCTGACTGCGCGGAACCTGCATTGTATACGGCTCCTCACGAAGCGTTAACCCTGCCTGGGCCATGTCCGCCCACAGCTTCGAACGGCACGCAAAACGGTCCAGGCCGGCATACGGGCCCGCATTCTCATTCATCGTTGCGTCCGCATTGAGAATGTTGATCACCGCCAGCTCGTGCTTTTTACCGATTTCATAATCCGCCGGGTCGTGCCCGGGTGTGATTTTTAAGGCACCGGTGCCGAACTCACGGTCGACGTACTCATCGGCTATGACGGGAATCGGACGATTGAGAATCGGTACCAGGCATGTCTTTCCGATGAATGCCTTGTAGCGTTCATCCTCCGGGTGGACCGCCACGGCCGTATCTCCCAGAATCGTCTCCGGGCGCGTTGTGGCCACCGGTATATAGTCATCCGAGCCTTCAATCGGGTACTTGAAGTAGTAAAGCTTTCCCTGCTCCTCGGCGTATTCAACTTCCAGATCGCTGACCGCCGTCCGCAGCCCAGGTGACCAGTTGATCAAATAAGATCCCCGGTAAATGAGCCCTTTCTCATAGAGCCGGACGAATGCCTCGCGCACGGCGCGCGAAAGGCCATCATCCATCGTAAACCGTTCGCGCGTCCAATCGCAGGAAGCCCCCAGGCGCCGGAGCTGCTGGGTGATGGTGCCGCCGTACTTTTCCTTCCAGGCCCATGTCCGTTCAACAAACGCATCCCGCCCCAGCTCTTCGCGCGTCACCTCTTCGGTTCGCAGCAGATATTTCTCAACCTGCAGTTGGGTTGCGATACCGGCATGATCCGTACCCGGAAGCCACAGGGTTGGCACGCCGTGCATGCGGCTGTGGCGGATCATCATATCCTCGGTCGAGACGAACATGGCATGCCCCAGATGAAGCTCCCCGGTGACATTTGGTGGCGGCATGGAGATAACATAGGGATGTCTCCCGGGATCGATCTCCGAGGTGAAGTATCCGCTCGACTCCCACCAGTGATAGA
>JBJYWH010000170.1:0-2322 GCA_046259355.1 Anaerolineales bacterium
CGATCCCACATCGTTATCTTTTCAGCTTCGCTGACGCGAGCTCTCTTACGGAATTTTCGCACCTGCAACATCCTCCTCCCATTGATGGAGGGTCAGGTGTTGCATCGACCAGTCGAGACCCCAGTCATTAGCGGTCTTTGGCACTCGCAGCAATCCGAGTTCCGTTCCCTGGCCAGAAGCAGAATAAGCTCACACCAAAAATGCCGATCGAGGCCAAGGCCTCCAAATGTGAACACTCGGCCAAAAAGTGGTCAGGGTGTGTACCAGATCGGGGAGGTATAGGCCCGTTCCTGGCTTTTTCTCAGAGCCGCCGCAGGCGCCCTTACGCCGAACTTCTTTTCATCGTAAGCAATCCACGTGGGTGTCGGAATTTCCAACACGCGAACATAGTAGAAAGCGAGCTGCGAAGGACTGAAGTCGGGATCCTGCCAGTAAGCGGCAAGCACCGCGTCTCCGATCGTATTCGTGAAGGATGCGTCCTCCACGTCCACCGTATCACCGACGGGTGTTTCACAGCGGCCGTCACTGCCGATTTCACGGCCGTCGGATACGGCAACATCGTAGATTCGTTCCTGAGCCTCACCTTTGTCATCGAGCCAGCCCTTTATGATCTGGATACGATCGAGGTTGGCGCCGTCGGGGTCGCGTATGGCGCGTACCATGAAAGCCGGTGGCGAATCGGCGGGGGCGGCCTGCAAATCGCCACCCATTGGAACGCCGCGCAAGTAGCCTTGCTCCGCAAAATCCGGGCGATGCACTTCGTCGCGCTGGAAATCCCAGCCCGCGAACACGCGCACCGTCATGCGTGTACCGGTGGTGGCGTAGACCTCTTTGCGGGCCATGGCGTCCCACAGGGCTTCACGGGTGTTCTCCCGGGCCCAGATGCCCGCGAGCCCCGAAGCCAGGGATTCCCAATGGTAGACGTTCAGGCTGCCGTCCCCGTCCGGCCGCAAATCCTGTGTCACCAGGTCGTCGAATCGATGGGCGGATCCGGGCTCGGTGCCGGCGAACTTGCCGAAGAAATTATCCTCCCGCGCGGTGGCCAGAGACGTATGACTGTCCGTCGAACCAACCATGCCGAACTTGAATGGGTTCGCGCCAAGTTTCGCCTGCTGCTCCAGGCCAATCTTCAGCGCACTCCGGGCATATTCGTGCGGCAGCATTTCCGGCTTTTTGGGGTTGAGGCCGAAATCGCCCCTGTCCCACTGGTAGTAATCGGCAAATTCGTCATTGGGGCTCAGGGACGGATGGACCTCGCCGTCGCCCTTGATTTGCGTCACCTCGTAGATCGGCTCCCAATGCATACGCCGGACAGCATAGGCCTTATCGAGCCGCTTGCCTGACATCGTTTCGGTCGCGAACATCAGGCCCTGGGAAAGATTTCCTCCGTGAGGAATGGCGAGCGCCCTGCCCCCCGTCTTTTTCTCGTAAGCTTCCATGTAATCCCACAGATCCTCGGGATCGGTCGAATCGAAAATGCTGAACGGCACGACCTGCCGCGCCTGTTCGGCGCTGTCCCGGAAGATAACGTTGCGGTGCAGGTTGCGAAGATCCGGTGTGGAGGTCCATTCGAATCCGTGGAATGCCGTAAATACGCCTGGCTGGTTGTACCTGTCCACGGCGTCGATGATCTGATTCCAGGCTTTGGCCTGGAGCTCGGGATTGGGCATGGAATCTTTGAGCGCCGCACCGGATTTTTTCCAAATCTGATAGGCCTCCCAACCTTTTCCGGACTTGACCATATCGTGGTATTTCTTGCCCATGGGATCGCGCAGGAGAGCCGGATCCGACTCCTCGATCATGGGGGCAAGCCCCAGGTTCTCAGCGTGGTCTGCGACCACCAGAAAATCCAGCGGCCTGATCAATCTCGCCGGAACCCCAGTCGAGGAGATCACCTTCTCTCCCCTGGCGAACCGCAGTGCTTCTTCCGGACCGAGTCGGTTTCCCACCATGCCGGCGTCGGTCGAATAAGACGTGTGCAGGTGAGTATCGCCCCAGAAGACGCGGTTTGGATAAGACTGGTAGAGGTAAGGTGAATAGTGCTCCTTCCCAATACTGATTTCATCTTCCTGCACTGCGATGTCTTGAGCGTAAACACCCAGTGGGCCAAGAAAGGCCAGCGTGATCAGATTCGCCGTCAGCAGCTGACGCAGATTGAGAAAAGGCATCCTGATGCTCTCCAGTGGCAGATTGCAGGGGAGATAGAATAGCAGAGAAGTGAGAACGATTAACATCTGGCAGACACGATGATTGGCTTGTGCATGAAACGAATCACCCGGCACATTTTTGAATAGACCAGAGCAAAAGATTCTGAACATAGCA
>JBJYWH010000171.1:0-3575 GCA_046259355.1 Anaerolineales bacterium
GACGACTACGGGCGCAGCTTGGCAAGTGTTGCTCTCGGCTTGCTGGATGCGCAGACAGCCGCCGAGCGCCTGTGGACCTTCTTCCAAAAGACGCGATCGGAGCCGAAATCCATCTGGGTCGGTCCGCTCTGGGGCTTGATCGATTTAGGAGATAATCGTGCTGGCGACGCTTTGGTTGACCTGCTTGCCGAGAACCGGGCTTACTACGAGAAGTACGGCTTTCTGTCCCGCGCAGGAGATCGACGCGTCGCGCTTCCTCTTGTTGCCGAGATATTAGACGGTGCTGAAGAGATGAAGGGCGAGGCGACTTGGGCTCTAACGGGAATCGCCCACCGGCTGGGCCGTGAACCCTTCTGTGATGTGTTTCGGGACGGTGCGGATACCGAGGAGACGGCGGATCGGAAGCTTAAATCGTTTGTGGACCGCATCTTCCTTTACTCCCAAGAGGATGTCGAGAAGCACTTCGAGACCTTCTACGATAGGAACGCAAGCAGCCTTACGGGCTTCTCCCGGAACGTGGATCGGCCGAACTGAGTCGCTGGGGAGTTCCGTTAACCTTCCTCGCCGGGTGGGCCCGATCTGCTCTTCGACGCTGCAAACGCTTCCACCTCGCTTCTGACGCGGCGGGCGGCGTCAGCAGCATTCAGGTCTGTGATGTCAATCCGGAGATCTGCTCGTTTGTAGGTCTTCCCGAAATACGTGATGTCCTTTTTTATCTCCTTCAAATAGTAGCGTTTTTCCTCAGCGGTCAGATCCTTCTTAATAGGGTTCGAGTCACGATCGAAGAACGTAACCCTACGCAAGATGTTTTCGGGCTCGTCGCTCAATGCCACAGTGATACCGCTGGCCTTCTTTATCACGCGCAGATACCCGCCCATCAGGCCGCTCGGTGGCAGGGCGATGACGCTCTCCTGGCTTCCTGGTTGTGACAGCAGGTGCATCAAAGCCTCGGCTGCCTTGTCACGGAAGGAGTGGATCGTGAGAAAACTGTTCTGTAGTCGCTCAATGCTCGTGCCGAAAAACGCTTCCACCTCCTCGTCCAGATCAAAGAACGCAACGCCACGAAGCTCCGCCAATTTTCTTCCGACGGTAGTCTTCCCGACGCAGCCGACACCTGTCAGAAAAATTCGCATAGCTCTCGCTGGTGGTTCCTCGTCTGCTGTTCCTCGGTAGCAATTTGGCCGGACGGTGACCTCCAAACGCCGGCCTCGTAAGCCATCACACTCACGCCAGTATCATCGAGCTCACAGAAGGTGGTCCCTCTAGGGCGCTCGAGCTGAGATCCGGCATTTCGAAGCCCTCTGCCTGGAGCCGGATTCAATGTCCGCTTGATTGCACCACCGTGCCCATCCTGCGCGCCTGGGACATGAGACCTTCCGCCGTCATGGCTTGTGCCGGCGTGATGGGAAGACCGGCCGTGTGCAGCGCCCTCGCGGCCCAGACATTGCAGGTGTTGAACAGATGATAGGTCTTCCGGGACGGGTAGAACCGGCGGTTTCTGTAGAACTCTCCCCTCAGCGATGTGATGTTGCCGGCGTCGTCCCTGGAGAAACTCGCCGCGATGTAGCCGGCCAGGCGTTGCATACCGGAGGTAGGCAACTTGATCTCGATGATCTCACTGTAGGGGAAACTCGCCGTCACGGAACCGCTGAAACCGAAGATATGCAAGACGCTCTCAGTCGGGAGTAGTGCCGCCTTGACGGCGCCTCCCAAGTGCGGGTTCTGCGCCTGATAGAAAGTCCTGTCTCCCCAACCAACCTCGAGATACTCGGCGTCGGGAAAATCCCGGCGCCACGGCGAGACGCTGTCCGGGGTATCGGTCTGCCGGACGATCATACCGACATGCCAGCCGTGGCTCACCAGATAGATCGATGTGACTGGCACCGCATCATGCGCGACAGCGTCATCCTTGACCGGTGCGGTGCAAGCGCCACAAGTGGCCAGGACGAACAGCATCAGTACGCGAGTCATTGCCATGCTCATCGTCCGATAAGGTCGCCACAGGACATGCGCTATTACCTGGCGCAAGATCGACCTGTGGATGGTTTCATCGTTCGACCGCTGTGGCCGCTGCTTCGGCGCACAATTGACAGCACCCCGACACGAGATGACCCCGATGCCAGGCCGGGGTCCTATTGCTCGGATAGAGCTGTATTGAGCAATCCTGTTCCGCAGGCTACTGGTAGCAGTTTCCGGCGTTTTCTGACGGCGATGCCACTGCCCAGCGCGCTATCCATCATTCCAGGAAACGCCGCGAAAACCCAGCTTCGGCGTCCACAACGCCACACCTCTCGCTCCCTATCGAGCCGACCTTCTTGATTTCCCCGCAACACACCGCTCTCCCGCGCCCTTGTGATACCGTGTTGCAGGATTCCCGCACAGACGCCATGAACGAAACCGGAGAATCATCTGCACAAGGCCTGCTCGAGGCGGGTACGCTGGTGCGCTTTCGTGTCCTGGACACCCATACTGGGCTCAGTCCCGACAAGGAGAACGTCGTTGTCCGCGCAGAACTGGTGTTCGAGGCTGACGATGATGACGGCGATCCCGAAGAGATCGTCGAGTGGGCCGCTTTCGGCTTTTTATTCACCCTGGGGGCGCTGTCGTTCCACGATGCCCGACCCCGCGGGACATCGCAGATCGACTACCGTCCTAACGACGAGTTTACGGTTGCAGACTTCTTCGACTGCCTATCGTTCAAACATGGCGAGTTGCGCCTCGAAACCGACTACATCCGGGGGCGCAGCATGAAAACGACGGTAACGATCCGTCCGGATGGATCCGTAACGCTCACAACTTGGGGCCGAGGAGAGAGCGCCCGCCGTTGGTTAGACCAACTCCAGGGCAAGATGCGGCTCGCTCCCGTCCCCGGCCCCGGCTGACCTACTCCCAACCCCCGGCGGGATCGGCGCGTGATCACGCCTCGCCTTCGCTTATCCCCGCCCCTTCGACGCCGCATGCTCCATAGAATCATCGCCAGATTGGCTGCATCAACCTCCTCGCCTTCGGCAACTGCCGCGTATTTCATCATCATTTGAAGGATTCGCTCGTAATTCTCCGGGTTGTCCCAGCCGCGATATCCTTTCATGGCCTGTTCGCGCAGGCGCGCTTTCATTTCCGCGGCGAAATCGTCGACCGCCTGGTCAAGACGACTGATTTCTTCCCGTGTCGCAGCGTCTATCATCATCTCTTCCCCTCCACTTCCGCTACTGCGAGGATAGTCGCCCTCCCCCGCTCATCCGCCTTCCGGAAGAGCTCGCCCAACCGTCGCTCCTCCTCGCCGAGCGGCCGCGCATCATCGAGGCACGAGAGATAGGTCGGCGTCGCGGCTCCCAGGGCCTCGGCCAAAGTCACCGCCTCCTCATATCCCATCCGTCTCTGCCCAGTCGATCCGATCGCTCATATTGGGCAACGAGGCTACAACCGTTCGCACTTCGACTCCTCGAGCGCGGCGCGCAGGATCTCCCGTTCCAGTGACGGCGACGGCTGCCAGCGACCACCCCGGGCGACGAAGCGGCTGCCGGCGTCGACCACTGCCGTCTCTTCCGCCTCCAATCGAGGTATCACGGGACTCA
>JBJYWH010000172.1:0-11058 GCA_046259355.1 Anaerolineales bacterium
CGTGGAAGATACGGAGGGGAATCGATGAGCCGCTTCCTGCTCCGACTGATCGCATTCCTGGCGCTGACGCTCCTGCTCACGTCGCTCATCGTCTTCGCGATTACCCAGCTCCTCCCGGGGGATGTGGCCCGCATCATTCTCGGGCGCGAGGCGGGCGAAAATGCGCTCGCGCAGCTGCGTGAGCGCCTGGGTTTGAACGATCCAGCGGTCGTCCAATATGGGCGCTGGCTGTGGAACTACGTGCGCGGGGATTGGGGCGATTCGTTCAGTACGCGCATGCCGATCCGGGAAGTGGTCCTGCAGCGGCTGCGCAACTCACTCATGCTGGCCGCGCTGATCGTCATAATGGCGGTTCCTCTGGCAGTGATCGCCGGGGTGGTTGCGGGGCTTAACCGCGATCGGCCGGTCGACCACCTGATCAGCATCGCTTCGCTGTCCGTGGTCGGCCTGCCGGAATTCGTCACCGGCCTGGTGTTAATCGAGATCCTGGCCTTCCGGCTGCATCTGCTCCCAGCCAATTCCTCGATCCCGGTTGAGGCCGGCTTCTTCGAAGCCCTGCCGATGCTCATCCTGCCGGCTATCACCGCCACGCTGGTCCTGTTCGCCTATATCGCCCGCCTGACGCGCGCCGGCGTGATCGAAGAACTGAAGAAGCCTTATGTGCGGACGGCGGTTCTTAAGGGTCTATCATGGAGCCGGGTGACGTTCGGTCATGTACTGCGCAACGCCCTGCTGCCGACGATCACAGTGATTGCCATCAGCTTCGGTTGGCTGATCAGCGGGTTGATTGTGGTTGAAAATGTGTTCAACTACCCCGGCCTCGGACGTCTGCTGGTCTTTGCGATCGATCGCCGCGATCTGCCGCTGCTGCAGGCCGTGACGATGGTGACGGTTCTGGGATATGCACTGTCCAATCTGGGCGCGGACCTGCTGTATGCTGCACTCAACCCCCGCATCCGCCTGCGCTGAATGGTTTTACGCCTTCCCGGGCCGATTGCGGTCCAGGCGCCCGGCCAGTCGTCTGTGTTCCACCATGATGCAGGCATCCATGAGCACGCCCAGGCCGGCTGCACGGGCCCGGGAAGCGGCTTGATCATGACGGATTCCCTGCTGCATCCAGATGTACTTTGCACCGATATCGATCGCCTGGTCGACGATCTCTGGAATGTATTCCGGCCGGCGGAAGATGAGCACGCAGTCGATGGTGAACGGAATGGCTCGCAGATCGGGATAGGCAGGGGAGCCGAGGGCTTCCACGAGTTGAGGGTTCACCGGCACGATCGTGTACCCGGCGCGCTGCATGTAAGCGGGAACATAAAACCCCGCCCGGGCCGGGCTGGAGGAAAGGCCCACCACGGCCAGAGAGTGCGCTCGGGAAAGGATCTCCAGCTCGATCTGCTCGATTTCGTCCATGTCGGTCCGGCGCTGCCTCCATTCCCCTCAGGGCACAGATTTCTTCCGAGCTCCCATGGAGCACCGATTATAGATTAACCGTTTCTGCAATCTTCGCCATCTCGCGGATCGGGTTGTAGTCATCATCCTCCACGGCCGCGAAGCGGGCTGCCTGGTGCCGCTCGAGCAGGGCGCGGCCGAGCTGCGAGCGATCCATCGCCAGCAGCGCATGACGGATTGAATCCATCAGGCCTTGCGGCAGCAGGGGCGTGGCGACAAGGGGCGGGATCGGACTGGGGCCGAAGGTTTCGATCACCCGCAGTTCTGCTGCGAGGGCAGGTCGATGCTGAATCTCAGTTTCGAAGACCGTGCTGTCGATCGCCGCCGCATCAATGGCGCCGATCCGTATCGCCTCGATCGCCTCTTGATGGCTGCCGATTTGAATGACCCGGCCGAAATAGGTCCCATCCAGGCCGCGCCGTGCCAGCTCGTACCGGACGAGATTGTATCCGGAATGAGAATGGGGCTCGTTGTAGCCCCAGACCGTGTTGGCGAGATCTGCGAACCGGCGAAGACCCGATGATCTCCGGACGATGACGTCGGAAAAGTAGACCGGGCGTGCCTGGTAGCGGCCGCCAGCCATGACGGGAGCGGCCAGCAGTGTCACCTTAGCCGGCCGGGCATCAGCTCTCTGCACGTACGGCAGCCCACAAATCCAGGCCAGGTGGATCTCGCCGCGATCGAGCGCGGCCTCCCGCTCCTGCCAGCTCAGCCGGTCCACGAACTCCATGTCGATCTCCGTTGACCGCTGTACAAAGCGAATGACGTCGTGCATGAATTCATCGGCATTGGGTGCCTGGCATGAAGCAAAGAGGAGTTTCGACATCGTATTAAGACAAAGTATATCCTAATCAGGCATCACGCGGCTTTCCGGATCTCTTTTCGGCTTGCTGCGGGTCGTCATCGAGTCGGCTTTGGATTATCATTGCAGGGACAGCATCACCGTATCGCGGAGGATGGAAGGAGCAATCATGCGGACATCGATCATCGCCGGCAACTGGAAGATGAATTTCGGCCGGGTGGAGCAGGCGACGGCCTTCGTGCGGAAAATCCGGACGCCTTTGAACAACTGCAAGGGCATTGAGCGGGTGATCTGCCCGCCGTTTACCGTGCTCAACGCGCTGGTGGATGTACTTGGTGCCACCGAGATCGGCCTCGGCGCACAGAACATGCACTGGGAGGAGAAGGGCGCCCATACCGGGGAAATTTCGCCCGAGATGCTGGTCGATATCTGCCAGTATGTGATCCTGGGCCACTCGGAACGGCGAGCCCAGGATTCGCAAGCCGATTCAGACGCCGCCATTCAGCGCAAGGTTGCGGCGGCACTGGCTCACGGACTGACGCCGATCATCTGCGTAGGCGAAGCAGCCGAGACGCGCGATGCTGGCGAGACTCACAGCTGGGTTTCTTCCCAGGTCGCCGCCGCGCTGGCCGGTCTGCAGGCTGAGCAGGTGGCGAAGGTGGTCTTCGCCTACGAGCCGATCTGGGCGATCGGCAGCGGTCAGCCTGCTACTGCGGCGGAGGCGAACCGTGTGATCGGCCTGACGGTGCGCGGCACGATCGCCGAGCAGTTCGGCCAGGGAATCGCGGAACAGGTGCGGGTTCAGTACGGCGGCAGCGTGACGCACGAGAACATCGCCGAATTCATGGCCATGCCGGAGATCGACGGGGCGCTGGTGGGTGGAGCGTCCTTGAAGGAAAGCTTCGTCGACCTGGTTCAGGCAGCCATCCCCTGACGCCGAACACGGGCACTCGATGAAAAAAGCCCCGCTGCGGGGCTTCTTTCATTCCAGGATTGCGGTGGGATCAGGACCGGACGGCGACTTCATCCACGACGCCGACAATCACCGCCCGCACCGCGCCGGGGTCGAGATTCAGAACCTGGCGGGCACCGTTGCCTTCGTCGATCACCAGCACCGTATCGCCGGGACCGGCCTGGCAGGTGTCGACGGCGATATCATATTCGCCGGTTTCCTGGCCATCCAGGTCGAGCTGATCCACCAGCAGCAGCTTGCGGCGTTCGAGGTGTGAAATCTTGATTGTCGCCACGACCGTGCCGATCACCTTCCCGATATACATCAGTCGACCTCGCCCAGTTTGATCCAGTTCGCCGTCGGTTTGTCCCGCCGCCTGCTGGTATCGACTTCGACCTCGTCCACGATGCCCGTGATCGCCAGGTCGACCGGCACGAAGACTTCGGGCAGCGCCTGGGCGCCCTCCCGGCTGGCGACCATGAAGACCAGCTCACCCGGTCCAGCCTGGGCGGTTGCATCGGCTGCGATCTGCGGCCGGCCCTTCGGCTTGCGATCCTCATCGAGCGGCTGCACGACGAGGAACTTGATGCCCTCCATGCCTTCATACTTGCGGGTAGCGACGACCGTTCCGATCACGCGGGCGAACTTCATGGCTCATGCCTCACGCGCGCAGAGAAGCGGGTGGCCGCGCCGAGGTTGTCCCACATGGCGGCGTGCAGCTGTGGGATCACGACCTGCCGGACGAGCAGATCCGGGCGTTCGAGCACGCCCACGCCAATTTCGACCGCCGCTTCGACATCGGCGACCAGCCCCGAAAAGAGCACGATGCCTTTACCACCCAGGCCATCCGCCAGCCGAACTTCCAGCAGCCTGACCTCGGCGCCTTTCACGCCGGCATCGGCGGCGTGGATCGCGGCTGCCACGGTAGTCGTTTCGATCACGCCGACCGAATCTTCCGGCTCGGGGGTGCGTCCCCCGGCCAGGGCTTCGACCACATCCACGTGTACGCGCGGCAGAAAAACGGTATCCACCACCCGGCTTCCACCGACCAGCCGGCCGGCGGCCAGCGATTCCTCCACGTCGGCGACCTCGCCGCCGATCAGCACCAGATACTTGCCAGGCTGGACCGTCCCGCTGCGAATGATCTTGATCGGGGCGCGCTTGACCATCGCATCGGCTGATTCGATGCCGGAGGCGATGCTGCTGAACTCAACCAGCGCCAGCGCCGGCTCCATCATGCCCTCAAAAACAGGATGTTCTGCCATCGTCATACGATCCGGAATGAGTCTTTCAGCACGCACCGTCGAATGCGGCTGAAGCTGATCGGGTTGGTTATCCCCTCGCCGGTCGGGCTGGCGATGGTAAAGGAGCAGAAACCCTCGCCGCCGTACCCCAGCCCTGCAAAGGAGGGGCCGTTCTTGATGAAAATGCTGCAGTCCATCTCGCGAGCCATGCGGCTCAAATGATCGAGATTCTTGGAGTGCATCACCGCGGTGTGGCGGAAACCGTGCTCCGCGATCTTCGCCCGGTCGATGCCTTCATCGGCATCGTGAACGCGCACCAGCGGCAGGATCGGCATCATCTGTTCCGAGAAGACCAGCGGGTGGTCGGCCGGAACCTCCACCAGCACCAGCCGCACCTCATCGCCGACGCTGATCCCGATCTCGTTCAGCAGCACGTTGGCGTTCTTGCCGATGAAATCCTTGTTCATGACGCCGTGCTTGCCGGCCTGGGGCGGTTCGGCGAAGATCGAGCGCATCAGCTTCTCCAGCTGCCCGGTGTCGATCTCGTACGCCCCATGGTGAGCCATCGCGCGCTTCAGGTCGTCCGCCACGCTGTGGACGACATAGACTTCCTTCTCATCGATGCATATGATGTTGTTGTCGAACGAAGCCCCGCGCACGATGTCGCGCCCGGCCTGTTCGATATCGGCGGTCTCATCGACCACGACCGGTGGGTTGCCCGGTCCGGCGCATACCGCCCGCTTGCCGGACTGCATCGCCGCCCGCACCACGCCGATGCCGCCCGTAACGGTCAGCAGGTTGATATCACCATGCTGCATGACCTGCTGGGCGGTTTCGATCGTCGGTTCGGCCAGCCCGACAACCAGGTTGGCCGGGCCGCCGGCTTCGCGAATCGCCTGGTCCATGAGCTTGATCGTACGGTTGGAGCAGGATTTCGCGCCGGGGTGGGCGTTGAATACAACGGCGTTGCCCACGGCGATCATGTTGATCCCGTTGCAGATCACAGTCGAGGTCGGGTTGGTGCTGGGGATCATCGAACCGATCACCCCGTAGGGCGCATACTCGACCAGCGTCATGCCGCCGTCCCCTGTCCAGGCGGTCGGATCGAGAAATTCTGTCCCCGGGGCTTTGTTGGCGTTGAGCAGGTTTTTCTCGATCTTATCCTCGTAGCGGCCCATGCCCGTTTCCTGCCGGGCTTCATAGGCCAGCAGCTGCGCGTTTTCGCGCATCGTGCGGCGGATATGGGAGATCATCTGCTCGCGCAGCGCCAGCGGCATGTCGTGCAGTTGATTGAACGCCGTCCGGGCCGCGGCCACGGCTTCATCGACTCGTGAGAAGAGGTTGTCGCCTTGCGTCACAGCAGGCGGAAGGGAGGGGGTGGGGGGCGGTGTGGTGCCGGTCTCCGGCAGCGGACCGTGACGCACACGCTCTCCCTGCCGCAGCTCCGACATGACCTGCTGGACGATCGCATCGATCCGGGAATCATCCAACATTATTCGGCCTCAGCTTTGTTGTACGTGATCCGTCCATCGACCTCGAGTACATCGACGATGGCCATGATGACGCCATCGCAGGGACGTTTGTCGGTGAACTTTGTCTGACGGGCGGCGCTGCCGGTCGCGAAGAGCACGACCTCACCCAGGCCGGCTCCAACAGCATCTGCCGCGACCCGGTAGCCTCCCGTCTCCTTGCCTTCGAGATCGAGCTGTTTCAGGACCAGAAATTTCAGCCCCTCCAGGCTCTCTTCTTTTCGTGTTGCGACCAGGGTTCCAACAACTTTCCCCAGCAGCATGCTAGCCTCCTTCGCCGCGCAGCTTCCAGCAGCGGTCGGGCCTCATTCGTCGCACGATCGTCCCCGCAGCGGGTTCGCCAGTGGACCCATTCAGCTTGGGTCATCCCGGTCAGGCACATCGCAGCACCTGACCGGGGGAACCCCTACGATACGACCGATCAGCCTTCAGCGGGCTGGCGACCCAGCGGCAGTGTGCGGTCCACATTGCTGTGCGGGCGCGGGATCACGTGGATCGCTGTGACTTCGCCGACCTTCTCGGCTCCACGGGCTCCGGCTTCGACGGCTGCCTTGACGGCAGCAACGTCGCCGCGCACGACCGCTGTGACGAACCCGCCGCCTGTCTTCTCGTAGGAGACGAGTTCGACCTTGGCTGCCTTGACCATCGCATCCGCCGCCTCGACCATGGCGGGGTAGCTGCGGGTCTCGATCATGCCAAGCGCTTCGGTCATACCATATTCTTCAGCCATTTTGTCCTCCTGAGGACAGATTTGATCCTGCTACGGATAATTGCCGTTCGCCGCCCGCATCCGTTGCGGGAGGCGATTCATACTGCCGGCTCTACTCGCGGCGCGCGTCCTCTTTTTCACGGCCCTGCACGCCTTCAATGGCGGCGACCGCCGCGCCGTATCCGGCCATAATGTCGCGTTCCTCGCCACCCAGGTACACCCGGCCGAAGCTGCCGAAGGCGCGCACATCCAGGATGTTGATGTGGGCGGCCTTCTCCGCTTCGTTGGCGGCCAGGGCGGCGTAGCCGGCCGGTTCGACTTCCAGCACGTACAGCGTCTGGCCGGCCAGGAGCATGTGGCCGTAGCGCATGCGGTTGACGAGCTGCACCTGGTGGGCATCGACGAAGCGGATGATCTGGCTCGATGCGATGCGCGGTTTTAGCCGGTCACTCTCCTTCACCTCCAGGGCCTCCAGAATCGCCGCGCCGGCAGCCCGCACCTCGGCCTGGTCTTCATGGTGCACTTCCAGCAGGCCGAAAAGCCGCTCGACGATCTGCATTCCGGGCCGCACGCGCGTGGACTTGAGAGCGATGTCGGTGATGCGGTTGATCTCGATCCCGGGGGAAATCTCGACCCAGAGCGAGGCATCATGCGGCAGCGGGAGAAAGCCGCGGGCGACGGTGCCCAGGTACGCGGCGTGCTGCGGCTGCAGGCTGTCGAGAAAACAATACGTGCGAAGCTCTACGGTCATGGATGCTCTCCTTCGTCAGGCCGCTTCCGCGCCCCCGATAATCTTGACACTTGCGCTGGCGCCGATACGGGTTGCACCGGCCTTGATCATCTTCTGGGCATCTTCATACGTGCGGATGCCGCCGGCAGCTTTCACACCGATGTTCGGGCCAACCACGCGCCGCATGAGCGTAACGTCTTCCGGCGTCGCGCCGCCCGGGCCGAAGCCGGTCGAGGTTTTGACAAAATCGGCCCCGGCGACTTTCGCCAGCTGGCAGGCGGCGACTTTCTCCTCGTTTGTCAGCAGGGCAGCTTCGATAATCACTTTCAGAAGGGCGTTGTGGGCATGGCACACACGTGCCACGGAGGCGATGTCTTCCTCCACCAGCTCGTAATCTTTCGATTTGAGCGCGCCGACGTTGATTACCATGTCGACTTCGGTCGCGCCTTCGCGTATCGCCTGCTGGGTTTCGAATACCTTCACCTCGGTCGGCGTCGCGCCGAGCGGAAAGCCGACGACGGTGCACACCAGCACGTCGCTGCCCTTCAGCAGTTCAGAGCACAGCGCCACGTTGGTCGGGTTCACGCAGACGGAAGCGAAGTGGAATTTCCGGGCTTCATAGCAAAGCTGGGCGATCTGATCGTGGGTGGCATCCGGCTTGAGCAAGGTGTGGTCGATCATGTGGCTCAAAGCCTGGTCGGCGGGAGCCATACCGAGCGTACTGGCGACCCGGTCGGCGCCCGCTTTGATCACCGGCTGGACGTGGTTCATGAATTCGTGCGCCGACATTGTAATGGTGCGCGCGGTATCGGCGGATCCTGCCGGGGCGAAGCTGTCGTCCTGCAGCAGAATCAGCACCTGCTTGGTGATCTGCTCGATGATCCGTTCCAGAGTTGCCTGATCGATTTCTTTCATGTTCACCTGTTCTCGCAGCGCGGCTATCAGGGCCGCAGATAACGGCGCTCGATGGCGAGTATCTTATCCACCCGGCGGGCATGGCGTCCACCGGCAAACTCGGTTTCGAGGAATGTCTTTAGAATCTGCTGCGCCACGTTGGCGCCGATCATGCCGGCGCCGAGCGTCAGCACGTTGGCGTTGTTGTGCTCGCGGCTGTTGTGGGCGGTGGCCTGGTCGTAGCACATCGCCGCCAGAACGCCCGGGACCTTATTCGCAGCCATGCAGGACCCGATGCCAGCCCCGTCGATCAGCACCCCGCGCCAGGCGGCACCACCGGCTACCAGCTGGGCAACCGCGAGCGCGAAATCCGGGTAATCGACCGATTCGGTGCTGTTTGTGCCGCAGTCCGTGACCTGGTAGCCCCATGCATGCAGCAGGGCAATCAGGTCGTTCTTCAGGGCGTAGCCACCGTGATCGGCCCCGATCGCAACCACGCTCCCGGCCCGCGCGGCCGGCGTTCCCGTGGAGGTTGGTGCCAGGGAGGCGGCCGGAGCCGCCGGGTCAGCTTTTGAGATGAAACGGACTTTGCGTTCCATCGCGATCTGGCGAGCAAGCGGCGTGATGAGCGCATGTTCCGGAATCGGCAGTTCGGCGCCTACCGCAAGATCGCGGACATCGAGTTCGGTCACGAGCGGCCGCTGGACGCGACGCTCACGATCCCCACTCAATCCCAGCGTGCGGTACACGACCTTTCGAACCATGCGGCGAATGCTATTTTCGTCCGGCACGTCGTAAGCTCCGTTCCATGCGAGGATCGACCGGCCTCAATCTCACCTCGCCAGCCAGTCCTCGTCCATCTGCAGCGGGTCAAGGTGGGACGGGTCGCTCTTCGTCCCGAACCGCAGCACTTCCACCTCGAAGCGCGAGCGGTCCCCACGAAAGAATCCAACGAAATACTCGATTGGGCGGTCATGCTCGGAAAAGGTCACGCTCTCCATGCGCAGCAGCGGCGCTCCCGGTTCGATTCGAAAGAGCTCCGCTAATTCCTCGTTCGCGACCGTGGCCTCGATCCGCCGCCGGCCGCGCGAGAGCGCGATGGCGTAGGTCTCGGCTAGAAATGCATACAGTGATTGGCGGGTGAAATCCGCCGTGACCGCCAGGGGGCAGATCTCGTAGGGCAAATAGGAAGTGACCAGTACGATCGGATCCTCATGGATGAAACGCAGCCGTTCGAGCTTGATCACCGGATTGAGTTCCTCGAGGTGGAGATAACGGGCGACCTGCAGGGTGGCCGGCATCATCACCTGCTCCAGTACTTTCGAGTACGGTTCGAAACCGCGTTCGGCCATATCCTGGTGGAAACCAATCAGCGAATGGACCAGGCTGGTGCTGCTGATCTTGGCCTCGGCCACAAATGTGCCGCGGCCTTTTTCGCGAACGACCACGCCCTCATAGACCAGGTCCTGCAGCGCCTGCCGGACGACCGTCCGGCTGACGTCGAAGCTTTGGCATAATTCGGGTTCGCTCGGCAGCCGTTCGCCGGGCTTCCAGCGCCCGCTGCGGATGCCTTCCGTCAGCGCTTCCTTGAGCTGCACATAATAGGGAAGAGCCGAGGAGCGGTCGATCCTCGGTCCAGGCCTAGAAATTGATGATCGGGAAGTTGTCACCATGGGTCCTTCCGCGATTCCGTTCATAATGTAATTACAGGATGATATCCTGTTATTACAAGTAACAACATTGTAGGGGATTTCCCCCTGTGAGTCAACTGGTACGCCAGACAGGGGAGGTTCTCAGGCGTGATTTCTGGTTCGAAGCGTGGAGGAGGCTCAGGCCTTGCCGGACCCCTTCTCGATACGATGTAACCTTTCCAGCGCACTCCGCGTCCAAGAGTACAGGCCGGGTTGCTGGCGGGCTGTGGTCAGCCGGCAACCCGCGGAGCAAGATTGTTTTCATTCGTGCAGCGTTTTAAAGCCGATGGATGAGGAGGAGTTCAAACCATGACCCACGCGCCGGTACACATCACCGATGACGAATTTGAGCACAGCGTCCTGCAGTCGGACCTGCCTGTGCTGGTCGACTTCTGGGCACCCTGGTGTGGCCCGTGCCGGATGGTCGCTCCGCTCCTCGATGCCTTGGCGGAGGAATACGCCGGAAGGGTGCATTTCGTCAAGGTGAACACTGACGAGAACCCGCGCTGGGCGATGCACTACGGTGTGCAGGGGATTCCGACCCTGCTGGCCTTCAATGCCGGCGAGCTGGTGCGGGAGCAGGTGGGTGCGCTGCCCGAACCCTATCTGCGCCGCCTGCTGGAAGAGGTGCTGGACATCGCCGGCGTGGCGTTGCCGAACTAACTCGACGTCCAATCTCTCAACAGGGATGACGAAGGATCCGCTGGATCAGGCTGCGGATCCTTCATCGTTAACTGCCCGATAGGGCCGGAGCGTGAGGCTGTTTTATGGGGGGAAAACCCAGGCTGCCATCAGCGGTTCCAGGTCGCAGCCGCAGGTCGACTCCGCCAGGCGCAGGAAATCCGTCGATGAGCTGATTTTCCAGCGCAGCTCTCCAACATAGGCTTTCAGGAATTCAGCAAACGCGTCCTGCCCCATGAACTCTGCCAGGGCTTCGATGAAGAGCGGTCCGCGCCCATACACGATCGCACCGTACTCGGTGCCGGTGTAATCGGCGGAAGGCAGGCCAATGGGAAGCTCCCGGCGGTCGACTCGGTCCCAGCGATCGAGCCAGG